>CAZZDZ010000125.1:0-1884 GCA_964652675.1 uncultured Pirellulaceae bacterium
TCCCGCCAGCTCCGTTCCCGCCAGCCCGGCTGCTGTCGCACTGGTCAGCGCCAACGCGGTGCGGGCGTCAAAACTTGGAATGTTTTCGCCAGATGGATCGTCACGATTTGGGAAAATCGTGTCCACGTTCCCGCGTAACACCTGATACCCCAGCTCAACTGCGCGTTCTTCGCTCCAGCCACACGAACCGACAAAGTGCTGCGCCAGAATGTCAGCCAAAATCTGTCGATACATATCGAACTTGGCCCACACAAATTCCAATTTGTACGCGTCACTGTAATAGCCGATTTGCTTGTTCTTTGGCACGGCTTCCAAACGTGCTGCCGCGTCACGCGCGATGAACGACGGAGTGTTGCTGTACCACCAATGGCCGTTGGTGATCACGTTGGGAAAAATCCACGCGTAACTGACCAGTTCCTGGTTCGTCACACTGGCCAAAACCGAGACTGGAAACTTGACATCAGGAAACGCGTTAAACAGTTCGCGGTACTGAACCAAAGACACTCGGCTGTCATAAAGATCCTGGCCTTGATAAACCCCCTCGGGATAAACGCCACGATTCACACCGATCATCAAATCAAATGGCACGTTGAATTCATCGCACAACTCCGCCAAAGTCCAAAACACTCGGCGCGAAAGAGCGACGTGATGCGACGCGTCGGCTTGATTGCCTTTGCGTAGAACTTCGTTCAGTGCCGTTGCCGCGCGGCCGTCAGCCACACGAATCGGTTCAAAATCCGGCGGGATCGAAATCGCACAAGCTCTAGCCCCATTGGGCACAAAGTGCTCGAAACGATTCCGAAGCGATGATCGCAAACTCTCTAGCGAACCGTCCAGTTCGATTCCAGTACAAGCCGCCAATCGTTCGCGCGTTTGGTGCTTGCCCAAGTGAAACACCAAGTCATCGGTGCGCAAACACGGTATGTAAGTGTTGGTGTCAAAACCTTCCAACGGGTCGTCAAAATCATTGGTCAAGAAAACCGATTCGACGTTGCTTTTGTCCAAGACCATCTGTGGCCATTGGGCATAGCTCATTTTTTCTTCTGCTGCGTCGTACAGCGATTCCCAATTCGACTCGGTGATTCGGTCGTCTTGAAAATCAAAGAACGTTTGACAGATACTGATCAGCCACTGGTAGTTAGCTGTGTTTTCGATATTGGGCAATCCACGAACCAATCGGCGCACCAATTCACGTGGCTCGATTCCGTCTTCTTCGATCTCCGATTTGGGCATCCCGGAAGAGTGAACGAGTTCGGTGTAGTAGTGGTAACCCAAAATGTCCGCCAACGTGGTGGACGCGGGTGCATGGGGGTTGATGTGTGTATGGGGGTCAACCAAACGAATCGAAGCGATGGCTTTGTAGATCGATTCTCGTGCGGACTCAAACATTGTCTCTCGCGGGGCTTGGGGCTTGCGATCTTGCTAACGGCGATTTGCTTTCTTTTTGCTGCAATTTCGCCCCTTTAAGATAGTCTCGCCAAGTAAATTCGTCCCCTCCCCCTGAGTTTAAACCGAGTGTCCCAGTGGGTTTAGCCGACTGTCCCAGCGAATTACAGGCGCTATCAGCAACCTTTCCTCGAAACCCTCAACATGCTCAAACCACCTCAATTCCGCCTTGGAAGCTTGAAATATTGAAGATCCGGCAAATTTTCACGGTCTTCCGAAGCGGTTTTAACGTCTGTTGTCTTTTTTCATCACGGCTTCTCAACGGAAATCGCTTCGTGATTGGGGGGCAAAGCCTCTAGAATAGAAGCTCGGAAATTTCGGGCACCGCTCTTGGTTGCTTCGATTTCTGACAGTCTAAGGATTTAATTGGATAACCGATTAACCGACGACTGGATTGTTGCCCAACAACCTACAGAGCCTTCTAAGCCATGCAGCCAG
>CAZZDZ010000125.1:1984-13359 GCA_964652675.1 uncultured Pirellulaceae bacterium
TCGATGGGCAACCACGCAGGAGACGCAAGAACAAGAAACTCAATTGCGAACAGATTCAGCAGCCACACCATCTCAACCAATCAACGCACCCCATGTCGAATCAATTGGAAGTGCAACCGATCCGTCGCAACCACAATCCAAGCTGATCTTTCACAGGATTTCTCCTGACACCCACGAAAGCACCGAACCTCAACCAACCGACCGCCTTTCGACCGCACGCGAAAAAGTCCCACCGCCACCGCCCGAACATAGTGCGAAGCCACCGCTCGAGCCTAGTGCGAAAGATTTCAACTCAAGAGACCCCAGTTCAAAAAACCGATCTCGGCGCAACATCCATCCCAATCCGATAACGCAAAGCTTGATGCTGCTTTGTACGATGGGATTCATGCTTGCCGCGGCGCGTTTCGCCGTACCAACGATCGTCGAAGAAATTCGTTACGCTTGGCATCGCGGCGAACTGCGTGCCGAATACGAAACCGGTACCGAAGGCCTCAAGAACGTATCGCTTGACGCGCTCAGCGAGGCATACCAGATGGTCACCTCCGCTGTCGGCCCGAGTGTTGTTCACATCGAAGTCGATCGCCAAAAATCATCCTCTGGCCTCCTCGCTCGATCGAACGCAATCCTGCCCGCATCCGATCAAGGCAGCGGTGTGGTCGTGGACGACGCGGGGTTTGTGATTACCAACCGGCACGTGATCGCCGAAGGCAAATCAATCACGGTAACATTGAGCGATGGACGGCAAGTCCCCGCCAACATCGTTGGGACCGATCCACTGACTGACCTGGCGGTTTTAAAAATCGACGCCAACGGTCTGATGCCAATCGCTTGGGGCGACAGCGAACGTTGTCGAGTCGGTTCGCCCGTCTGGGCGGTTGGCAGCCCGTTCGGACTGGATCGCACGATCACTTTTGGAATCTTGAGCGGCAAACATCGCATGGTTCGCGCCAGCACACGCTACCAAGATTTCATGCAAAGCGATGTCGCGGTAAACCCTGGCAATAGCGGTGGCCCCCTGGTGGACGCTCGCGGAACACTGATCGGAATCAACACAGCAATCGTGGGCGACACCTACCAAGGCGTCAGTTTTTCCATCCCCAGCAGTGTCGTCAAAAAAGTCTACCTGCGTCTTCGCGAGACCGGTCGTGTGGACCGCGGATGGCTTGGCGTCGCGTTATCAGAAGTCCCCGATGATCAAATGGTTGGCGACAATCACCGTGTACGCGGAGCCTTGGTCACCGGTATCGCCGAACAAGATTCCCCCGCCGCCCTGGCCGGCGTTCAAGCCGGCGATGTGATCATCGAAGTCAACGGATCAACGATTCGCGACATGGGCCATGTGATGCGAAAGATCGGCAACGAACTATCCGGATCAACCGTCCGCATGAAAATTTCCCGCAACGGCAAGACTCTGGACATCAATGTTCGACTCAAAGGCCGACCAGAGAGACTCAATCAATAAAAGCCAGCAAGTCAGGATCGGTCCATGACTCGCGGTCGTATGCTGACCGCCTATCCCAGCGCTGCCCGTGCAATTGGTAAGGCTCTATGAACTTCTCGATCGTAAAAACTGCTTTGATTTCTGTCTTCGCAGTTGCGTCAATTCAATTTGCTCAAGCAAAACCAGCCCTCAAAATATCGTTCGACAGGCTGAAAAGCGACTCAGGTATAGTGGCGATCGTTCGCTGTATTCGTGCTTCCCGTGTTCAAAACGATAAATTTGAACAGAAACACTATGGACAGTACGTTTTGCAGCTGGAAGTCGTTTCGATGTTCAAAGGTGAAGGAGATCGAATTCTTCGAGTAGAGCACTTCCAAGATCTCGTCGAAAAAGGGGCGTCTGGTAACCCGCCATCAAGTATGTACTTCGGAAAGGCCGCATTCAAAACCATTCGAGAACTAAAGATTGGACAAAGCTCTAAAGTGAATTCGATCGATAGCTATCACTTAGTGTTTTTACAAAAAAGCCTTGATCAACCTGGTTTCTTAGTTCCAATAACCGGACACACGGACGCTTTGCAGTCTACTTATGAACTGATTGACAAGTTGCAATACATGGGGTTATCACGAGATGCAATTATCACAACAAAATCTTAGCGCCATCGCGACGATCGCATGGCTCGGCTGTAGCGTCTTGCTTTGCTTTGATGCGAAGGGCGCTGACGGGATCTTTTCCGGCGCTAACGCTCCGAACGAAACATTTGCTGACCTGCTTTCTACACCGCTCTGTTGTACGAAGGTTGGGAGTCAGACGGTCCGCTTTGGTGACCCAATCATGATCGATGTGATTGTGGATGATCCAGTCGGCAATTCGAAACGTGGAAATTGGGGGCGTGGGCGTGCTCGTGCGATTCGCATCGGCGATGAAGTTGTTGACGAGAACCAAGTCCGCGTGTTTGTGCTGGGCAATCCGTTTTCAAAGGACACGCTCACGCGTGGAAATCGATATCGACTAAGTGGTGTGATTCGAAATGGTTTCGCCGAATCAGGCCAGGCGGCAATCACATTCCAACTCAATCAACCACCAGTATCGATCGCAAAAGATGATTCACCCAGCATTGGTGAACACGTGATCGCAAAAGGCGTCGCAATCAACCAATCCGGTCATCCGTATATCAAAACCGATTCAACAACCACACGCCTGCTGGGTATGCCAGAATGGCCAAGCGAAATCATCAACGCGACCGTGTCGATTTCGGGACAGAAAAAAACAGACGGACTTCAAGTCATTGCAACTTCATTTCCCAATCTGAATGAACTCAAAGGCCACCAAGTTGAATTACAGGGAACGATGTGGAGTCTCAATGGAGTCTACTGGTTCGAGCACGCTAAACAAAACGTAATCGTAAGCCAGTGGCGACAACGACCGGGGGCTGAATTTGTGGGACATGGTGTCGCGGTCACGGTCCGCGGCAAACTGGAAAAAGAACTTCGGCCTTCGCTGGATCAAATTTCACTGAAAACATGCCGCGATCTCGTTCCCACATTTACATTGAAGCAATCAACCATCAAGCCAAAGTCGAAGGGGGCATCTGCGTTTTTCTTTCGCGAAGTCCCCAACACTTCTCCAGTGTTTCGCGACGGGGTACTGGATTTAAGTTCAGAGAGATTTGGCGCTTACAACATTATGCCATGGATGAATTCGGCAAGTTCCTCGTATAGGCGTAATGCTGATGCGATAAAGTTAATCATTGAACGAGACTCACCACCAACGCGCGAAGTCGTGCGCAGCCGGATGAATGACGGGCAACGCGATTTTGTTCTCCGGCTGTTTGATGCTGGCATCTTGGCTGCTGTCAACGACGATGCAGGGCGAGAATTCTTATTGAAGCAAGCACGCGACAAAGAGCAAAAACACCTCGATAGCGTCTACTGGGTGATTGGCAACCTTCATAGTTTTCCTCCAGTTGCTCAGCCCGAAGAAAAGCGGCAGGAAGTACTCGATGAAAAAATGCCCGAAAAACCAAATGGAGCAATCGTAACCTCTTCCATCTTCGGGCGATTATTTGATCCGCCTCGGTCAAGACGTCCACTTGGCAATGTTGACATGGCTTGGTCAAAGGACCTTCTTGTTGAAGCGGTTCAGGACAAAACGGTCGTCAAAAACATAGGACTGATTGGCGTCGACTCTACGCGGCGTGACGTCGCAATCCAACATGGTGGTTTTGCGGATTTGATTGCCCGCCTGAATTTCGAGTCGGGAATTTCCGCTTTGGCCAAGATCGCAATGGAACCTGGTTTCGCAGAAAACCATCTAGCATCCCAAGTCTTGTCTCCGTTGCTGCAATGCGATCTACCAGTCGTCCAGCAAACAGCACGATCCTTGATTGATGCAACCACAATGGAGGACCGGATTCATCGATCGCTAATAGGCTATTTTTTCAGCCGCAACCAAGAATTGGTTGTCGAAAAATTGGTGGATTCGATTGATGAACATTTTGCATTCCAAGGCCTATTGCTGCTAGCCAAGAACGACCGGGACCTGGTGCTTAAACACCTTCGTGCACGTGTGGATAAAATGGACTCCAAGACGAGAGCAACCGCACGCATCCTCGAGGTTTTGTTGCAGAAGGAAAACAGGAATCAAAGCTTGATCGATACGCTGAACGAAGATCCAACGGTGAGCCGCAATCACATTCTGTATTGGCTTGCCAAAGATCCCACGCCAGAGATTGCGAGCGAAGTCGCTGAGATACTGTACGATTGTCCGGCAAGCTTTTTCAGTGAGACCGAGTTCATCAACACAAAGGCCGTTGAACATGCCATCAACGCTTGCACGGTACCCAATTCAGACGAGTCGATTAGGAGTTTGATCATGTTGCTGGACGCGGACTTTGATCGCTTTGACATTTACACCGAACCAGGTGAATGGCCAAAGTACGTCGCGGAAAAACTGATCGAATTAACAGATGTCAGCTTTGGCACGGACAAAGCGAAGTGGAAGCAATGGTACCGGAACCGAAGTCAGAAAAATTAGGTCTTGCTTGAATGGCTAGTTCTGTAGCTTTGAATTGGCGGGCCGATAGACAAACGGTCGTTCTGCTTGCTCCGATAATTCCGGTCAGCGATCCGCCGTGGGCCGTTTTTCCCGTCCCCAGGGCCATTTTTTGGCGTTGGCCAAGTAGGATGGAACCGCAATCGCTGATTGCATAGATTCAATCGAATCGACCAGCCCATTTGCATAGACAATCTTTCGATCCTCGTTTACCGATCTACTTTTGACCGCTGCAACCGCCTCATCCGAACTGGCATCTGTTGACCAAAAATTGGTTGATCAATCCAATGCGCCAAGTCTTCTGGGACGTATTCAGATCTTTCCCTGCGTCGCTTTTCTGATTTGCGCCGCGGCTGCGTTTTGGAATACCGTCGACCCAAGTACCGACCAAGAAAACTATGTCGGCGTGGACTGGCGAGTGATTTTTAAAGTCGCGATTGCAAGTGCCGCAATGCTCTGTGGTGGATGGGGTTTCTTGCACAGCAAAAAAATTCGCCAAAGCCTGCTTGGTCTGCCAGGCTTACTGGTGGCTGGGCTGGGCGTGGGCCTGATCGTCATGTCCTTGTTTGCGTTGGCAGAAGTCGCGAACTTTTCTCGCATTTCTGCGCTGCTGCATTTTGGCTATGTGCTTTTCATTCCCACAGCTCTTTATGTTTTGGGATTGCGAAACGTAATGATCGCGATCTTGATCGGTTTGGTCGGACACGTCGCGCTCGCGTGGTTCCTGTACATTTTCTTTCCCGACATTGGTGTCTTTCAAGAAGAACTAGCCCAGAGCACATTCGTGAAACGAATGGGCGGACTTGGTCACCCCAATGGCGTGGGACGAAACGCAGTTCTCATGGGCCTCCTGTCGCTTGTTCTCTACCGTGGCCTTGATGCAAAAACGCGCGCCCCGGGAGTACGGGCGGTGTTAATCATGTTGATGGTTTTGACCATCCCATCGGTACTGTCAACATTCAGTCGTACGGCAATGGCCGCCGGAATGGCTGCAACCATTTTCTTGGTGGGTGACCTGTTATTGACACGTCGTGGCATCGCATTGTGTATCCTTTCGCTCGCGATCGGAATCAGCGGTTTGCTGGCCGCACAAGTCGTCATCGGCGATCGAGCGATCACTCAAAGCGTGCTTTCAGCGGGTACGAAAACGGGAGACGTTTCCGAGCTGACTTCGGCGACCGGTCGTACTGCGATTTGGGCGGCAACGATCAGCTTGATCATTGAACGTCCTCTCACTGGCTACGGACTTAGCAGCGCCCCTACGTTGCTGGAGAATTTTTCGTACCGTCCCCACAATTCAGTCTTGCACATAACGCTTGCGGGCGGCGTGTTTTGTGGTGCGGCTGTTCTTTGCCTGCTGGCCTGGAATTTGTTCTTTGGGCTGACGTCCTCCGAGCCGTTGATTCGGGCGATTTCGATGTACGTGCTGATTTCAGGGCTGTTTGAAGACACGGTCGTGGACACATTTGCCTCGCCAATTACGCTGCTGTGGCTAATCGTCCTCCTTTATCCAGCGATTGCGATGGCTTTCAAATTGCCAATCGAAAGAATCGACTCCACCGCCTATAATCGACCAGTGGCGATCGCATAACCATCCGTCTCCACCGGATGATGGATTGCCCAATCATGGTTTCGGCCTTTCAGAAAACACTTCGTGCAAAAGAGTCAAATGTTAATGCGTACGTTCCCACTATCCGGTTTCTTTAGCCTTGCTTTCACGCTGTTACTGACCACTGCCGTGATGGCAGAAAAACCGACGGACACGGCGGGCATTGCCAGCGAAAAACCTGCTAGTGGTCCTGCTGTCAAAGTTGATGGTGGGTTCATGGTCCCGTACACGTTTACGATTCCAGGTACCGATGTAAAAATCGACATGGTCCCCGTGCCCGGCGGCACATTCAAAATGGGCAGCCCCGAATCCGAAGAAGGCCACAAGGAAGACGAAGGTCCGCAACTGGAGGTCAAAGTCGACCCAATGTGGGTTGCCAAAACCGAAATCAACTGGGCTCAATACAAAGAGTACATGAAGCTGTACGGGATTTTCAAAACCTTTGAATCCAACGGCGAACGCGAAATCACAGACAAAAACAAAGTCGACGCGATCACCGCTCCCACCGAACTATACGATCCAACGTTCACCTACAATTACGGCGAAGAACCCGAACAGCCAGCCGTCACGATGACGCAGTACTCGGCTCAGCAGTGCACCAAATGGCTCAGCCGTGTTTCGGGTCACCAGTATCGATTGCCCACCGAAGCCGAATGGGAATACGCAGCCCGTGGCGGAACGACGACCGCGTATTACTGGGGCGATACTGACGACGAACTGGACGATCACGCTTGGTACTTTGACAATTGTGACGGCGGAGTCGAAGCGGTTGGCGCCAAAGAAGCCAACCCATTCGGTCTGCACGATATGCTGGGCAGTGTCGCTGAATGGACCGTCAACCAATACACCGAAGACGGCTATGCGTCCTTTGCCGACAAGAAAGACATCAATGCAATCGACGTCGTGAAGTGGCCCAAAGCATCAGAGCCGTGTGTCGTACGTGGTGGCAGTTGGGAAATGGATCCACCGGAACTGCGTTGTGCATCGCGATTGGGATCCGACGATGAACTTTGGAAAGAAGAAGACCCGAACTTTCCCAAGAGCCCGTGGTGGTTCACCAGCGATCCGGCGCGCGGAGTTGGTTTTCGCATTTTCCGCTCGTTCACGCCGCTGCCCGAGAAAACCATCAATCAATTCTGGGAAACAAGCAGCGAAGATGTCATGGCGGACGTCGAAAGCCGCCTCATTGGCGGACGCGGCGGCCTCGGGCTGGTCGACAAAACGCTACCAAGTGCGATCGAAGCATTGGACAAGTAAGTAGTTGCGAATTTGCGTCACATCCACACGACATGTGGAATGCCCAAATTCGCTGAGTGTTCAAATTTCGCAATGATGGGGGATCATGATGAGTCGTAGAACAATACGCTTGAAACTTTTGCTACTGGCTGGACTTTTGTTCGCGCCAGCCATGACGTTTGCGGAATCACCCAAGTCGACTCGACCAGGGATCGCGAAAGAAAAACCAGCCAGTGGCCCAGCGGTGAAAGTCGCCGAGGGATTCATGGTTCCCTACACCGTCACGATACCGGGTACCGATATTTCGTTTGAAATGGTGCCGGTACCTGGGGGCAAATTCCTGATGGGTAGTCCCGAGACCGAAGCTGAGCGAAAAAAAGACGAAGGCCCACAAGTCCAGGTTACCGTAGACCCAATGTGGGTCGCCAAGACCGAAGTTAGCTGGGCGCAGTACAAAGAGTTCATGTCGCTCTATCAAACATTCAAAGCGTTCCAGCAAAACGGCGAACGCAAAGTTGGTGCCGACATCACCGATGCAGTCACCGCCCCGACGCCACTGTACGACCCCAGTTATACTTTCGAATACGGCGAAGAGCCCGAGCAGCCAGCGGTCACGATGTCGCAGTATGCAGCGCAACAATTCACCAAATGGCTGAGCCGCCTAACCAAGCAACAATATCGTCTGCCCACCGAAGCGGAATGGGAATATGCAGCCCGCGCCGGCAGCAAGACCGCGTACAGTTGGGGTGAAAGCGCCGATCAAATCGATGACTACGCGTGGTTTTTTGATAATGCAGACGACGGAGCTGGGCTTGTCGGCACCAAGAAACCCAACGCATTCGGATTGCACGACATGATTGGTAATGCGGGCGAATGGACAATCAACAAACACACTGCCAACGGATACAAGGATTACGTCGGCAAAGACAACGTCGCGATTGACATGGTGGTTTGGCCAACCGAAGAAGACCAGTGCGTCGTACGCGGCGGTACATGGGAAAAAGATCCACCTGAGTTGCGAGTCGCTTCCCGTTTGGTTTCTAACTATGTCGTTTGGAAAGACGTCGATCCAATGGTTCCCCAAAGCCCTTGGTGGATTACAGATGACCCAGCACGCGGGATCGGTTTCCGAGTATTCCAGTCGTACAAGAAGCTCTCGGAAGATAAAATGAAGCGGTTCTGGGAATCGAACTCCGAAGAAGTTGACTATCAGGTCGATTTCAAACTAGATGAAGGACGCGGCATCCGCGGCCTGGTCGATCCAACACTTCCCGCGGCCGCCAAAGCTCTCAAATAACACTCACTTCTTTTCAGCTTCAACTCCAACCAACATTCGATCATCGTGGAAACCCTTGCACTTGTTGGCGCCACCGGCGCCGTTGGCCGTATCGTCCTGGAACAACTGGCCCAACGTAAATTCCCTTACAAGCGGCTGAAACTGCTCGCGTCGCAGCGATCGGTGGGCAAAGAAGTCCGAGTGAATGGGGAAACGATCAAAATCGAACTGCTTGAGCCAGGCGCATTCAAAGGCATCGATCTGGTCATCGCCAGCACACCAGACGAAATCTCACGTGACTTCGCTCCTTATGCGGTCGAAGAAGGCGCAGTGGTGGTCGACGAAAGTGGCTATTGGCGGATGGACCCCAAGGTTCCGTTGATCATCCCAGAAGTCAACCCGGACGCGGTGGACAACCACAGCGGCATCATCGCTAGCCCCAACTGCAGCACGACCCAAATGGTTGTTGCGCTCGCACCGCTGCACAAAGCCGCGCGTGTCAAACGTGTTGTCGTCAGCACCTACCAAGCGACCAGTGGCGCGGGACTTGCCGGCAACGAAGAACTTAACAGCAGCGTTCGCAGCGCGCTGACTGGCCAAGTTCATCCTCCCGAGACGTTTCAACATCCAATCGGGTTTAACTTGATCCCGCAAATCGGATCTGAAAAGCACGAAGGCTACACCAGTGAAGAAATGAAGATGGTGTACGAGACTCGCAAGATCATGGGCGATGAAGAAATCCAAGTCTGCCCAACGGCCGTTCGTGTTCCCGTCGCGATCGGACACAGCGAATCGATCATGGTCGAAACCGAAAAGCCACTGACCGTTGTCGAAGCCAAACGGTTGTTCGACGAAGCGCCCGGTGTAACGGTCGTCGACGATTTGGACAATCATCAGTATCCCATGCCGCGCGACTGCGACGGCAAAGACGACGTGTTCGTTGGACGCATCCGCCGCGACATCAGCGGCGGCAACGGAATTGCGTTCTGGTGCGTCAGCGACAACTTGCGAAAAGGAGCGGCAACAAACGCCGTGCAAATCGCAGAGCTGATGGTGCAGCGAAGTACTTCGGTTTAATTGGGATTCGGTATAGCCACCTGCCGTGACTCGTTCATTCAAGTTGACTGTCGCCTACGACGGAACGGATTATGCCGGCTGGCAAGTTCAACCGAACCAGCGGACGATCCAAAGCGAATTGCAGCGGGCGTTCAAACGGGTCACCCAACAAGACGTTCAGGTCGTCGGCAGCGGTCGCACTGATTCTGGCGTGCATGCGATCGCACAAGTTGCCAGTTGCCAAATCGAATCATGGAACGCTTCAGCAACCCGTTTGGCCGCAGGACTGAACACTTTTTTGCCCGAGTCGATTGTTGTAACCGAATCGATCGACGCACCAGATGGTTTCCACGCGATTCGCGATTCGATTGGCAAACGTTATCGCTACCAGATTCAACTGGGTGGATTGCGCAACGTCTTTCATCACCGATATCACTGGCTCTATAAACATCGCGTTGAAATTGAATCGATGATTCAAGCTGCGAAGCATTTCGTAGGCGAAAAAGACTTTGCCAGTTTTCAAGCTGCTGGCGGAGAACGCAAATCAACCGTCCGAACGATCACGCATTGCGAACTGATCGAAGATGAATCCGACTACCAAAATGGTTTCGACCAATCGCGTCTGGACTTGCCGGGCACCGGCAAACGAATCGCGATCGAAATCGAAGCAGATGGATTTCTTTACAACATGGTCCGCAACATTGTCGGGACGCTGGTAGAAGTCGGTCGTGGGAAACGTTCTCCGGACTGGATTACCGACGTCATTGAAGCCAAAAACCGTGACGTGGCTGGCCCAACCGCTCCCCCGCAGGGGCTTTTCTTGAAACGAGTCGACTACAACGAATTTGATCTCTCCGGCTTGGCAGAGTGAGATCCAACTGCGATGACCGTTTTTTGAAAAGAAAACCTGCAAACCAGCCCCGATTTCGGCGGGCACTATTCCCCCTTAGCAACCCCATAAGGTTTGGCCCTTGCCCCAATCGTTCTTTTGTGCACCAATCGTGCAGAATTTTGCCACGATCTGGTTAGATTCCAAGCTGGATCATGGCGTTTTCCAGGGCTGAACTATACTCATTAACATGTTGCCCGATTCACTCATTGACGACTCCGCGATCAGCGGAACGGCCGAGCGCCGATACGCTTCCTCAGAGCCGGTCGTCGCTGCGAATGAGAAACGCAGCATTTTGAGCCTGATTCCGATGACCGTGTTTTGGGCGCTGGCCGCACAAGCGATTTCCAGCGTCATGCGTCTGCTGACATCCGTCACCGTTGGCGGGCGGTTCGGCAGCGGTTCCGAAGAGCAACTTGGTTACTACTCCAGCGCGTTCGGCGTGCTGATGATTGTGGTTGGCATTCACGAAGCGTTCGTGACGACACCGTTGACCGTATTCAATCAAAAACGATCCGACGACCAGCGCAAGCCATTCTCGGGAAACATGCTGATCGCGTCCCTGTTGGTGATCGGGTTGATCGCAACCGTAGCCAGCATCTTCGTCGCAATTCAATTTGGATTTGAAGTTCTAAAACCAGAACTGGGTTTCGCTTTCATTGCCGTCGCCGCATTGGCACCACTGCAACTTGGTCGCGAGTTTTCACGGCGTTGGTTGCTGGCGAATCTAGCGGTCAAAGCATCCGCTTTGCTGGAGTGTTTCTTTGCCGCCATCTATCTGGTTGTCCTGATCGCTCTGGTTTATGCAGCAAAA
>CAZZDZ010000125.1:13459-14851 GCA_964652675.1 uncultured Pirellulaceae bacterium
GCATGTTTTACGATCGTGATGCTGGCCAACCCATTGCTACTGGGCATCAGCAGTATCCTTGCTCCGCGAGCGGCACAAGAATACGTCAACCACAGTTGGTCAGGCTTGATACGAATCCTATCCAAGTACGGTCTGTTCACGTTGTCGGTGTTAGCGGTTTTCGCGGGTTGTTTGTGGTTTTGGGGAGAGCCGCTTACGGAACTGTTCTTCAGCAAAAAGTACGCGTTGTATTTTGAGGAGCATTTCGGCGGAAAGAACTCGATCACAAGTATTTTGGGAATCGCGATGCCACTGCTGGGGATGAGTTTTGTGTTCACGATTGGTCTGCTTGCAGCTAGTCGGCCACAAGACAGTTTTATCGCAGCGTTAGTCGGGCTGACGACATTGATGATTGCCAACTTCTCGTTTGCCCAGCCGAACCTAAAAACCGCCGCAGTCAGCTTTGTCGTCGCCGTTGCGGTCGCCACACTCTGCAGGTTTATCTTCTTGGCCAGAGCGTATCGAAACGGAAAACCAAACGCGAATCCACCCGCCGCCGCGTAGCGATTCAAGCGATGGTCCGCTTTCATGTTGGATTCAACACCGCTAGGTGTATAGTCGCGCATCAGGTTAGATTGGTCATATCGATTGGTCTGCAACTACAGATGCAACCCTTTAACTGCCATGACAAAAACTGCCTTCATTGGAGACATCCATGGATATGCGCCAGCGTTGAAGATGGCGCTACTAAGGTGCCAGGAGGAAAACGTTCGCAACATCATTGGGCTTGGAGATTACATCGATGGGTACGATGCGGACGAAACTTGTGTTGCTCTCGTCAAAGAACACTTTTCGGCTTGCGTACGAGGCAACCATGACGAAGACCATGGCAGAGAACTGCTGCCCGAGTCTTACCGATGGCTTGGCAGTCTGCCCGAATCAATTGAAACAAACGGCTGGTTGGTAACCCACAGTTCTCCTCGTGAGCATCGCGCTGGCGAATACATTCGATCCTCCATCGAAGCGTGGAACTGTTTTGACGATTGCCAATTCGATCGTTGCGTTGTTGGACATACTCATCAGCCAATGCTATACCGATATAGTGCTACCACGAAATCTGATTCAGAAGCACTTGATGCAACAGAAGAGGGACAAATTCTTGTCGAAGGATCCCGTTACCTGCTAGTCAATCCATCACTCGCGTACAACCGAACCGGACAACAGAACCCCGGCTTTTCGATTTACGAAAGCGATACGCAACGATTGAGAATTGTCTATCTGGAATTGCCGCAAATAAATCGGACTTCTTGAAACAGGGCATGCGTTCAAAATATCGAAAAACGCATCGAGATTCGTTTGATCGAATGTGTGAATCAACCAGAAAACCAGCTGCGAAGCAGCGACAGCATATAG
>CAZZDZ010000126.1:0-14846 GCA_964652675.1 uncultured Pirellulaceae bacterium
GGGCTCTTGTCATTTTCATCACGAAGAAGACAAAATTTCGGTTTGTAAGCGAGTGGGAAACGACCCATACTGGGGGCACTAGTGTACTGCTGTGTGACCGGGATTCTTATGCGCTGTCTTTTTATGCCTCCAGTTGGCAAGCTTCTCTTCTTTTTCCTAATCGGGTTCTCGCCTGTTTTTGCAGATGGGCCTGTTGCGTACCGGCTTGGCGAAGACGGCAAACCTGTTGTCGTCAAAGCCTCGGAATCAAAGTCCTCCGAAGAGGGCGATAAAGATGACAAAAGCAAAGAGAAGAGCGACGACAAGGATGGCGATGACAAGAAGAAGGAGGAGGACAAAGAGCCGCCTGAGCCAAAGATCATTCGACGAGGCGAAGTCGTCGATGGGCAGGCCGATGCCGAAGAGTTGAAATCGGCCGTTGGCGATGACGGCAAAGTTGCGTTTCAGTTTCGCAATCAGTCTTGGGTTGAATTGGTCGATTGGCTTTCGGTCATCGCCAACAAACCACTTGATTGGTTGGAACTACCCGGTGATCGTGTGAACCTTGCTTCGCCTGGGCGCTACACCGTCGCGGAGACTCAAGATCTTTTCAATCGACACTTACTTGCGCGAGGGTTCACAATTCTGGAGATGGATGGTGGCATGACCATCACCCAAACCAAGAACATCAATCCGGCGATCGTACCGCGCGTCAACGTGGATGAACTTTCGACGCTTCAACCCCATGACTATGTCCGAACATCTTTGGACGTTGGTTGGTTAAGCTCCGACAAGTTGGCAGCAGAGTTAGCAGCGTTGATTAGCACCAATGGTCGTCTGACCGCGATGACAACGACAAATCGCATCGAAGCGATGGACAGCGTGATCAATCTTCGTGATGTGGCTAGCGTACTGGAAGAAGAACGCAGTGCTGCGAGCCTTGAAGCACTCGCGCCGGAGTTTTCACTTCGTTATTTACCGGCCCAAGACGCCAAGGCGATGTTGGAAGATTTCTTGGGCATCAAAAAAGAAAAGTCGGCTCCCATGACGCCACAGCAGATGCAAATGTTGCAGCAACAGATGCGAAACAATAGGGGCGGCGTTACAGGATCAAAAAAGCCGGATATCTCGATCGTTGCGAATGTGCGTCAGAATTCCATCATCATTCGCGCCCCCGTCGACCGAATCGCGATCGCGATGGAGTTTCTAAAGCGTATCGATGTTCCCAACGATGTTATGTCATCATTGGCCGACATCCAAACTCGCATCCAAGTGTTTCGCTTGTCTTCGTTGGACCCCAAGAAGTTGATCGAAATCGTAGGCGAGATGAATGTGCTGGAGCCGGGCACGCGTATTCGTGCCGACAACGACAACAACGCATTGATCGTCTCTGGCAGCGCGGCTGATCGATTCATCATCAAAAGTTTGATCGAACGGCTAGACGGAAGCGGTAGGAGCTTTCAGGTATTGCAACTGCGGCGGTTGGATGCTGCGGATGTCGCTGAGTCGATTTCGTTCTTGATGGGACAGAAAAAAGACGATGACGAAGACAATTCTCGTAGCCGTTATCGCTACTACGGATACTACGGCAATGACGACGACGAAAAGAAAGAGACCGATGAATTTCGAGTTGCCGCAAACGCTCGATACCGCCAAGTTCTGTTGTGGGCAAACGAAAGCGAAATGGAACAAGTCGAGTCGCTGCTGATCAAGCTAGGAGAACTGCCGCCACCGGGTGGTAGCAAACGAACGATTCGCACAATCGATGCCTCGGCAACTCCGGAAACTTACGAGTATTTGCGTCGGTTGCAAAAACAATGGCAGGCTACTTCGCCGAATCCGATGGAGCTGCCGGATGCAAACTTGTTCAAGGATCCGCTTGAAAGCGAGTCAGATGATGAAAAAGAAATGAGTGACGACAAGGATGATGCGGCAGAGTCAAAAGACAAAGACGAATCGAAAAGCACCAAAGAAGAGAAAGCGGACGATTCAGCGAAACCCAAAGCAAAGATGGGGTCAGACGATGAGGGTGATCTTGTAAAGAATGATTCAAATCGTGGGTACCAACTGACCGTGATGCAGCCCCCAGCGGTGACGGGTCAGGCTGAAGAAACCCAACAGGCTGCTGCGTTAAATGCGGACGGCCCGATTCGGTCGTCCAAAGATTTTGATCGATTCTTTTCGGACAAGCCCGCGCCACCGGTGGCCAAAGCGAAAACCAACCAACCGCCATCGCCTGTGCGTATTTCGGTCGACTCCCAAGGCAACTTGGTTTTGATGAGCGACGATACCAAAGCGCTCGATCAACTTGAAAACCTGATGCTTCAGGCGAAACCGCCGCGCCGACCCTACACCGTTTTTAAGATCAAACACGCATCATCGTTTTGGGTAAAGCTGAACCTGGAAGATTACTTCAAAGATGAAGACAGCGATGACGATTCGAGCGCCGATTCGTTCTATCGCTGGTATTGGGATCAGCCGGAGGAAAAAGACGACGGACCATCCGGTCTGGGCAAAGGCAACAAGATGCGTTTTGTCGAAGACATGGATACCAATACGATCGTGGTATCGGGTGCCACCAACGAACAGCTTAGAACCATCAAAGAACTGATTGGGCTTTGGGATGTTCAAGAGCCAGCCAACAAACGCAAGATGCGTTTTACTCAGTTGGTGAGCGTTAAATATGGAAGCTCGGAGAAGATCGCCGAAACACTCAAGGAAGCTTACCGCGATTTGCTCAGCAGCAATGACAAATCGTTTAACAATGGTGGACAAAAAGGCGGTGGCCAAGAGCGACAGAACACCGCGCAACGCAGTCGCGAAGGAAATGGTTCTAGTCTTTCGGATCGCAACAAAGGAAAAGAAGGTGGAGGCAGCAATTTCTCTTTCAAGGGCAAACTGTCCTTTGGAATCGATGGTGTCGGCAACACGTTGCTCGTTAGCGCCGAAGGGGAAGATTTGTTGGAATTGGTTGTGGGCAAAATCGAAGAATTGGATCTTGCCGCTCGATCGGCGGGAGAGGTCCAAGTGGTCGAAGTGCCCAGCGATATCAGCAGCGAATCTATCCAACGAGCGTTAAAAGCATTCGGCGCGAATCCGACACAAAATATCGCAGAGAAAGTACGTGGCGATAAGAAAAAGAGCCGCGACAAGTAGGATTCGTCAACCAGATCGCGTTTTATTCGCGTAGGTGTTCATTAAGCGGTTTTCAGGTAGGCTTGTTTATGGCTACCTGAGTCTTTTTGGGCTCCCAGCGATTTGGCCTTTGTTCTTGATACTCGTTTGACTCTGCTCATCAATTCAGTCCATGCCTCGATCACTCTCTAAGCGATGGGCGGACGGTGTTACCTCCCGGTGGCAATGGGTCCTGATTGCTTGGATCGTAGTTGCCTTAGGACTGCGTTTGGTGGCCCCTGCATGGAACGACATCGCATTGGACGGCGATTTCGATTACCTGCCAAAGTCGATGACCAGTGTCGCTGGCGGCGCGCTTTTGGACGAAGCCTTTCCGGGCGAACGTAGTCGCAGCCAGGTCGTATTGATCGTTGGTCGCGAGAACGGAAAGTTGAACAAGGACGACGAAATCGTCGGACTGGATTTACTCCGTCGAGTCTACCATCGTTTGGCAGAAGTCTGTTGGCGACGAGCGATAGACATGGGTTACCAACGTGGCCCGATCGAATCGGCTGGAGAGGCAACGCCTTGGTTAAAGTTGGTACGTGAATCGCTCGATCGATCTTTAGAAATCGACGAACGTTTCTACGACAAGATCGTTGAAAATCTAGACGATAACGAAAGGCAGACGCTGTACTCGCCACGAATGGCGATCGCGTATTGGGACCGAGGCCTTTTCTTGGAAAGCATTAACGAGTCCGAAGAAGCCAGCGGTGCTGATTTTGAAGACGCGTTGAACTTGATGAAAAAGATGAAGACGTTGCCCACAGCGATCGAGCAACGCGACTTAGCTGGCTGGGAATCGATGATTGACGTGTTGTCTTGGGACGACAAAGTCATTGGGGCGCGAATGAAACACGAAAGCGCCGTGTTAGCGGTCATGCAACTTTCCAGTGAGTTGGCCGCGCTGGGCAACATACGAACCGTCGAAGCAGTCTCGAGATTATTGGACGAAGTTCGCAAGGAGAGTTTGCACTACACCGAACCGGGTTTAAAAATCGAAATGACCGGTTCGGCCGCAATCGGTGGCGAGACCTTACTAGCTGCTCGTGACGCGATTCGCTACACCGAACTGATCACGGTGGTAATGATCTTGTTGATCCTGGCTGTCGTCTATCGCGCCCCTTTGCTGGTCTTGGTTCCGATGCTATCGATCGGCGTAGCGGTTGTTGTGTCGTTGTCTTTGATCGCCCTTTTGACAGGCTGGTCCATCAAGCAAACGATTCCGGGGTTGGACATGCGCGTGTTCACGACCAGTCGTATCTTTATCGTCGTGGTTCTGTTTGGTGCGGGGACCGACTACTGCCTCTTTTTGATCGCACGGCTTCGCGAAGAAGCGATGAAAGCCGACTGGCCAGAGGCCTGTAGCAATGCGCTCTCCGGGGTGACCGGAGCCCTACTGGGCAGTGCTTTGACGACCGTGGTCGGCCTGGGCATGCTTTGGTTTGCGCAGTTTGGAAAATTCCACTACACCGGACCGATCATCGCAATTTGCCTGTTGGTGGGTTTGTTGATCTGCACAACACTGACGCCCGCGATGTTGCGTGCGTTGGGCCCCAAAGTCTTTTGGCCAAACAAAATCGCGGTGTCAGCCGCACCAACCGGATTGCTTGGCAACAGTGCCGTAAATCAAAGCGGTACGATCGGCGGCGGCATTTGGAGCTGGATCGGCCTGATGATCACACGACGGCCCGTCATGTGGCTCGTGTTGGGCGCGGTCTTTCTATTGATACCTGGCGTGTACGGCATGTTGAACGAAAACAGTGTGACCTATGACATCAGTAGCCAGTTGAACCACAGCGCGTCCAGTCGTCGGGGTCTGCGGTTGCTCTCACGGCATTTTAAGATTGGCGAGATTAATCCCGTTACCGTTTTGCTTGTTCGCCAAAAAGAACAGCCTCGCGAAGAATTCAAAAAAGAAATTAAGTCGCTTTCAGACAAGTTGTACAAGACACCAGGTGTTGTCACCGTTCGAACGGCAGATGATCCGTTAGGCGATTTCCCACCCGATCGGCCTCGTGGATTGCTAAGCGTGGATGGGTGGAAACGTCGCGCCTTGCAAAAGCATCGAATTTCGCAAGGCTATTTCTTTTCGACCAACCCGGTGTACGAAGACCGCTTAGCTCGATTGGATGTGGTCTTTGACGGTGATCCCTTTTCGATCGAAACGGCAGCCAAGGTCGCGGATTTAGGAAACTACATTCGCGCCGAAGTGGTCGACGAGTCGGATCAGACAAACGTACTGCTGACTGGTACCACCGCATCGATCATCGATTTGCGTAGCGTCACCTTGTCGGACAACCGTACGATCAAGATCGCTGTGGTAGTCGCAGTGTTTCTGGTTTTGGTGTTAGTGATCCGGCGTGTCGGTTTGTGTCTTTATCTGATTCTGACCGTGTTGCTCAGCTACTACGCGACCCTGGGGCTCACGCTACTGTTTTTTCAACAAGCGTATGGTTCTGATTTCGTCGGGCTCGATTGGAAACTGCCGATATTTTTGTTCGTAATCTTGGTCGCCATTGGTCAAGACTACAACGTTTATCTTGTCACGCGGATCATCGAAGAACAACGAACGCTTGGATGGCTGATGGCTTTGCGTCGCGCGGTGTCTCGAACGGGCGGCATCATCACAGCCTGTGGCTTGGTGATGGCGGCAACATTCTTTTCGATGACCTCGTCAGCATGGATGCCAACATCAGTCGCTCAGTGGCTTGGTGGCACCGAAGGTAGCGGTGCGGGACTACGAGGCATCATCGAACTGGGATTTGCGCTCGGATTGGGTGTTCTGATCGATACGTTCTACGTGCGAACGATTCTGGTACCCAGTTTCGTCGCCTGGATGGGAAAACGAAACGCGGCATCAACCGCTGAATAGATCGCAAGCGTTTTCAGTTTTAACCTGGAGGCCAAGTCATTTTGCGACCGCCCATCAAATGAAAGTGCAAATGCGGCACTTCTTGGCCACCATCGTCACCGCAATTGCAGATCAGTCGATAGCCGCCATCGAGCCCTTCGTCCGCGGCGACTTTGTGAACCACCATGATGCAGCGTCCCACTATTTTTTCGTCTTCGTCGCTAAGATCGGCCAACGACACGATCTCTTTTTTGGGGATCACCAAGACATGCGTGGGCGCCTGGGGGGCGATATCGCGAAAAGCCAAACACAAATCGTCTTCGTGGACGATGTCAGCCGGAATTTCGCGGTCAATGATTTTGGTAAAAATGGATGGCATATTAGGAACCTGATTTTTGAATTTCCATCATTAGACCGTAGCAGGTAAGCCGGAACCAGGAGCGTCAGCAACGTCGTAGGCGACATTCTTGGTGAACCTAAACCCACGGCCAATTGTCAGAAGCGCATATGAATACAAAAGATCAGAAAAAGACAAGCAAATTTTTGAGCCTGGTGCTGCGTCACCAACCCGAAATCATCGGGATTGAACTGGATGAATCTGGATGGGTCAACGTCGACGTATTGCTGGAAGCGCTCGATCGGCATCGTCGGCCATTGACCCTGGAGCAATTGCAAAGCGTCGTTGCCAACAATGACAAACAGCGGTTTGCATTTAGCTCCGACGGAAAACAGATCCGTGCCAACCAGGGCCATAGTGTCGACGTTGCGCTGAATTATGAGCAAGCCGAACCACCCGAAATTTTGCTGCACGGCGCTCCGGAACAGTTCGTGAAATCGATTCGCGAATCGGGTTTGAAAAAGATGAAGCGACACGATGTCCATCTGCACGCAGACTTTTCAGTCGCCCAATCCGTCGGACAACGACGCGGCAAACCGGTCATCTTGAGAATCCGTAGCGGCGACATGCATCGCAAAGGCCATAAATTCTACGTCACTCCCAACAACGTCTGGCTAGTGGACGCCGTACCGGCTGAATTCATAGAATCCGAGTAAACTCCATGCGAGTGTGGACGATCGGCAAAGCTGATATCTTAGCGGTCACGAAACAGTGCTGCAGACGGTAGTTGACCTTGATTGAAAAGCCGAACGAACAAGAGAACAAAGCGACTTATGAACGACGAATCTACTGAAGAAGACAAGCCGAATGCTGTTCCAATTTCGGCCAATGCGCGTCGAGTTCTGGGCGTCATGATCGAAAAGGCCAAGACCGTGCCGGATAGTTATCCGTTGACTTTGTCGTCACTTGTGAGCGGTTGCAACCAAAAATCCAATCGCGATCCAAAAACGGATTTGGACGACGAAGATGTTTTACTGGTGCTTGATGAACTGCGTGCTTTGGGAGCGGCGATCGAAGTCCAGGGCAGCGGCCGAGCGACCAAATACCGTCACGACGCTTACGACTGGTTGGGAGTCGAAAGTCCAGGTATCTCGATCATGGCCGAACTGTTGTTGCGCGGCCCTCAGACAGTCGGCGAAATTCGTACTCGTGCGTCTCGTATGTACGCCTTTGAAAACCTGGATGCGGTAAAAACCACTCTCGACGAATTGGTGAAACAAGGTTTGGTCGAAGCCGTTACTCCAGTTGGCCGCGGACAAATTTTTGCACACTCGTTGTATCCGCCTCAAGAAAAGCAATATCTGGAAGCCAAAGTTGCCAAGCGCGCCCCGGTCAGCACCGCAGCCCCAAAAGAATCGCAAACCAAAGTCGACAAATTGTTGGCCAGATTGGATACCGTCAACGAACGAATCGATGAACTGGAACAACGAATCAAAGAATTAGAAACGTAAGCGGCTTGATCAAAAGGCCGTAGCGGAAGTCGTCAAGACTTTCGGTTCTACGTGATTTGCCGAAAGTCTTGACGACTTCCGCTACCTGGTTTGCCAACTTTGGCACTACATCGACCAATCGCACAGTGAATCGATGTAGTCTGCCGAGCCATCTCGGTTCCATGGATCCAGTTGCGCTTGGGCCTTCAACTGCTGGCCGCGGCGCATTTGCGTGACGAAAAAGCTGCTTTTGATTTCAGGAAGCGCTGTCATGTCGCCCCAAAGTTTCTCGAACTGTGCGACTGGGAATACGTCTTCTTGTGCGTGGCCCCAGCGTTTCTTGACCTCTTTTAGCGTGACATAAGTCGGCATCCGCGATGCCATTTTTCGAACCGCTGCGTCAACTTTTTGTGCATTGCCCAAGTCATCTCGGTTCAAACCGAAAGCACTAAGCAGTTGGTCGATATGGATCCAAGTTGTCATCGAATTGTAATAGGTCAATCCAAATTCGGCTTGCTCGTTCGGCATCGCCAGCCCTTCGACCAAACGCGGCTGACCATTAACAAGCGCCAACCCGCCACCTCGGTCTTCTAGTTGTCGTCCGATCACTTCGAACGTCAACGTCGACCCGTCGTCGATGAATTGACCGAACATTCCCGGATCCACCTTCGCACCCAAGGTATCGATGTTGTGCAGTAACAAATATTCAAGCGAACTTTGTTCATCCAACATTCGGTCTAACAGTCCGTTGCGAAGCATGTTGGGTATTTCATACCAGTGGCCAACTGGGTGCATGCATTGGTTGGGAACGTTGTCGGTGTAGTCGGCACCTTCACCCGCTGTCCGCGCCCAATTGATCAAAGCGGATCGCAGGCTCTCGCGTACTTTTTGCTGTTGTTCGTCCAGGACTTGCTGGGCGGTTTCTTCCCACAGAAAACGCAAGTCGCGAGCTGTCGGAATCATCCGCAAGCCCACGCTTTGCCCCGTCGATACGTGCAAAGACCCTTCAAAACCAAAGTTATTGTGCATCTGCAATTGTTCCCGGATGGGCCAATCCGTCAGATAGCTGGTTGTGAAAACATGGGGGATCGATCCGCCGCATTTTTTGGTGATCGCACGATTCTTGGCCAAGTGGACTTCTAAGAAACTGCGATGTCGACCGGCGAACTTGTTAAATGGATGAAGTGCTTTGCAAACACCTGCTCCCTGCGTCCAACGACTGCCGACACCGGCTGCCAGCGTCACCACCGCAATTTTGCCATCTGCAATCGCTTGGGTTCCCACATCGATGTGTTTCTGATCAACGCCGTCGCGAAGATCAATCACATGCTGAGGCTGAACGTCTTGGATCGAAGTACTGTTGGGCAAACGATTTTGCGAAAGCCCAATTCGGCCGCTGCGCAAGTCGTTTCGAATTTGTTCGTGCTGTTCGCGATCAAAACCATTTCCCAGCAAAGTTTGTTGCAGCGAACTGGATTCGGTGTCGTCACCTGAACCACTTGGTAGCACACTGTCCAGCAGTAATCCGGCAGTCTCGCTACCCGATTCGATTTCGCGACATCGTTTACCAATGCGTTGCAACTCGTTTCGCGTTGCCGACGAAAGATCCCGCAATGGCGTCCGCAACAACTCTGGTAAAACCAATGCGTAGTATCGATCGGGCATCGTCGCATCGTTGCCCGTCAAAAGTTCGCCGCTGCTACCGTTGTCATTGATTTTGAAATCGTACACAACCGGATCCATCGCAAACGGCAATGATGTTTGCATCGCTCGTTTGACGTCGACCATGGTTTCGCCCAACCACTGCTGAGCTTGCGATTTGATGGCGGGATCAAAAATGAATCCCATGCCACCACCAGCCATGCCACCCAACATCCAGAATCCCCAAAATTTGTCGCCATACTGATCGCGGCACTTTTCAATCAGTACATCGGTGAATCGATTGGTTGCCCAAGGGATAATCGTTTGCAGCGGGCCTTCGAAGTTACGTGTGGTGACTTCACCGATGCGTTTCACATCGCCGTCACCAATCGCTTCGACAACATCGTCCAAAATCTGCATCGCTTCGGCGCGACCGGTCCATTCGCGTTCACTACGTAGCAAGTAGTGCTCGGTAACCATTTCCAAGATCGGGCCAACGTTTTGCGCCATGCCGCCGTGAACCAAAACCAAAGAATCTTGGATCTTTTGACGGGTTTCCGCTGATGCTTTGTCTTCGCCGAACACCTGATGCACGGGCATCAATCGACCACGGCTGACTCCAAACTCCGGATCGCCTTGTTGGGCCGTCGTTCCGCAAATCAGTTTGATGCCTGGCCAAACGCCACCGGAATCTTGCCAACCACCGCCGCTGCCGCCCAACCATTCACCCAAAATGGCTCGTGCGGCGACCAATCGACGATCGTTTTCGGTAAGTGGCCCGGTCAACGATTCGACTTGTCCGGTCGCCCGCATCAATATCGAGATCAACGATCCCAGCAGGTTCGTGGAAACGGCAAGCCGCGAACCTTTGGGGATGTCGTTGATCTTGCTGACCAGCTCCAATCCCTTTCCTGGTCCGACGATTCGTTCCAGTAGTTCTGCCATCGATTCGCGACAGCCTTCCAGGCCCGGGGGCACGATTCCGGCCGCGATCACTGCTGCTTTTAATAGCCCCAAGTAATCGGCTGCAAAATCGAACATGTCACTGATCGATGTGATTTCGCCGGTCGCGCCCAAGTCCACGCTGGCGAGTCGAAAAACGGGTTCGTCGATGACTCGCAAATAGGTTTCGATTGGCGGTTTGGTTTCGGTGTCGCGACCACGAACGCCCAGGTCCACCGAGACGTTCAGAACACGTGCTCCTTCGGGAAAATCCATTCCTAAGAAAAAGATGTCGCTCCAGGCGCTGTGAGAAAAATCCATTCGCACCGCTGTTGTCTCGCGCAACATCGGCATCGTGCCGGATTCAGAATCGATTTGCAGTAGTTCTGGTCGGATTCGTAACGGATGATCCGCTGGATGACCAAGTCGGAACATCCATTGATTACCACGAACAGTCCGCACACTGCGACGAACTTGATCAGCCAGGGTTTGGAATCCCAATTCGTGATAAGACTGCGCTAGTGCGCTGGCCAACCCAAATGTGGGTCCGCTTTTGGCTTGCACGCCTGCAAAACAGTCGATGGCTTCGATAAAACGCCGCGACAAAAGGTGTTCGTATCCCTCAAAAGGAATCAACCCCGTTTGCGTTGCGGCCAATTTGGCTGGCAAATGATAGCGATAGATCGCAGCCAAAAAGAACAGGGCGCGGACGCGAAAATACAAGTTGCTTTCGTTACGCCGGAATTGATCCACTGCGGCGCAATGCTCTAGCAATTCGTTTAACGTCGCGTCGCGACAAACAGATTCGAGCGATTGATCGCGTACTTGATCGTCGTCCGAAGTAATGATTTCAATCAGACGATTCATTGATCCTGTACGACCCCTGTTTGAATGTCGGAGCGGTTAGCCAATAAATCCACCATCTCTGTCAAAATCAAATCTCGATGTTTGCCGGAGAGTCCGATCGCAAGCTGCGCGATCAGCAATCCGTACTGGACGCCCAAGTTGTATCGTGTCCCTTGGACTTCGTAGGCCATGTATTTTTGTCGGGTCCGTAGCACTTCTAATGCGTCGGATAACGTTGCGCGATTTCCATCGCCGGCGGCAACCAAGGATTCGATCGCCACCATGATTTCGCTGGTCAGAACGTGCATTCCAAAGAAACCCAGGTAGTGTCCAGCACGCAGCCCCGGTGTGACCAACTCTTGTTCGGCGAACGTTGGTGTTGGCTTCTCAACAACACGGTTCACTTCATAGACACGTTCATGCCGAGGAATTCGGGTGCCGTTGACAATTCCGAAGTAGGGCAGCTTGTTTTCACGCGTCGCTTGCACTGCCGAAACACTGCACTCGTGATCCTTGGCGGCTTGAATCAATTGTTTTGCACAAGGCTGATCGGACTTGCTCAGATACAGATGATCGCCAACAAGGTGCAAGAACGGATCGTCTCCAACAAAATCCTTGGCCCGATAAATGGCATCCGCATAGCCCAGCGGTTCGGGTTGCTGGACGAACTGCAGTGCTGCCAAATGCTCTCCGGCAGCCTGTTCATAGCCGATTTGGGCACCGGGTCGAATGACGACACAGATTTCGTCGATGCCGGCTGATATGGTTTCTTCGACGATCAACTGCAGCGCTGTTTTGTCGTTTCCTCTGGGGCAAACCAATTGCTGCAGAGGAAGTCGATCTTGGTTCGGAGCGGCTGCGGTGATGACGGCCTTGCTGACTTGCATAGAAAGGTCGGAGCTTCGATACGAGGAGATTAAACAGAGTTTAAGCCTTCAGCATAGTCGCTCGTTTTCGCATTCACTCACTCTTTTTAACATCCAAGACAAGTTGGTCTACCTGCTGCACCGGTACGATTGGATGCAAACCGGTATTGCGGGTTAGACCGATTATGCCGATGTGTTTTCTTGGCGTTGCTGCGATGATTCCTCGTTAAGTTGCTGCTGCAATTTGTATTGCGTTGTTGCCGACAAGTGGGCTGCGTCACCGGTGCGGCCGGCACGTCGCTCATCTAGTTCTTTGATTCGATCGATTGGTCCGTACAAGACCACCGAATCGAATGCCTTGATTTCAGTCGCCGCTTGGGGCGCGCCGATGTATTCGCCTTCGCGTCGTTGAATTCCCAACACCAAGACGCCTTCGGCTGGTAACCGCAGATCGACCAGTGTTTTGCTCGCCAACCAATCATTGGGCCCAACATTCAGTTCTGTGACAGCGTAATCCGTTGTCAGTTGCAACAAAGAAACGTAGTCTCGCGTGTCCAACGTGGTCCATTTTTGTAGCGCCCACTGAATGACTCGGTTCAGTTGCGTTTCGACCCATTTGCTGTAACCCAACATCAACAGGCCAGCCAACCCAACGGTTAGCAATCCGATTAACTGAGTCCAGTTCTGATCCTTTGATGTCGCCATGACCGAGACAACGACCGCACCGGCAACGGTCGCCACTCCTAAATGCCCCAACAACATCAACGTCATCACGATTTGACGACGCACCGGGTGCGCGAGTGCTTGTTCTGCTTCTCGCGTTGTGAACCCGCAACCTGAATAGGCGCTGCGAGACTGAAACCGGGCGACTTCGCGCGACATCCCCGTCAACGTTAACGCCACGGCACCAATACGAGTCACCAGAACACTTAGACCGAGGGTGACTATCAATGAAATGACGGCGATCATGAGCGTCTAACCATTCAAAGGCAAACCAACGTTACAGTTTTTTAAGCTGCTGGAGAATCTCTTGTGCCGTAACGCGACCTCCGTGGTTGTCGCTGATTTTTCGCCACGCGACTCGCCCGTTTGAATTGATGATATAGGTGGCTGGATACGCGGTCTCTCGGGGCGCTTTCCATCGCAACCCCCAATCGTCAACCATTTTTAACCCCGGATCACGAACCAACACGAATGGTTCAGGAATCGAACGCGAACCCATAAACTGTTTGGCGTGCCGCTCCAAGTCGGCGGATTCACCAGGATAAACCAAGACAACTTTATGCACCGCAGCCTTGAGCGCTTTGGCGCGATTGATCATTGCACCAAGCTGTTGTCTGCACAACATACACTGGTAGCCAGGATAACCCCGCAAGACGATCACGACGACAGGTCCATCGTCGTACAAATCTTTCAGCTCGACATAGTCGTCTTCACCGACCAGGGGTAAATCGAAGTTGCGTGCCTTTTCGCCGACCTCCAAAGACTTCTTTTCCTCTTCGTCGGCGTCTTTTGCTGAAAGCGGTTGATTGACCGCGAGCGGTGAAATGAAAAGCAGCCAAACCAATGGAAATAGTTTTTTGATCACGTTTGGAATTCCTGTTATCCGTTGCGTTTTTCGCGTTGTCGTCGACTGTATTTTTCAAGCGCCTTGCGTTCGCGCGATGTCAAGCTGGCTTCGCCGGACTGGTGAATTTTTTCCAGGATGCGATCGGCTTCCGCGGCTTCTTCGCGGACCTTTTTGTCGGGATCATGAACTTTCAACTTCATTCGACGCGAGCGCCGTTGCAATTTGTCTTTGATCGACGACTCTCCAGTGAAATCCAGCCAACCCAAATTCCAACGTTGTTTGAAATACAAAGCGGCAAACAGAGCACCTGCTAAGTGAACGGTAAACGCCGTGTTGCTTTCTCCGCGCAGACCTAGTGCCCCGAGCGAATCATAAGCTACAAATCCTACCGCCACGATCCAAGCCTTGACTGGGATCACAAACATCAAAAGGATCTTTTCGTGTGGGTGGTAAAAGGCAAACAGAATCAACGTCGCCGCTACTGCACCGCTGGCACCTATCACGCTCGCGTTCGCACCCGTGATCAAGTATTGCAGCGACCCCACGACCCCACCAAAAAACATCGCAACAAGGTAGTAGCGCAAGAACTCGCCACGACCCAAACGCTGTTCAACAATTCTGCCGAAAATAAACAATCCGAACATGTTAAAAAGCAAATGCCAGATGGCTTTGTGGTCGTGTACGAATCCGTAGGTCAGAAACTGATACCACGTCCAAGGCTGAATCGGAGTATCATCACGCGCAGCAAACCACTGCGCCAGCCAACTGACTTTCTCATCATCGATTGTCTTTGCGGTCGAAAAGTCTATCAACCAAATCACCGCTGTAATCACGATCAAAATGATCGTAACGCTTTTCGGCTTTTGACTCTCCTGAGATCGTTGGTGGCGGTCCCAGGCGGTTTCTTCGCCGTACTCGCGCCCGTAATCTCGGTCATAAAGACCCATTGAATGCCTGCCGTCTGGAAAACTGGTGCCGAAAATTGTGTGAAAGGTGGATGCCATCCTAGCAACCAAACACGCTTTGGGTGTAGGTCGCTTTTGATGGCTTGCCGCAATAGCAAAGTAGGCGGGAACGAGGGCGTTTTGGCGGATACGGCCATGAAGTCGTGAGCCACACATTACGATCCAAACGGTATCGACTGGAT
>CAZZDZ010000127.1:0-12214 GCA_964652675.1 uncultured Pirellulaceae bacterium
TCGCTCATCTGTGCCCTGGTCCAGAGACCTTTGGGCGTGTTGCGGATGCGAGCCAAGTATTCGGTTCGTGCTTTGACGTTCAGTTGATTCAGCATTCCGTAACTTCGCTTGTCGGCGTGCGCTTTTGCGACCGCACTGTTTTCATCGCGAAGATTACCGAACTCGATCGCTCTGGTGGGACAAGCGGCTTGGCAAGCTGTGATTACGTCGCCATCAACGACCTTACGACCGCCGTCTTTTCGAGCATCGATCTTGGCCTTTTCAACACGCTGAATACAGTACGTGCATTTTTCCATCACACCGCGACCACGCACGGTGACTTCGGGGTTCAGCACCAATGCTTGCAGTTTGCGGTTGGCCGATTCGATGTTGCCCGGGAACGAATTGATTCCGTAACCCGTTCCGACGTCTTCGTTGTAGTTGAAGTAATTGAAACGGCGAACTTTAAACGGACAGTTGTTGGCACAGTAACGAGTACCGATGCAACGGTTGTAAGCCATCGCATTGATGCCTTCTTGCGTGTGAACCGTCGCCGCGACCGGGCAAACTTGTTCACACGGAGCCGTTTCGCAGTGCATGCAGGCAACCGGTTGTTGAACGATGTCCGCGTTGTTCTCGTCGCCTTGGAAATAGCGGTCAATTCGCAACCAGTGCATTTCGCGGCTATTAAGCACTTGTTCGCGGCCAACAATCGGCACGTTGTTTTCGCTTTGACAAGCCACCACGCAAGCACTGCAGCCGATGCACTTGCTCAAGTCGATCGCCATGCCCCACTGGGCCAAACCGGCTTCTTTCCAATCGTTCGGCGTGTCTTCCAAATCCGAAACCGGTTCGGTGAAAGGAGACTGCATTGTGTCTTTGCGATCGCCGATTTTTTTACCAACCGAAGGAACATGTGGTTCCTTGGGTGCGCCCATTGCGAACTCGGGAACCTTGCTGAGCAACTCCAACGATCCTTCGCGAACCAAGTTGAAACTTCGCGATTCGGTTTCTGCTTTACCACCATCGTCGATCGCCCAGTGATCTTGAGTGGTGGCGATTTCATATTCGGTGTAATTCGGGCGTGCTTCGACTTTGTACGCCAACAAACTGGCATCGGCCGTTCGGATTGGCGAAACGTCCACACCCACGACGGGGATACCTTTGGCTGGGTTGCCACCAACGTCACCGACATTGGTTCGTCCGTAACCCATTGCGACCGTTACCACTCCGGGAGCACATCCTGGCATCTCGTAAACCGGCAACAACACTTTCTTGCCTTCGATACGCAACGCGATGCTCTGGCCGTGACAAACCTGGAGTGCTTTTGCCGACGCTGGACTCAACACGGCTGCGTTGTCCCAAGACATCTTGGTAAGTGTTTGCGGCATCTCTTGCAGCCAGCCGTTGTTGGCGAATCGACCGTCGTACAATCCATCCGCTGCGGTAAAGATGACTTCAAAATCGTTTTGGTCGATATCTTCGTTGGCAAGGGCAACAGGAGCCTCGGCAGACAACTCCTTCGCGGAGCCACCAACGGACAAGTCGCCAGCATCCACCGACAGGCCTTTGGCAAATCCGTCGTGCAATAGTTGTCGCCATTCGCGGTCACTGAGCGATTTTCCGGCGACAGCATCTGCGGTGCGTCGCGTGATCACCTCGCCATCGGTTTCGTCGGCGCCAAGCATCACGGCGAGGACTTCTGGAACACTTCGTCCGCCCAGCAGCGGCAAAATCTGCGGCTGGCAGACGCCGTAGTTTCCGTGGCCATCGACCACGTCGCCCCAAGACTCCAGCGGATGAGCGGCCGGGATCGACCATTTGCAAATCGCACCGGTCTCGTCGTCGTACTCGGACAAGTAGATTGAGTCATTGACATTGTTCAGTGCGGCAGCGAAATCAATGTCACCGGTCGCGGTGAAGACTGGATTGCCACCGATGATCAACAACGAATCAATATCGCCATCGTTGATTTTGTTGGTCAGTTCGCCAAGCGTTGCAGCTTCGCCCAGTGCCGAATCAACAGCCGGTGAAAACTTCTGCAGCTTGCCAAACGAGCCAAGCTTTTTGTTCATCTGAATGCCCGCCGAAATCGCATCGGCACCCAACGGTTCGCCAACGACGACAACCGCGTCGCCGCCTGCCGCAGCAATGTCCGCAGCCAGCACGTCCAAGAATCGCTCCAGGCGTTCTGCTGGGGGAACTGATTTGAATTCACCTTTGCTTACTTCGACTTCGTCGAACGGAGTCGTTTGTTCTGCAGGAGCTTTGCCGCCGGCAGCAACACGACGCCCAAGTTCGCTGATGAAAGCGGGCATTTGGCTTGGACGCAATGCAAGCCGCGCGTCGGCAGCAGCACCGGTCGCACTGAAGCCGCCTTCGACGACATACAGGCGGCTCATCGAATCGTTGGCAGTGCGACTCTCGGCAAACGTCTTGGCGTTGTTCAAAAATCCAGAATCGCTGCCCAAAAGGTCCGCTTGGATCGCGACGATAATTTTCGCTTTACCCAGATCAAGCACTTGGTTTGCGGCCGTCCCGAGCGTTGCGGTGGTTGCTTGACGCATCGCGTCGCCGGTCACGCTGTCGTAGCGAGCAAACGTGGCTTCGGGAAGTTTCTTCTTTAGTTCGCCCAGAATTCGCACGGTTGATGGCGAAGCGGTTGATTCCATCAACACGGCAAACTTTGAACCGCCGCTGTCTGCAGCCTTTTTTACTAAGCCTGCACCGTAAGGATCAAACTCTTCCCATTTCACTTCGTAGCGTCGTGTTCCTCCGTCGCGTCGATGACGCAAGAAACCTTCGTCGCCGCGCGATCGATCGGGATCGTACAGGTTCAAAACCGACGCTTGGGAATAAGCGTCTGTTCCGCCACCGGATGGGTGATCGGTGTTCGGTTCGATCTTCAGTGGTCGGCCGTCGACGCAGCGGATCAACAAGTTGTAGACGCGGCCAGCAAGCTGAAAGTTGGTGGCGCGAAAATAATCTTCGCCCGGAATCCGGCCTTCGGGACGAATCACAAACGGAGCGATCGATTCTTCGGGATAGCGACAACCGGCAACGCCAGCCATTGCAAACGAAGCACCCATCAACTGCATCCAGCGACGTCGCGAAACGCCTTCGGGCAGCTCCGATGCCGCTTCTGGAAACTCGCGATGCAAATACTGATCGAAACGCTCACTGCCCTTCAATTCTGAAATACTGCGCCAGTAACGCGGACGCTCAGTCGACTTGGGCTCGCTGGGTGTATTCGCGTGTGACGGGCACACCGCACCGTTCTTGCCAGATTTGGCTTTTTTGCGAACTTGCAGTTGAACGAGCGGTAAGTTTGGATCGTGAGATGTCATATCCGACAGCGACTTCGATTGAGTTTTGTGTATTACGTTTTGCTGGTTTGTCTCGCCGACGCCTTATCGGTGACAAACGCTACAACTGACTTGCGGGTTGATGTTTTGCTCTTCGCGAACCCTTTTCGCGAACGCCTCTTGGCTACCGTCCTCACCCCAGTCGTGTTCTTCCGCTTTCCAATCAAGCTTGGTCACAAACTCTTTGGGGCGAAGGTGCGCGTCGGGGTTTCGGTGACAAGTGATGCACCAAGCCATCGAAAGCTGCTCGTGCTGATAGACGACTTCCATTTGGTCGATTCGTCCGTGGCAAGATTTGCAACTGACGCCCGAATTAACGTGGGCCGCGTGGTTAAAGAACACAAACTCGGGCAAGTTGTGAACGCGTTTCCACGCCATGCTCTTACCGGTTTTCCAACTCTCATGAATCGGAGCCAGTTTCTTGCTGCCCGCGTGTACGGCAGCCAAAGCAGTTTGCTGTTGGTCGTTTTCTGGGCTGTGGCAGTTGATGCAAGTCGCCGTGGGTGGGATCGCCGCGTGAGCCGCATCAAAGACAGTGTTGTGACAGTAGCGGCAATCCATTTTCAACTGGCCAGCATGGATTGCGTGGCTAAAGGGAACAGGTTGTTCAGGTTGGTAACCAATGTTCAGCGTGACCGGATCGGTCGCCAGACCACCCATGATCGCAGCGGGGACGGCACCAAGGCCCACAGCAATGCCCAGACCGATTAAGAATCGATTGACCCAGCGAGGAAACAAAAACCGTTGCATGATGGTTGGACCGCAAAAACCGCGGCTCTTCTAAACACGAATATGATGTCATCAAACCGGCGCGAAACCTACTATCAAAAGTCGATGACGCGCCGTTCAGTCAGTACTGTTTGGTAAGTATCGTGCTGGACGTACAAAACTGGCAAGGGCAGCCAGCATTCAAGCGACATTGTGTCGCATAACATATCGACGCACCCAAGACACATCGCGACATTGTGCCACAGCCCACAAAGGGGCTGCCTTAACGAGCGCGTAAATAGAGAGTTTGGGCGAGTAGCGTTTTGGATCTGGTTCGCACCTGAAAGGGTTTTACAAATCCACACACGCTTGGGGATCAACGGCTACTTTCAAGCAGCGAATTCCGGACTTTCGAGAATTTTCCGTCTTCGCTAGTCTCCGTGTTTAACAATGGAGACGCGGTTATCTTCCGATGGATTGGAGTTGGTGCGTGATGCGAGATTTAAACTTTTCGACGTCGATGAAGCGTTTGATGTCATGGCGCCTAAGCGGCTTTTGTTTGATGGCGGCCGCCTTGGTGGTTTCGGGATGTCGTTCTACCGCGAACCACGCCGAAGAGTTTCCTTCGGAGTTGGCGACATCAGACATTGACCTCTCGGATCCTTCGGTAGCCCAGTGGAAACCAACCACCTTTATCGATCGCCCCGAACTGCAAGTCGGGACGGGGCCAATGGATGCGGATGCCGAAACTGATTTTTCGGTGACCGATTCGGGGCTGAAGTATCGGGTCCTGAGAAAATCCAGTGGCAGGAAACCGACAGCGTCCAACACCGTGACGGTCAACTACCGCGGCTGGCTGCAAAGTGGAAACGTGTTCGACAGCTCTTATGAGAAAGGCGAACCGACAAGCTTTCCTTTGCGAAGTGTCATCGCTGGTTGGACCGAAGGAATGCAGTTGGTTGGCGAAGGCGGAATGATCGAACTTTGGGTGCCGTCAAAACTGGGCTACGGCGAACGTGGTTCTCCCGGTTCGATTCCAGCCCACTCGAACTTGCACTTTATCGTCGAACTGGTCAGTGTCGACAGTTAAGCAACGCAGGTCGCTTTTACTATGCGGCTTCGTCGTAGTAACCTGGTTCGTCTTTGCCGTCTCCGTCCCAATCGCCTACCACTGGCTGACTTTCAGCGCTTTCTCGCGGGACGTTTATCTGCAGATCGTTGCCGGTGATCTTGCGGTCACCGTCGATGTCAATGATCCAAGTGTCTCCGCGAATGACGCCGATCTCGTCGATGCCATCGCCGTTAAAATCGCCCACGATCGGTTCGTCACCTGCGCCACCGTATTGCGCCCTGTCATCGTTGGTAGCCACCCAGCGACCATCGCCATCGGAATCCAGTAACCACACACCGCTGCGATAAACGGCGATCTGATCGATGCCGTCTCCGTTCCAATCGCCTGCGATCGGCGTGTCCACTTGATCGCCATAGCCGAATACGTGATCAACGGCGTCGGCTCGCAAATCGCCTGTGTTTCCTCGGCGCAATAAACGTTCGCGGTCTTCGCCACGATCTTCACCGCGAACGGCCAACTGCCGGTTGTCGATTTCGCGGCGGCGTTTGTTGTCCGGGTCTGGCAGTCCGGGATCGCGCCGAATTCGCTGCGGATCTCGTTCCCACTGCCGCCCAAAGATCGCGATGTCGTCTTTGCCGTCGCCGTCCCAATCACCGACCACAGGCCGATCAAGTTGCGTGCCCAATTGCACCCACAAATCGCCTGCATCCCAAACACCGTTGCCGTTAAGATCGATGAACCACTGGCCGCCTGAGTAAATCGCAACTTCGTCGGACCCGTCTCCATCAAAGTCACCGGCCAACGCCGTTGCGCCTTCGACACCCAACGTCATTTCGCTGCTTTCTTCGATCGTCTCGCCATCTTGGTCCATCAAGTTCCAGCGGCCCAGAACATGATCGCCTTCTTCCCAGTTTTGACGCATCGTTTTGGCGTTCACGCCTTGCACAACGCCTTCGCCGTCACCCGTGCCGCGTGGGAAACCGCCGTTGATCACGCTCAAGTGCCACGAGACAGCCCATTCGCTGACGGCAACAATTGGCGACGAAGCTCCAATCGGATCCGCAAAGGTGGCCAACCGAATTCGTGGATCAAACGTCTCGATAGGCGTGGTGACTCGCGCGATTTCGGATTCCTGGATCTGCAAGAAATCCGATACACCGGGATCTTCAATGATCAGCTCGCTGAAGTTATTTAGCTCGCTGCTCCCGCCCGGCTGAAGCAATACGTTCAAGATCGCATCGTCACGCGGATTGGTCGCTTCGTTTGCAGAGAGCGTTTGAATCACGATCGCAGTCGCATCGTCCAACTGATCAGCCGGGTTCACGGCCACTCCGCCGGTCGTGCCTGGCGTGTCTAGCCCATCAACGAAATCATCCGGTTGTAATTGATAGATGTGGTAGGCACCGGGACGCAGGCCGACGAATTCGTAAAAACCATTCTCGTCGGTGGTCACGCGGATCGGACCGTCTTCGTAGATCCCAGGCAAGGCGCTGCTGGCTTGAAACGGAGTCCCCAACACGGTTCGCAATTCCAAAGTCACACCGGCCAATCGCGTATCGTCATCGGTCAGTTGACCGTCACGGAACTGACGCAGGTCTTCTGGCGCGGGCTCATTGCTCAATGAAAGCGCCTCGCCGTCTTGGAATACAAAGCCCGAGATGCTGGCCGGTGGGATTTCGGGGAAATCGTAATCGACGCCGTCTATCCCGCTTCCTAAAACGATCCCCACGATCAAATCGTCGCCGCCGACCTGGCCGCCTTCGCTACCAACGATTTCCCCGCCGTGGAAAAAATCGTCGGGCTGAGTTTGTCGAATCTGGTAAGTGCCTGGTGCGAGCTGTTCGAATCGATAATCACCGGCAGAGTCGGTTGTGGTGGTCGCGACGACATCACCGCCGTCGTCGATCAATTCGACCAAGACACCAGGGATGGGCGATTCGCCTGGGTCAAACGTTCGGTTGAAATTCGTTTCTTGCCAAACGCTTCCGGAAACTGATGCCGGTAACAGTTCGCAGAAATTGTAATTGACCAAGTCGGCGCCGGCCGTCAATTCAAACCCAAGCGTGTCTTCGCCAAGGACTTCGCCACCGCCACTTCCAAGGGTTTGACTGCCTTGGAATGTACCATCGGGCTGTTGTTCAAAGACGCTGTAGTTGCCCGGTGCCAAGTTACCAAACGTGTATTGCCCGTTGGAGTCGGTCGTGGTGGTCGCGATCGTGATTCCAGTGGCGTCGCGCAATTCGATCGTCACGCCCTCCAGTCCCGGTTCCTCATCGTCATGAACGCAGTCTCCGTTTCCGTCAACAAAAACGAAACCGCTGATGCTTGCCGGAGCGACTTCGCAGAAATTGTACTGCGTCAATCGTTCGCCAAATCCGACCGCGATCTGCGAAATCACATCTTGCTGAGAATCATCGCCGCCGTTGCTGCCAGCTCTCTGGGAACCCTGCAAAAATCCTTCTGGTTGGATTTCAACCAAAGTGTAATTGCCTGCGCGCAAATTAGTGAATCGGTACGCGCCGCTGGCATCAGTGATCGTGCTCGCGACCAGATTTCCATCGCCGTCATACAACTCGACCCGAACGCCTTCGATACCATCTTCGCTTGGATGGAATTCGCAATCGCCGTCCAAGTCGCTGAATACGCTACCCATGATTTCTGCGGGTGGGTCTTCGCAGAAATTATAGTCAACGGCGACTTCGCCTGATCCCAGATCAATCTCTGCGATACGATTGGCCGTTTCGACAATCCCGCCTTCGCTACCAGGCGACGCGTTGCCGTCAAAGAAACCAACCGGTTGTTCTTCGATGACGGTGTATCTGCCCGGTTCGATGTTTTCAAACGTGTAGCGTCCATTGGTGTCGGTCGTCGTCCGTGCGACTTCGTTACCACTTTCGTCAACCAATCGAATCACGACACCAGAAAGTGGTTCGTCGCTGGGGTCGATTTCGCAATCGCCGTCGGTGCCAACGTGTACGCCGCCAGAGAGTGTCGCGCCGCGAAGTTCGCCGAAGTTAAATTCGGTTCCTGTTTCGCCTTGATTGATACGGATGTTGCGAATCGAATCGCCGTCGGTTCCCGGTGTTCCGGTCGATCGTCCGTCAAGAGTTCCCGGAGAATCGATCCCATCAAAGAACTCGTCTGGATGCGTTTCGATCAGCGAATAATCACCCGGCGGGATGCCCGTGAACTCGTAACGTCCCGATGCGTCCGTCGTCGTGGTGGCGACGATGTTGCCGTTGTCGTCAACAAGCGTGATCTCGACGCCTTCGATCCCTGCTTCGCCTGCGTCGCGTATGCCGTCGTTGGAGTCGTCTTGGAAAACAAAACCGCTGATCGCTGCTGGTGCGATCTCGCAGAAATTGTATTGAGTCGCCGTGCCGCCTGGCGTCAACGTCACCCCTCGGATCAGTCCGCCATCGACACTTTCGCCCACTTGCAGTCCATCTATTTCACCAGGATGCGAACTGCCGTCCAGCAAACCGATGGGAGTGAATTGAACAATTTGGTACTCGCCGCGAGGGACTGCGTCGAACGAATAGCTGCCATCGGCGCTGGTGGTTACCGTGCTAATGGTGATGCCATCGATTGTTTGCAATTCGACCACGACGCCGCTCAAAGGCGTATTGCCATCGGCGTCGTTGTGTTCGGTGCAATCCTCGCCGGGAGCAGCCAAGTAGACGAATCCACCGATCGAACCGAGCGCCAGTTCGCCAAAGTTGTATTCGACTCCGTCGTCACCCCCATCAAGAAAGATGCTGCTGATTCGGTCACCTGGATTGTCGGCGATACCAACGACCAAACCATCGATTGTTCCAGCCGCATCGCGACCGTCGGTAAAGTTCGCTGGCTGGTTGACTTCGATGATTTCGTATTCGCCCGGCGCCAGTCCCGTGAACGAATAAGATCCATCGGGATTTGTCGTGACCGTCAATTCTTCTTGCGGAGCGATCGTGTTGATGGGGATCAATCGAATCGTCACGCCGCCGATACCGGTTTCGCCTGCATCACGCTGCCCGTTGTCGTTGTCGTCACTAAAAACGTTGCCCGCGATCGATGCCGGTAGGGCTTCGGCAAAGTCGTAGTTGACGGCGGATTGATCACCAAGCGGGATAACGATGTTGGTCAGAATGTTCGCCGAAGCAACGGTTCCGGTGTCGACTCCGTCAACTTGTCCCGCAATGGCCCCAACACTGAACAAGCCGGACGGCTGTGTTTCAATCAGTTGGTATTCGCCTGGTCTTAGCTCCAGCGATTGCGGGAATTCGTACTGGCCATTGTTGTCCGTGATCGCCGTGTGGCCGGTGTTCACAAACTGCCCACTCGTCTCGTCGCGTTGCCACAGTTCGATCTCGATACCTTGCAGCAACTGTTCACCGACATCGAAAGTCAGATCCAAATCGTTGTCCACAAAGACGCGTCCAGCAATCGAAATTGGCCGGGGCACTTGCACGGTACTGCCCACCGCTGCGGCACTACGGTCTGGATTGCTATCGGCCGTGGGGCCCTCGTCCGGTGGAATATTCAATCCGAACGTTTGGTCGGGCGAACCAAAATCGTTCTCGAAAACCGCGTCCAATTGCGAAGGTTCATAGTGGGGCGCGTTGAACGTCGCATTCAATAGAGAATCTTGGAACTCTTGCCCCGACGTGATCACGTCCAACCGATCGTTGAAAACTTCCAAGTCGACGACATTGCGAAGAATTTCGTCAACGTCCAGCGTGAACTCCAGTCGATCACCCGAACGAAAGTTTGACAGCCTCAGAACCAGTTCTTGCCCACCATCTTCGACTTCGGCGACCGCGTTGACAGTACGACCATCGGTTGTCTCCACCCGTACGACTTGAAAACCTGCCGAACCATCAGCCCCACGTCCACCTGGAGCGGTGTCAAAAATCGGATCACCGACGCTCAATCCGTCGCTGTCTTTGTCCGTGCTGATGCGCAGTTCTGACAATTCCGTGTCCGGCGCGCCACCGGTAAACGACAAGATGAATCGGTCGCCCTGGGAGTCGCTTCCGACATCCTGTTCAGTTTCCAGGTTGTCTGTTTCCAGAAAGACGACACCGACGTGGATCGGATCGGCCGCCAGCAATTGACGTGCCTCCAACCGCTCGGGAGTCAACACCCGACGGCGTACGGAGCTGCCGTGAGAGGCGGACCGATTGCGGTTTCGACTAAGTTTTTCTGTCCACTTCACGCTTCGGCACCTCCGAGTGCCTGGTCGTTTTCGATGAATGGGCGGCAACCCGCGAAGCAGCTTGTGCGGCAAGCTGCGGCAGTTTGCCAACCCTGGCTTGCTCGCGGTGGAGCATCATCGTGTTGGGTCGGTTGTCTCTTTCGTTGCCAGTCGACGTCCAGTCGTTGGCAACCCATCAATGCATCAAAATCAATGCATCAAAATCGTGTCTAACGGTCGATCGCGTGTTCTCCTTCGGCGATTCGTTCTTCGCTCTTAGTGATTTTGTCCACCGACCAACGTCGAAACGTTGCATCGTATCCGCCCGAAAACAGACGGCCGCTGTGAAACGCAAGTGTCGGAATGGACCCATTGTGCCCTTCCAAACGTCGAACCACCGCGCCTTCGCTGGTATCGACGACGCGAACGACATTGTCGCTGCCAGCCACCGCAACATGAGTGCTGTCCAATATCGAAACGGCAAACAGCTTGCCCGTGCTGACGCGAATTCGTTTCATCACTTCGCCACGCCGCGTATCAAAAACCACCATCATTCCGTCTTCGGCGACGCTCACAACGATGTCGCTGTCGCGATGAAATTCAACGTCGTGGATTCGAGCGCGATGGATGTTCTTTTCAAAAACCAGTTTGCCGGTTGCAGGATCAAACAAATGCAAATCACCCGAACGACCAGCCACTGCCAACAGTCGGTTGTCATCGCGATACGCAACCGCGCGCAAGTCTTTACAATCACATTGAAAAGACGGGTTGCTGCTGCTCGCCTTAGCAACAATGAACACTTTGTTATCGAAACCGACGGCAGCCAATTCGTTTCCGTCAGGGGCGAACCGAACACAAGCCAGCGCCGGTGTGCCTTGCATTCGCTGGCTGATTTTGAAATCTCGATCACGATTCCACACAATCAACTGACCATCGTTGCCAGCCGAAACCAACCTGTTCCCCTCCGGATCAAACGCCAACGTGCGAATCAAATCGCGATGGCTCGTCAGTGTCTTTACGACTCGCATCGTATCGGGGTCCAAGATCCGAATCGCGTGATCGTCACCAGCTACGGCAACGTATTTGCCGCGCGGGTCCGATGCGATCGCAGTGACAACCGCGCGCGGCAATTCTGCCGTGACCGGACGCAAGCGAATCGTGCGACTTTTGACCGGAGTCACACCGCGCAGCAGCGCCTGTTTGACGTCGACGCTAACAGTCGGTTCTCCAGCAGTAAGCGACCCGCAAAACAACGACCCACCAAGGGGTGCAGTTAACGCGGTTGCCGCTGCAGTTAGTAGCCATGATCGCCGCGAACCAGGCTGTACCGATCGCCCTTTGTTCGATTTCTTCATCGGGATCTCCTTGTCTTGACCGGCCTGTACATATGAATCCGTTCGGTCCAGACACACAGACACTCTTGGTCAAAGATCGGCAAGCACGACAATCGTCATCACTGGATCGATGCGAAATCAGGAAAGGTGCAACATTGCTGGTAAAATGCATCAAATAGACAAGCTTTCCGGCCATCAATTCGGCCTATCGACCACTCCGGCGACGTTGCTACCATCGCAAAACAAATAGGGGCATGGTCGGCTTCGGGCGACCAGCAACCACCAAATTCCAGTTCCCAACCAGAGGCGTCACGGATGATGCGACTGATTTGCTCATTTGCAATTGTAGCTTTGTCGATTTCCTGCAGCTTTGCACAGCAGCAGAGCCCTTTACGCGGTTCAGACGTACCTGACTACGCCCGGCAGCCACAAACACAACAACGCGCGGTACCGCGAAATCAAACCGATCCGCGCGCGTTGCAAATGCAGCAAGCCCAACAGCTGCAAGCTCAACAGCAAGCCCAACTACAGGCACAGCGCCAGCAAAATTTAGCGCAAGCAGGTCAAAACCCAGCAG
>CAZZDZ010000127.1:12314-14816 GCA_964652675.1 uncultured Pirellulaceae bacterium
TGGCCCGCCTCCAGCAACTGCTGAATGCTTGGCAAGGCCAGAGTCAGGGCACCAAAACACTACAGTGCAAGTTCAAAAAATGGCACTTTGACCTGCTGGCTGCACCGGCGGGAGTTCATGCGACAAAATCCGAAGGCGAAATCAGATACAGATCCCCCGACAATGGGATGTACCGCGAGGATAACCCTTTGTTCTATCAAGGAATGGAACAAGGCAAACCAAAGTATGCGGTGCAGCCGGACAAAGCAGGCGACTACTGGGTCTGTAACGGCAAAGAAGTAATTGATTTCGACGCCACGAAAAAAAAATGTACCGTCCACGAGTTGCCGCCAGAGATGCAAGGAAAAGAGATTTTCAACAGTCCTTTGCCGTTCGTATTCAACTTGGATGCCCAAAAAATCCAAGAGCGTTATTGGGTTCGTGAAATCAAAGCCCCCAAAGAAGGCATCTACTTGATCGAAGCATGGCCAAAACGCCAAGCCGACCGCGCCCAGTACAAGATGGTTCAGATTGCGTTAGATCAAAAGACGTTCCTGCCCCATGCACTGATCATGTACGCGCCCAACTTCAATGCCAAATTGGCGCCGATGTGGGATCACTATGAATTTACGGATCTCCGTCGCAACAAAGTGCTAGACATGCTGGATTTCATGAAGAGTTTTATTCCGCAACGACCTCCAACCACATGGCAAATTGTTCGCGAGAAAATGTCCGAAGGAAGTCTTGCTCCCGAGCAAGTTCCACAACAGCAAGCGGCCAATCCCACAAACCAGCCGATCCGCTAACGGATTCCTGACGTTGTAATTTGGTGGATGCCACCGGTGACACCGCTCACTTACTCGGAGTGAGTTAAATGGACAACCCTTCGCGCTGCCTATCGAATCCTGGCAGGTAGGTTCGTTGTGGTCGGCTCGCTCGGCGGCGGTTGCCTTTCAGACAAAGGCGAATTGTATTTGGCAGGAAAATGGGGGCAGGAAAATCTCCTGTCTGTCATTTTCCTGCCCCTATCTTCCTGCCAGAATCGATCATGGGCTTGTTGATTTACTGAGCTGACGATGTCGCCACTTGGGGACGATGCATTTACTCTTGAATGTTGACAGCGCGCTCGTTTCGATTTTGCAATAGATTGGTAATTTGCTCAATGTCGAATTTTCCGTCTTCACCAATCAACAATGCGGGGTCATGCTTCAGGACTAATTCATTGCAAACTTTCTGCAACTGATCTGATACGTATCTCGCCTGCGGCGCTCCAGGATTGACAGGATCAAATCGAATTTCAGGAGCGTCTTTTAATGACCGGTAGGCCCTCTCCGAAATCAAGCGAATCGCATCGTGCCTGTCTAACATCCCGAACATCAAAAAGGGCACCATCCAATCTGTACCGGATGCTTCCTGAGCCATCTTCCTTTCCATTGCAGCGACTTGCAGGGCTCGCTGCGGCGCGTCACCCTTCAAAATTTGCAGCACCGAAACGGCGGTCTCTTTTTCTAATTTGGTAAGCCGGGGTTGGTCATGCCCATACCACTGAGCTAAATACTGTGACGTTTCCCCCAGTGTTTGATCGAGATGGCACAGATTGCAAGCAGTTGCTCGCGTTGTCTTGATGGCCGTCGTTACGCTGGGGCTTGAAATCGTGTGCGAACGCACTGTTTTTAACAGTCCGTAAACAGTGTGTGGCATGTGACAATTGACACAGCGACTGCCACTCGATTCAACCGGATGGTGCGTATGCTTGGCGCCCATCTCTACGTACTCTTTGTGGCAATCAATACAAGCAGCATCGCCTCGCATGCCTGGCTTAAGCTGATCATCTCTCCATTCGTCTTGCAGCGCCGAATCGTTTTGGTGCATCGTATGACACGAAAAACAAGTCATATCACCGTGCTTCGCACACGAAGATTCGATCATCCCGCTGTATGCCCGACCTGTACCGCGTAACTGGCCATCAGGCCAAAAGGTATTGTTGATGTCAGACCGCGTTTTATTGAGCCACGTAGCAAGGTGTGGGTCGTTAATGTGCTCCGGGCTAGCACGTAGCAACTGATAGTATTGGGATTTGCCAATCGATTGACCGGGTCGAAAGTCGAGCCCCTTTTCTTTGTAATCAGCAGAGTTGTTGACGTAGCCCACCGAATGGCAGCGTGCGCACATATCGCTTCGAATCGAAGTGTCCAACTTCATTGGATCGACGACCCGATCGGACAATTTAGGTGAAACCTGATCGGAAGATTGATGGATCGCGACGTGCTCTTTTCCTGGACCATGACAAGCTTCGCAACTGATGCCGAACTCAACGATTTCCGTATTCCAACTGGGCGAAGCTGCATCGGAACCATCCGTTTTGACGTTGGGTTTGGGATGTGTCGAATGGCATTGGCAGCAAACACGATTCCAACCGCCTCTTTCGGATTGGTAGGATGGATTTGGCGTTCGCAAAAATGCAGACTCACGAGGAATCCATTTCTGTTGGTCAAGCAGAAAAATAATCGGCAACATGTCGGG
>CAZZDZ010000128.1:0-12433 GCA_964652675.1 uncultured Pirellulaceae bacterium
GACGCGGTAGCGGCCGGGGAGGGCCCTCTCCGGGCCTGAGAGCCCGACTCTCCCAGAGGGAGAGTGAAATCTAGCCACGCGTTTTCAAACGGTGTTCTATTCTGAGCCACGCTCGTCAAGAAACGCTCGATGCAGCGTTTCGTTGTGGCAACCCTAACTTTCGTGGCAGCGTTGTATCTGCAATGATGCGCGGATTGAGTGTTGAACCATCTGATTGAAAGCGACCAAATGAATTTTGCCGATCGGCTTGCTGCTGCTGTTACTCGTACCGGCTCGGTAACTTGCGTCGGACTTGATCCGCGAAAAGCACAGCTTCCAGCGCCCATTCGTGATGGCATCGGATCAGATTCGCCCGACGCTTGGGCGGCTGCCTACACCCAGTTTTGCAAAGAAATCATTGATGTCGTCAAAGACATCGTGCCCTGTGTCAAACCGCAAGCCGCATTCTTTGAACAGTTGGGGCCTTCTGGAATGGTCGCGCTGGGCGAAGTCATTCGGTATGCAAACGCCAATGGGTTGCTTGTCATCACTGACGCCAAGCGAAATGACATTGGTAGCACGGCGACGGCCTATGCCCATGCGTATCTTGGGGCTGGTGACGCGAGCCCCTGGGGAAGTGATTCGTTGACCGTCAGCCCGTATTTGGGGCGAGACTCTTTGGAGCCGTTTGTAGAAGTATGCGATCAGCGTGATGCGGGCGTTTTTGTCTTGGTAAAGACATCGAACCCTGGCGGCGGGTTGCTACAAGACCGCGAAACCAATGGGCAATCGGTCTACCAACGCGTGGCGGAGTTGCTGACGGAATTGAATTCTGGACGAACGGGTGAATCGGGGTACGGGCCAATGGGAGCCGTTGTCGGTGCGACGTATCCAGAACAATTGGCCCAGATGCGAAGCGCGATGCCGCACAGCTGGATCTTGATCCCGGGATTCGGTGCACAAGGTGGCGGAGCCGCTGATGTTCGCGGCGGGTTTGATGATTCAGGTCTTGGCGCTGTGGTGAATAGTTCACGACACATCATTTTCGCTCACTCGCGAGACGAATACAGCGAGAAATTCGGTGACGCAAAATGGCAAGACGCGGTGAAGGCAGCGACGCTTGATATGAATCAACAGCTAAGCGAAGTCATTTAGAGCCGCCAGAAGTGCCATTGTCGAATCCCTTTCATGGATCGGTGCTGATGGTCTTTTTGTCCCCAGGCTTGGCAATTTGGGGTGGTCAGTTACCTTTCAGGGCCAGTTGAGGGGCCACAAGGGGCGCTCTTGGGCGATGGATGGTACAAAACACTGCAAATCGCTCGTTAGGACTTCCCAAAACTCGGGCACTTGGGTATTCTCCGCGATTCCAATCAGCAAGATGCTGTCCAGAAAACGACCAATAATCATTTGGATATACAGACGATGGGTAACAAGATCAAAACCCACAAAGGCACCAAGAAACGCTTTCGCATCACAGCGAACGGCAAATGCATGCACCGTCAAAGTGGCACCAGTCACTTGGCACGTGGTAAATCCAAAAAGCAACGCCGCAACTTACGTGGTACCACCGCGGTCGCGACTTGCATGGAACGAACTATCCACGCAGCCCTAAACGGCAACAGCTACTAAGTGGAATAGGTTTACCGCCTGTCAACAAAATCCATTCATTTTCTCCTCCACAGGAACTAGCGTTCCAATTGGTTGGGCAAAACATCGGTGGCTTGATCATTGCATGATCACGAAATCACCGGGGCCTGAATCAACAAACTTCACAAAGATCAAAGCTAGGATTCAATACAATGCGTACTACTAAAGGTGCCGCACGGACTAAAGCAAAACGACGTCTATTCAAACGTGCGAAGGGTTTTCGCGGTGGACGTGGAAACTTGACACGAACGGTCAAGGAAACTTTGCTCCGGAGCGGCGCCTACGCGTTTCGCGATCGACGCACCAAAAAGCGTGAATTCCGCAAGCTTTGGATCATCCGTCTCAACGCTGCAGCTCGCCAGCATGGCATCCGCTACAGCGAATTCATCTACGGGCTAAAGAAAGCGAATATCGAATTGGATCGCAAGACTCTCTCTGAGATGGCGATTCACGACGAAGCTGGCTTTAAGGACGTTTGTGACAAAGTCAAAGAGGCCTTGGCCTAGTTTGTCATGTCACTGCAAGATTTCCTGGGATCGCTAGACGCGCTCCAAACGGAGGCGCTCAGTGCGTTCGAATCGGTCAATGATGAAGAGTCGTTCGAAGCGGCTCGAGTGACTTTTGCTGGTGCCAAAAAAGGCCGCCTAAGAGAGATCCAAAAACAAATGGGTGGCGTGCCCAAAGAGGGCAAAAAAGACGCCGGCATGAAGTTTAACGAGGTCAAAAAGGCAATCGAAGCCGCTTTGGCCTCCGCCCAAGACCGCCTTGGCGGAAGCAACGATCTTGGTGTCGATCCGACCTTCGATCCGACTTTGCCTGGCAACAAGCCATCGGTGGGACACATTCACCCGATCACTCAAACCATCAACCACTTGATGGAGATCATGGGGCGAATGGGATTCGAAGCAGCCGAAGGCCCCGAGGTCGAAGACCCCTGGCACAACTTCGTCGCGCTGAATATCCCCGAAGACCATCCGGCCCGCGATCCGCTAGACAATTTTTACCTCGCGACTGCCGAATCTGCGGTCAAAGGCAAAAATGTCGAAGGCACTCAGTTGCTTCGCAGCCAAACCAGCACCGTCCAAATTCGGACGATGGAGTCGACGAAGCCGCCGATTCGAATCATCTCTTTGGGGCGTGTTTATCGTCCCGATCCGCCCGACCGCACACACTTCCCGATGTTTCATCAGATGGAAGGGCTGTTGGTTGACACAAACGTCACGATGGCGAACTTGAAAACGGTTCTCCGAGTGTTCGCGACCAATTACCTGGGCGACGATGTCGAGATTCGATTCCGCCCATCGTTCTTTCCGTTCACTGAACCGAGCGTGGAAGTCGATTTTTTGTGGGATGGCGAATGGATCGAGTTCGGCGGCGCTGGAATGATCGACCCCAACGTTTTCAAAGCGGTTGGTTATGATCCCGATGAAGTATCGGGGTTTGCGTTTGGCTTAGGCGTCGAACGATTGTGCATGCGTCGACACTGCATCACCGACATTCGAGATTTGTACAGCGGCGACTTGCGGTTTTTACGTCAGTTTTAGGTGCAAGGTAAAAACCAGCTGCTTCGCGGCTGGCTCCATTGCGTCCAGCTGCTCACCTGCTACTTAACCCCTCAATTGTCTCATGCTTGTCTCTTGGAAATGGCTGTCGAAGTACGTTGAACTTTCGATGGACCGCGAAGAACTTGAACAACGTCTTGCACTCTCGGGCTTGAACCACGAGGGCACTAAGTTTGTTGATGGTGATCCGGTCATCGACTTGGAAGTCACCAGCAACCGTGGCGATTGTCTGGGGCACTTGGGCGTCGCTCGCGAAATCAGTGTGCTCTACGAAATCCCAGACACCAAACCAGAAGTCGAAATCAAAGAGTCCAGCGAATCGGTCAACGATTTGCTTAGCGTTGAAAACAAGTTCACCGAAGCTTGCCCACGCTACACCGCACGAGTCATGCGAGGTGTAAAGGTCGGTCCGAGCCCCGATTGGATGGTCCAGGCACTCAAGGCGGTCGGGGTTGCGTCGGTCAATAACGTTGTCGACGCGACCAACTATGTGATGATGGAATGCGGTCAGCCACTGCACGCGTTTGACTACAACAAAGTCGCTGGATCAAAGATCATTGTGCGGCCCGGCGGAAAAGACGAAAAATTCCAAGCCATCGACCACAAAGATTACATCTTAAGCGAAGCAGATTGTGTGATTGCGGACGCCGAGAATGCCGACGCGATCGCCGGAGTGATGGGCGGAGCGGACAGCGAAGTCGACGAATCAACCACCGACTTGGTAATCGAAGCAGCCGTGTTCACACCGCTGTGCGTTCGTCGAACCGCACGCCGATTAAAACTGCAGAGCCCATCGTCCTATCGCTTCGAGCGTAAGGTCGATCCGGTGGGTGTCGATTGGGCCAGCCGACGTGTTTGCCAGTTGATTCAAGAACTTGCTGGCGGCGAAGTCGCAAAGGGCGTGATCGATACAGCGCCAGAGATTCCACCACGAGAGTCAATCGTGCTTCGCGGCAGTGAGATCAAGCGGATTCTTGGTATCGAGATCGATCCGCAAGAAGTCGCGCGGATTTTGAACGCACTTGGGTGCACGGCCGACGGTGACGATGTGCCCGGCAGCATGTCGTACGTTCCGCCAACTTGGCGACACGATTTGACACGCGAAGCTGATTTGATCGAAGAGGTCGCGCGGATTCACGGCTACGACAAGATCCCCGAGGATTCGCCAATTCCGGTTGCACCGAGTGTCAAACGCCCCTTCGATGTCGCGATGGAACGCATTCGCACGGTCCTGACATCCGCGGGAATCAGCGAAGCGATGACGCCCAGCGTGGTCACCGCCAAGCTGGACGATTCGCTAAGCCCCTGGACCGAAAAGCCAGCGCTGCAGACGCAGACGCAAATGCTAAAGGGATCCAAACGGCTGCGTCGAACGTTGATCCCAAGTTTGCTACAAGGTCGCGCCAACAACTGGGCTACGGCGAGCTTGGAAGCAAGCTTGTTTGAAATCGCACACATCTATTTGCCCGGTGACGCGGGTGACACGCTGCCGGCCGAACAATACTGCCTAGGCATCGTAACGGGTGGCGACTTTTTCGATTTAAAAGGAATCGTAGAAACGCTGATCGATCGAATGGGCATCCAGCAAGCAGCCGAGGTCACCACCGCCGATCGCAGTGGCTTTGCCAAAGGCGGTTGCGTGGAATTGAAACTCACTGGACAGGTACTCGGTTACTTGGGCGTCGTGGATCCAAAGACGTTGAAACAGTGGAAACTGCCTGCGCCCGTGATCGCCGCCGAACTTTCGCTGCCAGTTTTATTGGAAGCGTCTCAATTAGTGCCGCAGCAACAGAGTGTCAGTTCATTCCCGTCCGTTCAGCGCGATTTGAATTTCGTGTTAGCCGAATCGGTACGTTGGAACGAGATGGAGAACGTCGTTCGCGCCGCGGTTGGCGAAGATCTAGCGAATCTTTCCTACAAAGAAACCTACCGTGACGAAAAGAAAGACGGCAAAGACCGCAAACGAGTATTGATGAGCGTCGAACTACAACGCCACGATGCAACACTCAGCGGAGACCAAGCCGACGAGCTAATCCAAAAGGTCATCGGAGCCTGCAAAAGCAATCTAAACGCAGAGTTGCTTTCGTAAATTCTCGCAAAGGCCGTAGGAAGGCGATTTTTGGCACAATGTATCGAGATTCGTTTGGTCGACCGGATTAAAAAACGAGAAGACCAGCTGCGAAGCAGCGACAGCATGTAGCCCCATGCATCCGCATGGGGTTAGGCATCGAACGACCAACCCTCGTTTTTTCCGTCCTTCATTGCCTTCAACAGCGGCAATGAAGGACGGAAAAAACGGAACCAAACCCTGAACATTCAATGATTGAATACAACAACAAAGTCTGGTTTCGGCACATCCTGCACTTTCACAAAACCGACACGTTTCGGATTTTGATGTTGGAGATGGTAATCGTTGCAGTGTACACCGCGTTTGTGGCGGCAGTTGAGATTCAACTGCTGCGCGAATATCGAATGAGTACGCTGGGAGAGTCGATCGAAAAAGCGTTGAAAGATACGACGATCATGCACTCGATTTTGGGCTTTGTGCTTTCGCTGCTTGTTGTGTTCCGTACCAACACGGCGTACGACCGCTGGTGGGAAGGACGCAAGCTTTGGGGAGCCCTGGTCAACAACACGCGAAACCTGGCCGTCAAAATCAACGCGTTCCTGCCGAGCAGTTGCCAAGCCGAGCGCCAGTATTTCAAAACCATGATCGGTGAATTCCCGACCGCCCTAAAAGAGCACCTCAGGGACGGAATTGATCTGGATCAGATCGAGGATGCCGAAGGATTCAAGGAACGTTTTGCAGACCGCGAGCACATCCCGAACTTGATGATTCAGGAGATGTACCGAAAGACAAAAACTTTGTACGCATCCAACTGCCTCACTGGCGATGAACTGTACGTGGTCGACAAAGAACTGAAGTCGTTTTTTGACATCATGGGAGCTTGCGAGCGAATCAAAAACACTCCGATTCCTTTCTCGTATAGCATCTTTCTGAAAAAGTTTATCTTCTTTTACATCATCACATTGCCGATCGGATTCGTGGCCTATTTCGAGTACTGGGCGATTCCGATTTCGGTGTTCGTTTTCTACGTTTTGGTTTCGCTAGAAATCATCGCCGAAGAAATAGAGATGCCCTTCGGTCTCGACCCCAACGACTTGCCGACTCAAAAGCTGTCCGACATGATTCGTCGTAATGTGCATGAGATTTTTGAGGAACCGGATTCAAGCGCAACGTCAACCTAGCGAGGTTGATTTTCGCGTCTTGGTAGCAAGGAGGTCTGTCTGCACTGAATTGCCAGGCCAACGACCTGTCTTACCCAGATTGCAATGACGTGACATGACGACCGTAGGTGGTAAGATGTGTCTTCGTGAAGGCGAGAGGCACAAAGGAATGTACCAGCCGACCGCCTGACGAAACGATCATTTGACCAACGTTCAAAAATCCTGATGCCGGTTCATGTCAATTCATTTGTGCACGGAAGCCACGAAACTCAATGTGCTGTTGATCGTTTTCTTGTGTTATGTCGCTGCTGGTTGTGATCAAAAAAACGCGGCGACCGTATCCGATCAACACAGCGGCAGGGCGCCGATTCTGAACGTCAACGTGATGCGGATCGCCAAAATCGAAAACGCAACCGAAACGTCTGTCTTCTTTGGGACGTTAAAACCGAACCGAGAAAGCCAATTGCGATTTGGCCAAGCCGGGAAAATCAAAGCCTTTTATAAAACAGATGGACAGCCCGTTCAGTCCGGCGAACAAATTGCATCTTTAGAAATGGATCAACTGGAGCAAAGGGCATCGGAACTTGAATTGGCGATTCGCCAAGCGAACACACAACAACTGCAGGATCAGCTTCGATCCGTTCGGCTGAATCTGTCGAAAGGCTACCTAGTCGCGCCGCACGACGGTGTTGTTGCGTCACAAGAAGCCGCGGTTGGTGACTTGGTTTCGCCACAGTCGCCCATTTTGAAGGTCGTCGACGAACTGCCAGTCCGCGTCGAAGCGAACTTGCCAACCGAAATCGCTGATGCCTTGAGCGAGGAAGATTCTGTTGCCGTCGTGATCGAATCACAATTGGTCGCGTCGCGAGTCTCTGAAATATCGTCGATCGAATCGGCGGGCAGCCAACTGGTTTCATTGGAATTGACCGATCAAATTGAATCGACCAACTGGTCGCTTGGCCAGACTGTAAAAATACGGTTTGAATCAGTCACGGACCATTCAGGATACTGGCTGCCGATTGCAGCTCTCAGCCGAGAATCAAACGATCTTTGGTCGGCGTTTGTTGTTGCCAATATAAATCCTGACGAATCAGTTTCGGCGGACAAGAAATTCAGTATCCAACGAAAACTACTGAACCTAATCCAATTCGAAGACAACTGGGCGCTCGTCCAAAACGCATCAGAAACTGATGCAGTCGTCGACGACACGTCGAAGAACATTGCTTTGAAAGATGGCGAACTGGTTGTGGTTGATGGATCGCACCGCGTCGTCCCGGGACAGCGGGTCAATGCGCTAGAGGTAACGCAGTTGTACCCAAGAGCGAATTTGGGAGCGCGTGAGTGATTGCAACGTTCCTGTACAAGAATCCACGGATCCTGGTTTTATTGATCGGCACGATTTTTGTTGCCGGTCTAAGTTCGTTGTGGGTGATGCCTCGGCTGGAAGATCCGATTTTGGCAAAAAGAGTTGCGGTCATCAGCACGGTTTTTCCTGGTGCCGATGCGCGCAAAGTTGAAAAGTTGGTGACGATTCCGATTGAAGAATTGTTGACTAGCATCGCGGAAATCAAACAAGTTCGATGCAACTGCCGCGCGGGCATCTCCAACATCGTCGTCGAATTAAAAGATGACGTCTACGAAGTCGAAAATGTGTGGACGCTTGTACGAAGTCGCATCATTGACGTTCGTGAAAGTTTGCCAAAATCCTGTTTTGATCCTCAGATGGAAGTGTTTCCACTGAAGGCGTATTCTGCGATCGTCCAGATCCAGTCGAAAGTTGACCAGGATGATCTTGCCCTGTCACGACGGCTGACCAAAACGCTTCGGACCGAGATCCTGGGGATATCCGGCACTGAGAAAGTCGACGTGTTTGGCGACCCAGGCGAAGAGGTCGTCGCTGAGATTGATCCTGCAACACTGGCATCGCTAGACACTTCGGTCGCTGCGATTGCGGGACAAATCAGGCAGGAAAACACCAATCAACCCGGGGGTCGACTGCGCAACGACGGCGCGGCAATGTTGGTCGATATCGAGAAAGAGGTTTCGCCCAGCGAACGAATCAGCAACATTTTGATTTCGCACGGCGCCAGCGGCCAGGCAGTTCGACTATCGGAGATTGCGAGTGTCGAAAAACGGCTGCTGGACCCCGTCGCGAACTTGGCGTTGATCGATGGGCAACGTGCGATCGTGCTTGGGGTATTCGCAAGCGATAGCGAACAGATTGACCGCTGGTCGACCGAGTTGGATGCATCGATTGCCAAATTTAACTCAACGTATTCGGCGGACGTCCAAGCTAGTATTTTGTTTTCGCAAAGAGAGCACATCAATGACCGTATGCTGACATTGCTAATGAACCTTGGCATCGGGACGGTGGGCGTTGTCATCGTGGTGCTGCTGTTAATGGGTTGGCGCAGTATGTTGGTGGTCGCAACGGCACTGCCACTTTCGGTGTGCATTGTGCTGGTGGGCATGCGGACGCTGTCGATTCCAATTCACCAAATGTCGGTAACGGGATTAATCGTCGCGCTTGGGCTGTTGATTGACAACGCCATCGTTGTGGTCGAAGAAGTCCGTTCGCGGATCGTCGAAGGGGCGTCGCCTCAAGAGTCGATTCGTCAATCACTAAAACACCTGGGCATGCCGCTATTCGGATCGACGCTGACGACGGCGTTGGCGTTCTTGCCGATTGCTACTTTGCCTGGCGCGTCGGGCGAGTTCGTTGGTTCGATTGCCGTTAGCGTAATCCTTGCCATTTGCGCCTCGTTCGTGATTGCGATGACATTGATTCCAGCGATGAACGCGTTGCTAAAAATCAACCCGGAAAATCGCGGTTTGGTCGGCTACGGAATCAGAATCGATATCCTGCAGCGGGCCTATGAAAAATCGCTGTGGCTCGTGTTTCATTTACCACTGGTAGGAATACTGCTTAGCGTTGGGCTGCCCATTTGCGGATTTGTTGTTGCGAAAAACTTGCCGAAACAGTTTTTTCCGCGATCGGATCGCAATCAAATTCAGATCGAAGTCGAAAGGCCCGCACGGGATTCGATCGCAGCGGTCAAGGGATCAGTAGACGCAATCCGCAAGGTTGTTTCTGAAAACAAGAATGTGCAGCATCAGTACTGGTTCCTTGGCGGGAGTGCGCCGACGTTTTACTACAACGTCGTACCGCGGCGACAGGGAACGCCGTTTTACGCGCAAGCGATTGTTGACGTTCGTAAAGGATTGGCAACCGATGCGGTCGTCAGCGAACTGCAAGACGCAATTGACGGTCAGATATTGGATAGTCGTGTCATCGTTCGGCAGCTTGAACAAGGTCCTCCGTTTGACGCTCCGATCGAAATTCGGGTCGTGGGGCCAGATCTATCGGTGCTGCAAAAAATTGGATCGGTGCTGCGGTTGCTTCTTAGCCAAACGGCGAATGTGATTCATACGCGTTCGGATTTGGAGGAGACGATTCCAAAGTTGACATTGGACTTTGATCGGGATCGGACCAAGAAATCGGGTCTGAACGAAACCCAGATCGCGGCGCAACTTTTCACAACACTGGAAAGTGCTCCGGCTGGCAATATTTATGATGGAAACGAAGAGCTGCCCATTGTTGTCAAACTTGATTTTGACGGTGAATCTAAATTGGACCTCTTGAGTGCATTGCAACTGACGTCGCAACCGCGTCGACCATCACCCATTGGAGTTCCGCCAGGGCAAGCAGTCACGCGGCCGGTTCATCCAACGGTTGCCAGTTTGGCGGATTTTAAGTTGGATTCGGATGTGGGCGCGGTTGTTCGCATCGATGGACGTCGAGTAAACGAGGTAAAGGCTTACATTCGCGCTGGCGTTTTACCGTCGGTTGTTTTGGACGAATTCAATCGGCGTTTGGCGAGCGCAGATTTTGATTTGCCACCAGGATACGAATTGGAATGGGGAGGTGTCTCCGAGCAGAGGCACCATGCGGTCAAAAGTCTGATCGCCAACTCGGTCGTCTTGTTCGCATTGATGGTGCTGACACTGGTTGTTTCGTTTCGGTCGTTTCGCTGTGCGATGATTGTTGCGGCGGTCGGTGGAATGTCGGTTGGTTTGGGCCCACTGGCGCTTTCGTGGTTCGGATTTCCGTTTGGTTTCATGTCGATCGTTGGAACGATGGGTTTGGTTGGTGTCGCAATCAACGATTCGATCGTCGTTTTGGCCGCGATCCGATCTGACAAGGCGGCTCGCGGTGGGAACGTGGCGGCGATTGTCAAAGTCGTCTCGTCTTGTACACGACATATCTTTGCGACGACGCTGACGACCATGGTCGGGTTCACGCCGTTGCTTTTGGACGGTGGCAGATTTTGGCCACCTTTGGCGATTACGATTGCCGGAGGAGTAGGAGGAGCGACGATATTGGCGTTGTATTTTGTGCCTTCGATGCACTTGCTTCTTCATCCAGCACGTGACGGCAAAGGGGACACGACTGAAATGGAAACCGAGTGATTGCACTGTAAATCGTCGTCAGGACTTGCCCGTTGTTTATCGAAACCCGTGCTTGCGCCGGAAAGGAGAGCAATTTGTTGACACCTCAACAATAATTCATTAACGTCGATACTCTGATCCGGGTGCCATTCTCATCATTATCTCGGCAAAAGAATGCGGGCAATCTTTTTCCTTATATCGTTCTCTGGGTTTTCTTCTTTTGCGTTAGCGCAAGAAGCAACTGGGCCTGTTGTTTGGGAGACTGCGTTCACGCCGGTCACGTCCGGCCAAGCAGATGACCACTTGGTCTTGATGCTCATCTCCAACGACGCGCAGGTTGGCGAACAGCAAGTCGTCGCGCGTGAAAAGAATTCCAAAGACAAACCGGGCAAAGCCGCTAAGGTTCCTGGGCGTCTAGCAAAAGATCAGCTAGCAAAAAATCAATCGCGGCAGTCGATTTGGTGTAAAGCAGACTTTGAATTTTCTTACCAACGTGTTCTCGCCAAGCGGGCGGACTTAGCCGATGGCTGCTCGGTGCAATCCGTCGCGGCTGGAATGCCCAAACACTTAACCGGAGAGAAAGACCGTAATCAACCACGTCGCTGTTTGGTAGCTGTCTGTGATGGTCATTACCGACTGTTGTCTTTCTGCGTTGGAACACCGGGCCCGGATGAATTGTTGACACTGATCGAAGATGCCCAGGAAGTCGTTTCGCTGATCAAATTGAGTGGCAATAACCAAACCGCGATTACAACGCCTGTTGCCCAGCGAAGTGTTAAACGACTAACACGCCTGTGGCAGTATTCATTAAAAGAAGTGTTAACAACGATAGATGTGGGAGCTTCTGATGATGAAAACGAGGCGGAGAAGTTTGATGCATTGAGTGTTTACAGTCGTTTGGCCAGCACGTTCCAAGACGTCTACTTTGCAGACGTCAAACTAAGATTTGGATTGACGGAGGCATCTGATCGAACTCGGTTGGCCGTTTTGGAGCAGCACTCGCAGACACGACAACCTTGGTGTGATTCGATGATGCCGTTTTTGGCCAACGCCGATTTCGTTCAGCTTTGGCGACCGTTGACCCGCACGCTCTGGCATCACGACCCGGTGACTTTGGCAAAAGATGAATCCAGCGAACTGGTCGATTGGTACGATTCGATTGACAAAACAAAAACAATCGTTCTTGATCTACAGCCTTCAAATTCAAGGAATCGACCGGTGCTGAAGATCGCCGCAAAAGACGCAAAGCCCAAGCGTGCCACCCGTGCAAAAGGAATCGATTGGGAGGACCTGCAGACGCTGGTCGCAAAATTCCCAAGCAAAAACGTAGACACACAGCAGCTTTCGGGCCTGGTGTGTTTGCGGGGCATCACCGGAGTTGATTTGTTTTCTCCGTCCCAAGCGCGTTACCTTGTTATTAAACCAAACGACAAGAGTGCTTGGGCCATTCGTCAGGGCGAATCACCGGTAAAGAGTTACGGCCGCTTGAAACGTCTCGTTAAACAGTAGACGTTCTTATCTCCTATCAGTTTCAACGCAGTCCTCAGGAAAGACAAATGAATCGAGCA
>CAZZDZ010000128.1:12533-14752 GCA_964652675.1 uncultured Pirellulaceae bacterium
TCTTATCTCCTATCAGTTTCAACGCAGTCCTCAGGAAAGACAAATGAATCGAGCAGTGAATCGGACAATGATCTTCGCCACGATTGCCGTATTGATGTCTTATCCCGTCCTGGGCGCATCTCCGGCTAGCATCGAACAGGGGCGACAGTTATTTGAGAAAAACTGGACACACGGTAACCCCGCCATCAGCAGCGACGGTCTTGGCCCGCTGTTCAATGCCAAGTCTTGCGTTGCGTGTCACAACCAAGGCGGCGTTGGCGGGGCTGGCGACTCGCGATTCAACGCAAAAACAATCGGCATCGAGTCGATCAATATCTCCGGAGGTCCCATCACCAGCGACGATGTTGTCAAAAGCCTAGTCAGTACATTCCATCCAGGATTTGTTGGGTCCAACGGTTTACTCACGAACACACTTTCGCTGTCGCACCACGGCGGTTCACCGCTGTTTCAAAAATCGCGGACGGCAATGATGTCTCAGATCGATTCGCGATTTAGCGTAGAAGGTGGTTCGCTGACGCCAGCGGAAGTGCGCCGAGCTTCTGCGACACCGATCCTGTTCAACAATCAAGTTGATGGGCGTGCCATCACAATACGCGCACGACTTTTTCAACGAAACACATCGCCCCTTTTTGGGATCGCGTTGATCGACAAAATCGATGGTCGATTGATCGAAGAACAGGCTCGGATTCAAAAGAACCACACCGAGATCAGTGGTCGACCGTCAACTTTGTCTAACGGACGGTACGGCAGATTTGGTTGGCGAGGCAACATTGTCTCGCTGCTCGATTTTGTGGACCAGGCCTGTGCCGTAGAAGTAGGCTTGGAGACGGCCCGAAAAGAACAGCCCGCCGATCCGATGAATCGCGATTACCGAAATACATCGGTCGATATCAAGGACAATCAGATCATGGCGATGCGTGATTTTATCGCTGCACTGCCATCGCCGACCAAGGAAATTCCAAGCGATTCCTACCAACGTGAAATGGCAGCCAGGGGAGAGCAAGTATTTGCCAGTATCGGTTGTGCTGTCTGCCACGTGCCGGACATGGGGCCAGCGAAAGGTATCTATAGTGATATTCTGTTGCACGACATGGGGTCCGAATCCATCGACCTGAACCATGCCGAACCGTACATTACCCGAATCACACCGACCACCCGATTTGTGACAGAATCAGTCAGTCGAACAACTGGCAGTGGTGCCTACTACGGAGGCGCACGTATCGTGTCGATCGACACCGTGACCACATCAAGCTCCGACGAACCGTTTGAAGTAAAGCGTCGACAAAGCTCAAATGATAGACTTCGATCTGGTTTTTCTTTTGTTGCACCCTCGGGGCCAACTGAAAAGATGACCATCGTTACGGTAAGTTCTGAAGAAGTCGCGACGGGGCAGAGCGAAAAGAGGACGGACGAAGCCAGGTTTCGCGACGGCAGATTTCTCACCGACGGCGACTTTACAGTCAGAACAAGATCGACCACAACGCGGGAACGCAACGCGCGTCTGCACTTTGAACACACGAATTTCAATCAAGAATGGCGAACGCCGCCGTTGTGGGGTGTCCGCGACTCGGCTCCGTACATGCACGACGGTCGTGCCGAAACGCTTCTCGAAGCAATCGCGATGCACGACGGTGAATCCGCAGGAACGCGAGACCGATTCTTAGAATTACCATTGGCTGATCGGCACGCGTTGATCGCGTTTCTGAACACGTTAGCGGCACCCAAGAATGTGCCCAAGTTCAAGGCTGACTGACGGCTGGCTGACTTCGGATCCACTTCTTAAGAAGGGGCGTTTCCTGGATACACGTCCAGCATTTTTTGGACGGACTGCGAAATTGCGTCGTTCCCGTTTCGCTTGTCAAACAGGGCAGCGATCTGCTCTGCTTCGCGTTGAAACCAATCCGCTAAATCGCGACAGGGATAACGGTCATTGTCGCAATCAGGGCCGACTGAGTCAGGCAGTCTCAGACACACACTGGACGTACCCGCGTCAGCCAAATCACGACAGAGTTTCCATCCGACTACGTAGAATGCCATCTTCTTTTCGATCGAACGGGTTTCCAGTAACCACAGGGCATGCTCCTCGATCATCGCGATGGCCTTGGCGTGGTTGCCAATCGCGGTCAGATAATTTGCGTGCATCGAAACGAGCCCTAGATACTTGGGGTTGTCGCGACAGAGTCGGTAACTGCGTTGATGACACGATTGGGCATCTTCCA
>CAZZDZ010000129.1:0-14721 GCA_964652675.1 uncultured Pirellulaceae bacterium
ACGCCCATTGTAAAATCAAATTTTGAATGCTGCGCTATGATAACGCGAATCGGTCAACTCCGTTTGGTTCAAACGGCACTCATTCTGTCTTCTTTCGCTGTTTCCGCTGATTTGGCGATGGCACAGAATGCTGCCAAGATGGCTTCGGCGAAAGCTCGAGCGGCAGCGACGCAGGCAAACGCCAGTTCGCAGCGGTTTGCTGCTGATCGAATCGACATCAGCCACGCGCAGCCGGTGCATCGACACCATTCACTGATTGCTCGTGCCGCTCATGGTCAGGCAATTTCGGATCCCCCGCCAGCCCCCCTTGATGGTTCGCTGATCGGCGGTAGCGTCGGACAAGTACGACAAGTTGGCTTCCTTGATCAAGTCGTTGGGGGATGTGATGGCAGTTGTGGTCCCGTTTGCGATTGTGCTCCAGGCTGTGGAATCGAATCCATCGGGCCAAGTTGTGGTTGCGAATTGGGGGCCTGCGAATGCGGCGTCGAATTCGTCGAACCAAGTTGTGGCTGCGGACTTGGGGGCAATTGCGGGTGTGGCGTTGAAGTCGGCTGTGGCGTCGAAACGATTGGACCAAGTTGCGGCTGTGGACTCGGTGGCGAGTGCGGCTGCGGTGTTGAATTCATCGAACCATCATGCGGGTGTGGTATTGGTGCGGAATGTGGTTGCGGGATCGAAGTAATCGAACCAAGTTGCGGATGCGGCATCGGTGGCGGATGTGGGTGTGGACTAGAGATTGTCGAACCGGGTTGCGGTTGCGACTTGGCAGGTGATTGCGGATGCGGCATCGGTGAAATCATTTCCGGACCTAGCTGCGGAATTGATGCCAGTTGCGGATGCGATTCCTGTTTGGGGGGCGCTTCATCAGGGTTTGGTGTCTTTTTACCGTACTTAAAAATCGATTGGTTCCGCTTGGACCTTTTCGCGGGCGTCAATGGATTCACCGGGCCACTCAATTCCGCCAGCGTCGATCCTAACAATCCAAATACACGCGCTTCGGCTGGCGGCTCGTTCGGTTTCTACGAAGGGTTCAACCTAGGAAAACAATTGAATGGGCCTTTGGGGTATGGCATTGCCACCCAATTCGGGCTTCGTGCAACGCAAACGCACCTTTCAGGTTCAGATCTTACTGACGAGCAACGCAATCAAATTTTCTTGACGCTTGGTCTGTTCCGCCGCGTTGACTACGGTTTGCAATACGGTCTCGCGATCGACTACTTAAACGAAGACTGGTACTACCAAGCCGATTTGACACAGTTGCGTGGAGAGATCAGTTGGAACAACAATAACTGCAACGTGTTTGGTTTTCAGTTCATGGCTGGCGTCAGCGAAGAGGAAACAACCACAACCGTTCAAGGCGTCGATGGCACCCTGATCAATTCATCGATCGAAATCGAGCCGGTAGATCAGTATCGTGGTTTCTTTCGTCACTTGTTTGCGAATGGCGGCGATTGGGAAGCATTCATTGGGGGGACAGAGAACAGCGATACCATCTTGGGCGCACTGGTCAACATGCCTCTGTCGTCAAGATTCGCGTTCAACACCGGCGTGACTTACATCATCCCCAACGAAGACGAAGGCAGCACGTTTGACGACGAAGCATGGAATCTATCAATGGGTTTCACTTTCCGCCCAGGCGGATCGGCTGGTTGCGGTCGTTACTGTCGACCGATGTTCAACGTTGCAGACAACGGAACCTTCCTGGTTCGCGAACGATAGCGTGAGTGTTGGGTGCCAGCAAGCTACGTAAAACGGAAAGTCTTGACGCCTGGTCGATTTATTGTGGCCGAACCAGGGCTGCCGAAAGTCTTGGCGAAGTTCCGTTACGGGCTTTGGGGGTGAACCCATTCGGTGGAACCGTCTTGGTAGGTTTCGCGTTTCCAAATCGGTACTTCCTGTTTCAGCACTTCCATCATCCAACGGAGTGCATCGAAAGTCGGCGGTCGATGCGAACTGCTGCAACCAACCACCACGCTCGCTTGGCCAATTGGAACTTCGCCTATCCGGTGAACGATTACTACGTGCCGCAGACCAAACTTTTCGATCGCTCTTTGTGCCAGCGACTCCAGTTCGCGAATCGCCATCACTCGATGCGCTTCATAGGAAAGCGTTTGGGTGACCATCGAATCCTTTGTGTCGTCGTTGATGGTCGTCCGCCGCGTCACACCGTAAAACCAGCCGTGAGCGCCGACATCGGGATCGGCGACTTTCTCTTGTAATGCAACGATGTCGATCGGGCCGTCGACAATGTCAATGTATCGATTGTTGTGCATCAGCCGCCGCTCACTGGTGGAATCAACGCGACTTCTTGACCTTGGCCGACGATCGCGTCGTTACTGACATAACAATTGTCCACAGCCAACCTACAAGACGGAATGAGTTGCTGGATTGCAGGGATCTGTTGACTCAATTCTGCCAAGACGTCGGCGGCAGACGCATTTTCGGCGACATCGATCTGAATCGAATCGCTCTGAGCGGCCTCGCGTGCGGCGGCGAATAAAAGGACGTTGATTTGCATGGAATCGTTGCGTAGCGGCGAGTTTGTTTGTCGTGTCTGAGAAAAGTTGTCGTAGAGGCTGTGGATTTACGCGACTTCGCTACTGTTCGCCCTTCAAGTCCAGTTCGGATTCGACCTTAGGCAGGCGTCCGTAAGCATACGCAAGTAATTTCAAAGGGTGCAGGGTCTTTCGTCCGGTTCCATGCTCGATTTGCATTTTACAAGCACTGCATTCCGTTGTGGCGCGGGACACGCGAGCGTTTCGCATCGCGGAAATCATGGGCCAACCGATGCGTAAACTATTTCGATAGTTTTTACGTTGCAGCCCCCAAGTGCCAGCCATTCCCGTGCAACCGCCCTCGATACGGTCGACGGCTAGATCCGGAATCAACTCCAACAAACTGGGCGCGGATTGTTTTGGATCCAAAACCCGCAAGTGGCAAGGTTGATGGTACGCCAGTAGGGCGGGCACGGAATTGAATTCCAGATTCAGCCGGTCACTTTGATGAAGCCCCCACAGAAATTCGCAGACTTCATGTGAATTCTTAGCGACCAAATGAGCGTCTTCATCGTCCAGCAGATTTGGGTATTCGTGGCGCAAGCACAGTACAGCGGCTGGTTCGGTCGCGACGACGGTGTAGCCTTGCCGTACCGCATCGGCCAGCAGGCGAACATTACGCCGCGCGATCTTGCGTGCTCCTTTTAGATCGCCTGATGCGATTCGCGGCATTCCGCAGGAGTACTGTTGCGTTGGGACGTAAATGCCGATGCTATTTTGTTGCATGATCTCGGCCACCGCACGACCAATATCCGGATCGTGATAGTTCGCGTAATGATCAACAAAATAGACGACCTTTAGCCCGCCTTGCGGATTCAGTTTTGTCCAGCGACGCTTGGTCGCGTGACGCATGAACGATGTCCTTGCGATCAACGGCAGCTCGCGAGCTTGGGAGAGACCAAACAATCGCTCCGCCAGCCAACGTACCGATGGGCTGCGGATCAACATGTTCGCAAATGTCGGAAACTTTGAAGCGATGGCTGCGATCGTGTCGATCCTGCCGAGCAGACTGTCCGAAAGAGATAAGCCGTTCGTCGCTACGTACTGAGCTTTTAGTTCGCCAACGATTTTTGGAATATCAACACTGCCGGGGCATTCGACACGACATTGGTGGCAATTAAAACACAGGTCGGCAATTTCTTTCGCACGATCGCCTGCTAGATCTTCGACCCGCAACTCCCCGCTTAAAACGCCGCGCAAAAGGTTCGCTTTTGCACGTGGCGACGCTTCCTCGCGTGGGTTGGCGCGAAAAACGGGACACTGCCGCTCGTTGCTGGCTGTTGCCCGGCATCGACCACATCCGTTGCAGGACCTCGTCACTTGGCTGATGGTTGCGTTTGGCGGCCACTGCTGTAGGACTTCTAGTTGCGGCACCGATCTACGGTTCGCGTTGGCGGCAGCAACGATTCGTTGGTTCGCAGGCAACAGCACGCGGTTCTCCGAAGAGACTTCGATTGTCTGGTCGACAGGCCGCAAGTTTTCGTTTGCTTTTTGCAAGACCGCGCCGAACAGTTTTCCTGGGTTCATTCGGTGATGCGGATCAAAAAGTCTTTTGATTTGACCCATCGTCTGCCACATTTCGCCGTTCTGCTTTGGCAACAGAAACGATCGGCTTAAACCGGCCGCGCGTTCAACACTAATCAGGCCGCCGTGTTCCCAAGCGACTTCGGCGATCTGTTTGGACAAATCCAGTATGCGGCCGCGATCTTTCGCATTTGCCAGATCCAGGAAAGGCCAAATGTGCAAATGCCCGTGGCCGGCGTGCGCAAACAAGGTCGCCGTCGTTTCATTTCGCTTCAGCGTATCTTGGACTGCGGTCAGAGCTTCGGGCAATTTTTCCGTTGGCAACCAAAGGTCCTCGGTGAACGGCATCGGGGCCTGCGAACCCTTTACGCGCGCCATTCGTGCGATCACGCGACGACTAAGGCTCCAGCATTGGTTGCGTTCGTCGCGGTTGACCGTCATCAATGATTCAAACGCACGATTGCTGCCGCTGGTCAATTCGTTTCTCGCAATGTTAATGCGATTGCTCAAGTCATCGCGGGACTCGCCTTGCATTTCCAGTAACAACATCGCTTCGGCTTCGCGCGGGAGCATGTTGGAGAATCGGTTTTCGGTTTCTCTTGCGATCTGCAGCAAACGACGATCCATTAAATCGCAAGCGACAAGGCCGTGGTTGAGTGATTCGATCGCGCAACGCGCGGCCGCATCGATCCGCCGAAAGAAAAGCAGTAAAACGCCTCGGTGCGAAGGAATCGTTTCGGTGCGAACGGTCGCATCCAAAATCAGACCCAACGTACCTTGAGTGCCCACCATGAACTTGGCCAAATCGACTTGTCCATGGTTGTCGACGACGTCGTCTAATCGGAAACCGCCGCGCGATGGAGGTTGTGCCGATTGAGAATCGATGAGCGGTTTGAACTGATTGCGTATTTCGCTGACACCCAACGCCAGCTTTTCTTCGGGAGTATCTTCGGACGTTCGGTGTTTTGACAGATCCAGCAGCTTGCCATCGATCGTCACGACGCGCATCGACTTGATCGTGTCGCGTGCCGAACCGCTGCGCAGATAGTGGCTGCCTGATGCATTGGTCGCCAGCACGCTGCCCATCGTCGTGATGCTGCGCGTGATCGGATCCGGACCGTACCAACGTCCAAAGTGTTTCAGCGTCCGATTCAAATCGGCCAGTGGTACGCCAGATTGGACGGTTGCGATCGTGGCATCGTCGTTGATTTCGATTCGGCGCATGTAACGCGAAAAATCGACAACGATGCCTGGCCCCAGCGATTCCCCCGCAATGCCACTGCCGGCTCCGCGCGGATGCAGCGAAAGATCGTGTTCGCCAGCGTATTGGACGGTCGCGATGACATCGCCCACCGTTCGCGGGCGAACGATTCCGACGGGCGCGATCTGAAAAATGCTGGCGTCGGACGCGTACATCTGTATCGACATGGGGTCGCACAAGACATCGCCGCGCACGATGCCTCGCAAATCATCTTGAACCCGTTGCCGATCAATTTCCATGCTTGATAGTTCGAACGAAAACACTCATTGCGTCAAGTTGCCCCCCGAGGTTTTCAGGACATTAAAGTCCATTTGGGACAAGAAACCGCAATCTGCCGGGGTCCGCCGCTGCCAGCAGCATCAATGCGTATCACGATTGATCAATCCAAGCACTTCGGCGCGAGACTTTGGATCGTCTCGAAACGCACCACGCATGGCGCTGGTCAGGCACAGACTGCCGGGCTTGCGCACTCCGCGCATGGTCATGCAGCTATGCGTTGCTTCGCAGACCACGGCGACACCGCGAGCCGACAAGCGATCTTCGACCAAGTCGGCGACGGTTTGAGTAAGCCTTTCTTGGACTTGGGGCCGTCGTGCGACTTCTTCGACCACTCTAGCCAATTTGCTAAGTCCGACGACTTTGCCGCTGGGCAAGTACGCGATGTGGGCGCGTCCTGTGAACGGAAGCAAATGATGTTCGCACATCGAGCAAAAACTGATATCGCGAACCAACACGATCTCGTCGTAATTCTCGGAGAACACTTTCTTTAAGTGTCGGCCGGGATCACCGTGCAAACCGGCGAACATCTCTGCATACATCCTTGCCACCCGCGCGGGCGTCTCCAGCAATCCTTCACGATCGGGATCTTCACCGACCGCGTCCAAGATTTCGCGCACCGCTGCTTCGATTCTTGCGTGGTCCACCTTTGAGTTGACGGGAGCGTTTCGATCCACGTGGATCGGCGCTTCGGCAGGCTCAGAGCAGGCGGAGGGTTTGGATATTTTCTTCGAGTCTTTTGCTCCCACGAGCGGTTTTCCCAATTTGGAAGGATTTTGAGCGATCGAGTGCTCCAGAAACGTATTCTAGCAGGTGTTGGCGTTATCGCGATACGAGGTAGTTCGTGCAAGGCACGGAGCGTGTGGGTGGGGTGGTACAGAATCAATATGAACACTTTATGTCGATGGCTAGCCTTGGGCTGTTGTGTTGCGGTAGTCGTCAAGACTTTCGGTTTTCCGTGGATTGCCAAAAGTCTTGACGACGGCCTTTCAGTCAACGTCTGCAACGCTAGCCATCGAGTAATATCGTGCAAGACTTAGCGATTCAGATGGTATGATGACCAAACACCTAGTCGCAGGAACGCAGCACAAATCATCAGGGCAGCGAAGTTGGAAACGGAGGAAAAAATCCTAGAGTCTGATTCATCCGCAGACCAGTTGGACGCAGACCACTTGGACGCAGTACGGCGCAGTCGCGAACGTAAAATCTTGATCGCTGTTATTGCGTTGCCCGTTGTGATGGGTTTGTTTCACACGGGACAGCATCATGTGTTGATCGATTGGCTGCGATCGGCATCTGAATACTATCTTACTTGGGAGCTATTCGAGCGATTTTTGCTGACGACGTTGGTTGGGGCGACGTCGCTGTTGGTTTGGCGATATCCATTGTTTGCTAAGCCGTACGTTTCGCCGGTCTTTGTGATGCTTGGCGCATTGTCGGTACTGTTCTATTGCTCGGAGCAAAAATCGTTTGACGGGATCGTGTTTTGGCTTGCTTGTTACGGTCCCGTGCTGATCATTTTTTTGTTGCTGCGCGTGTGGGCTCGATTTTGCATCACCGCGGTCGACGAAAACGATTTGCCACAGCGCGGACGTTTGTCAATATTGCATTTGATTTATTGGACCGCTGGTTGCGCCGCCTTCTTTGCGGCAGCAAAGTTTGTTGCGCAAAGCGTAACGCACCGCTCCCTGCTGACGGGAATGACGCCGTCGTTGATTCCGTGGCTATTTATTCCCGAGATATTTGCGATCACCAGCACAATGCTCGTCGCGATATTCACACGCCGCTACAGATGGTGGGTTTGTTTGGTTGCTGTCACGTTGGTGGTGATTAGCCGAAACTATGCGGTTGCGTGGTGCTGGTCTTGGTACATGAGCAGTCCTTTTTTTGCTCCTTGGACTTTCCTGCTGATGTTGTCTGTGACTGAAGCACTTGGGGCGATCAGCGGTCTTTGGTTGAGCCAACTTGGCGGCTATCGCATCAAGAGATTCCCCAAATGGACTTCGCCAACATTGACGTAGCTGACGTTTGTCAGGTCGACGCCGTGATAACGGGTGCCTCCCAATGCCGCGCCAATCTCGATGCCTCTTGAGCGACTCGTCACACCTCCACTTCCGTCAAAAACGGTTGTCTCGCTGCCCACTTCGACACCGTTGACGTACAGTTTCAACACTGATCAGCCACTTAGGCATAGCAATGGCTAGCGTGGAGTCACCTTTGGCTGCTGGGTGCATGTCCGTGCACGTGTTGGTGCGTATACCAATTGTTGTCCTAAGAAAAAGGCTGCGCGTAAGGGTTTAGCAGTGTAAAATACGGTGAATTGTAAAGTCTATTGCTGCAGACGGTAATTGATCGTAATTGAGAGGCCGTAGCGAAAGTGTGTTTAGACTGGTAGCTGTAGGCGCACGTTTGTACGTTGCTTTTATTTTCGTTCACCTTCCGAATTCTTCTACGCGAACAACATCAGATGGACCAATCCCGACTAACCTCGCTAAGTCTTGTCGAAGGGTTGGTCAACAAAGATGATCACTCATGGAAGCGACTGGATTCGCTTTATGGTCCGTTTGTCGATTACTGGATCAGGAAGTCAGGGGTCGCTGACGGAGATGAGCAGGACTTGCGACAAGAAGTGTTGCTGTCGGTTTCGACCAGCATCAACAACTACAAACACTCCGAATCCGAATCTGGGTCACTACGACGATGGATCTGGGGCATCGCGTGCAACAAAATCAACGACTATCGCCGGCGACGGCACAAAAGCGTCATTGCCAGCGGCGGTACAGCAGCTCTTAAAAAGGTCAATGCACTGCCGGATGAACCGTTTGAGGACTCGGATCCGGACACGCTAACGCGGATGCGTAAAGAACTGTTGGCCCGTGCACTGGGAATCTTGAAGCAAGATTTCGAGGATAAAACGTGGCAATCGTTCTTTGCGACGGTGGTCAATCAGCGACCCACCAAAGAAGTCGCCGAATCAATGAACATGACCACCCAAGCCGTCCGCCAAGCACGATATCGCGTTCTAAAACGCCTGCGCGAAGAACTCGGTGATGATCTGCCCCAATAGCGATCAGCAGGTCCACCCGGCCGAATCAGAACTTTTTCGCGTTACGCCTTTGCGAATAAATAGGTGACGGCTGGACGAACCACTGATTGCATAGGCCTGCGATGTCGCATCCCAACCACAAAACCCTGAATGCCTGGCTGAACGGATCGCTTGTGGCCACCGAATTGGCTGAAGTGGAAGACCACGTGGCCGATTGCCCCGAATGCGAAGACACACTGGCGGAATTGGAGGCAGCCAAGAATACGATCGCTGGTAGAATCCAAGAGGCCGCTGACGGTTTCCAGCCAAGTTCTTATCAACCACCAAAGCGTCCTTCGCCATCACTGGATGCAACGACCGACGGTCCAATTCTCCAAAGTAGTGATTCCCAACGCAAAATTTTGGAAACTGCAGAGGTGGCCGCTGATGTCACCATCACACAGTTGCTGAATCAACGCGGCCTGAGCGCAGGCGTGGACCTTGATCAACCAAGTCAATTTACGGATGGCCAATCAACAGCCAACCGTTCGGCGGGATCCGATCATGTTCGCCAGCAACAACAGGTGAAATACGACAATGCCCGTGTGATTGCCAAAGGCGGCATGGGCGCGGTATTGGATGCCAAAGACACTTGTTTGCGACGCCATGTGGCGATGAAGGTGATGCTGGATGCGGACGCCGAGTCCGACAAAATCGTTCGCTTTGTCGAAGAGGCTCAGATCACCGGCCAGTTGGAGCATCCATCGATTGTTCCGGTTCACGAACTGGGCGTGAACGCCGAAGGCAATGTGTTCTACACCATGAAACTGATTCACGGTGATTCGCTGAAACACATTCTGAAAAACATCAATGGTGGCAATGCGACTGCGAGTGATTCGTTTTCGCTTAACCGTCTGTTGAATATCTTTTCACGTGTCTGTGATGCGATCGCGTTCGCTCACAGTAAGCGTGTTGTGCACCGCGACCTGAAGCCCGACAACATCATGGTCGGACAATACGGCGAAGTCCTTGTTGTCGACTGGGGATTGGCCAAGATCTTGCGTCCTGACGATGTGGAAGACCCCATGGAATCATCCGGCGATAACGTCGTCGTCGACTCGTTACGGCAGGATGCAGGAATGGCAGAAATGACGGTCGATGGTACGGTCATGGGCACGCCCGCGTTCATGTCGCCCGAACAAGCATCAGGGCGTTTGGACTTGATCAGCCAGCGAACTGATGTCTATGCACTTGGCGCCATACTTTACAACATCCTGGCCCTGCGGTCTCCGATCCAGGCCGACAACCTGGGCGAACTGCTTCGCAAAGTCCGTTCAGGAAAAATCGAACCGTTGACATCGGCGGAATCTGCGCCGTGGTCGATCCCGCAGTCGCTGGAAAAGGTTTGCATGAAGGCGATGGCGACCAAGCCCGCAGATCGCTATGAAAGCGTGACACAGCTGAGCGCCGATATCGATGCGTTTCAAGGTGGCTTTGCGACCAGTGTCGAAAACGCCGGCTTCTTTCGGCAAGCAAGGCTTTTGGTCAATCGTCATCGCGGCATCGCAAGCTCCATTGCCATTGCCGCCGTGTTGATGATTGCCGGATCGCTGCTTTACCTTTCGCATTTGAAAACGGCACGCGACGATGCAGACACAGCAGCAGCCGCGGCGAAACAAAGTGCAGCCGAGGCGATTGCGTCGGCAAAAGTCGCCGAAGATGCGACGGCCCTGGCGCTAGACCGCGAAAAAGAAGCCAACACACAACTTGGGAAAACGCAGATCGCGCTGGCGGAAGCCGCCTACCTTTCGGGCGAGGGCACCGAAGCAATCAAGCGGCTGGAGCTGTGTCCGGAAAACGTCCGCGACACCAATTGGCATTATTTAAGACGGTACGCCGACGAATCGCTGTACCGGATAGATCACGGCCTTATCCGTGGTGTGTTCGCCGATTCCGTCAATCCGGGAACGTTCTACTTAGGAGATCAACACAGTGGAATCAAACGCGTCGACGGGGCTACGGGAAAGATCATAGAAACGCTCCAGTGCAACAACGTCAGCGGGCACATGACGCTTTCACCGGATGGCAAACAAATCGGTCTGGTGGCCTCGCACAGCGGGGACCCGACACGCATCTTCAAGACGAATCCGCTGTCTCAGCCAGCCGTGATACGAATCAAGTCCACAATCGGAACGGCCGGCGACTGCTTCTTTGACTCATCAGGAAATTTTTTCTCCAAGGCGCAGTGGGGCACTCGCGTTTTCGCCAGTGGTTCGACGGAGGCCGAAGTCATCAAGGATCTTAATTTTCGTTGCTGTGACCAAAAAGGTCAGAAGTTTTATGGGATGAAGGATGATCGGTTGTTCGGGTTCGATCGATCGACAAGCAAAGTTCTGTGGACAGGCCCTCAGAAGGCAGGAGGCTGGCTTTGTAGCATGGAAATATCGCCCGATGATTCGATGTTGGTGCTCGCGTTTCCAATGGACGGGATGATCACGATTCATCGAACGAGTGATGGCAAACTAATCAATCGCCTGAATGAAAAAGTTTTTAGTGCATCCAGACTGTTTTTTGCAAACAATTCGAATCACTTTGTGTCGATCGGCGACGGAAAAGGGCAGAACGTGATCAACGTCTGGTATTGCAGCGAGTCCACCAACGATCCTGTTCGAAAGTTTTTCGCTTACAACGACTCGGACCGACACTTCGACTGGGATCAGACCGCTAACGTGTTGATGGGTGGCTTTCGTAAGACGTCGGCTTACCCAATGCCGCGTGTTGACGCTGCAATCTTGCCGACCCTGTGCCCGCGAGACAGCGTGCTGTTCCTTAGCGAAAACGAAATCGCGTTCCATGATCCGCGCAAGGGGATGACGGTTTTCGATGTCAACAACTGGGAACGCGAATACTGGGTTAATTCTTTCAATCGTCAACTCACGCGGTCCTACAGTCGCGATATCACGATCGCCGGTCGGCTAGTCAATTCACACGTTGAAAATCCAGTTCACCCGTTTATGACGTGCACACCTGACGGCGAGCGAGAGCATGTCACAATGGGATTCGCCTCCGTAGAAGTATTCGCGGTTTCAAAAAACGGAAAGTACGTCGCCGCCGCCAGTTCCGGATTTGGGATTCAAACCAACCAATGTAACGGCGATGGAACATCCGAAACCGTTATGAAGCTCGGTTCGTTGCCAAGTGAAATCGACGGGCCGCCAATTCTGCTGTTTCCTGCCTGCGAAACCACAACGGATGGACAACCGTCCGCTGGCCAGCGACTTCTTGTGTCGTTTGTCATCGCTGCCAACAAACAGACTTCTCGCGTCTACCGGTTGTACGATTTGCAGACTAAGAAAATGCTGTTGGAGAAACGCGATCCTGTCACAGCGACCGTAATGACCTTAGACCCAACTGGCAAAGTGCTTTGCACTGGATCCGCTGACGGCCTGATTCGTGGATACGACGTCGATACGCTGGAATTGCGGTTTGAAACTCGCGTTCACGACGAAGATGTCACGGCGTTGGCGTACGCAGCCGACGGAAAACGAATTGCAACTGGCGATGCAAAAGGCTTGATTCGCATCTGGCATATCCAAGACGACGTGCCGACCGTGTTGGCAGACGAATTGGCGGGTAACGACGCCGTTGTCACTTGTCTTGATTTCAATCTGTCGGGAAAACGCCTCATCTCAGTCGCCGGACAGCGGATGCGACTTTGGAAATTTGACGACGTCAACGCGGTCAAGCTATCGGCTGCGACAGTACGCGCGACAACCAATGTGATTGCTCCCGCCGCCGCGGTCGCGAAACCTCTCGCAAAGCCACCAGCGAAAATCGTCACCAAATCCGCTGTCGATCAAAACAACACGCAAGCGGTCGCACCCAAGGTGGATACGATGAAGTTCACTGACTCACTGGGAGTGGTTGGCAGATATCGACGCAATCCAAAAGAAAATGAATGGCACGAAGGTGAAATTGTCATCACAGGGAACGGTCGTTACGAATGGAAAAACCAGGCTGGAAGGGTCTGGAAGTTGACGGCTGATGAAGAACGCAAAGTGCTAGAGAAGTCAGCCAATGCCGACTACTACGACGAGCCCAACGGCAAAGAATTGAAGCTGAAAATTGACGACGACGAAAACGTCATTGGATTCCGCCATGGGCCAGACTTTTTTATGCGTGTGGAAAAAGAATGAGCAGCGAATGTACAAAATCTGCCCCGGTCGCCCCGCGGAAGCAGTACTTTTTCGTGTCACTCCTTTGCAAATAAATAGATGCCGTCTCGATAAACCACTGATTGCATAGCCCTACGATGTCACACCCCAACGAAGATCGCATAATAGCTTGGCTGAACGGATCGCTTGCAGCTGCTGAACTGGCTGAAGTGGAAGACCACGTCACCGAATGCTACGAATGCGAACGCACTGTCGAAAGGCTGGAAGAAGCTGGCAACACGTTGAACCATGCCGTTCGTGATGCTCTCCGTGCGTCGGCGAACGCGAAGGCAGGCGGTGTCGGATCCGATCAACCAGGCGCCGCTCTAGACCCGGCGGCGGACGATAGCAGCGGTTTTTTCTCGACGGTCTCGATCGCCAATCCCGTATATGGGACGATTTCGCAATTCCTTGACGAACAGGGACTGAGCGGTGGTTTGGATCTGCACCAGAACCCGCCGTTGAATGCGGTGACGGATGTCTTGAGCGACAAACAAGGCCACAAGTATGACACTGGTAAATTGATCGCCCAGGGCGGGATGGGCGCGGTGCTGAATACCAAGGACCAGTGCATCCGAAGAAAAGTGGCCATGAAGGTAATGCTTGATGGCAACCAGTCGCCTGAACGTGTGGTGCGGTTCATCGAAGAAGCTCAAATTACGGGTCAACTGGAGCATCCGTCGATCGTTCCGGTGCACGAACTGGGAGTCGACAAATCAGGTAATGTGTTTTACACCATGAAGCTGGTGCAAGGTCGAACGCTATACGCTGTGTTGAAAGCGATCCGTAGCGGCGACAAAGAAACGACTGAATCGTTTCCACTTGTCCGGTTGCTGAACATCTTTCTGAAAGTTTGCGACGCAATCGCGTTTGCTCATTCACACAAAGTTATCCACCGTGACCTGAAACCCGAAAACATCATGTTGGGTGAATTCGGTGAGGTTCTGGTCGTCGATTGGGGTTTGGCCAAGGTCATGACGGGGCAGCCTTCTGCGCGAGACGAACGAAGCAATTGGGCTGTGCAGTCCCAACGAAACGACGATCAGACGAACATGTCCCAAACGATGGATGGCCAGATTCTTGGCACACCAGCGTTCATGTCGCCCGAGCAAGCCGCCGGAAAAGCGTTGGAGGTTGACTACCGCAGCGATGTCTATGCTTTGGGTGCCGTGCTGTACAACATTCTGACGCTGAACAAACCCGTTCATGGAACCAGCCTTAGCGATCTATTGAAGAACGTGGTGGACGGTAAAATCTCTCATCCGAACCAATTCGGACGCAGGAGCCGGCCAGATTCTGACGACGACAACTCTGGTCTGGACCTTGCTGTACCGCTTCACCACTGCCACGGCGGACGTGTCCCTGATTCAATCGCTGCGGTCGCGATGAAGGCGTTGGCGACAAAACGCGATGATCGCTATCAGAGCGCACAACTTTTACAGGCCGAGGTGCAAAGTTACCTGGACGGATTCGCCACGTCGGCTGAAAAGGCGGGACTGTTTCGCCAATGCGTGCTGTTGTTTAGACGCCATAAAAAAGAAGCCGCTTTGCTGGCCGCTGCGGCGACGCTGTTGGTCGCGATCACGGGTGGCTTTATCTATCGGCTGAATCAAGAGAAGTCAGACGCCAAGCAAGCCGAACATGCCGCGAAGATCGCCAAGGGACAGGCGGAGCAATCGCGGAACGAAGCCGTCGTGTCTGCCCAAAGAGCGATCGACGCCGAAGCTCTTGCCAAGCATGAGGCAGAAAACGCAAAGCGTGAGGCGGCCAATGCACAGCGCGAAGCAGCCAACGCCGAGCGAAGTTTCAACGTCGCAGAGCGCAAAGGCTATTTCTCTAACATGCTGCTGCTTGGGCAAGCATGGT
>CAZZDZ010000130.1:0-14716 GCA_964652675.1 uncultured Pirellulaceae bacterium
TCAGTATTCATCTATTCGTAGAATTTGAATCGCTTGAGTGAGTCGGCTGAAGGGGGTGCGGTTATTGACCAAAGGCGGCCCAACCGTAGACGATTGTCTGCCAGGTAAACACAACGGTCAAACCATGGTAACCGGCCCTTAAGAACCAGTTGCGCAGATACGGTTTTGCGTCGAAAAAAAAGAACTGAATGATCAACCGCACTCCCCAGAACAGGCACACATAGCCGCAAAACACGCGAGCCAATGTTGATCGCGACGCCAGTTCTTGTCGGAACACAATGGAGATGATTCCGAACGCCACAATGTTAAATAGAAGGTACGCGCCGGCGACCAGCACCCAGTGCCGTAGCATCGGATTTAGCTTCGGCAGGTCCTCTTTGAATCGGAGTTCTTTGGGCACCTGAGCGCTACCGAGCAATGTGCACAGGTGCAAAATTCCAGAGAAAAGGATCAGTGTTTCGAGTGATGGCATGTTCGTTGCTTACAAATCGGCAAGGGTTTGTATCAATGGTACAACAATCGTTCTGACAAACGGCGGATGAAACATAATCAAGGCGCTGGGAGTCGTCACAATGAGCGTCCAGCACCAGCCACGCAGTCCGCCTTTGAGTGCGAAAAATCGCTCTAGCAGAATCGCCAAGCCTTGTAGCGTGAAGTACAGAGTTGGCAGCCCGTAACCACCGTGGGCCGGAACCGAGATCGCCAGTTCGTGCACGATTCCGGAGAATAAATATCCGATTAAAACTGCTGCTATCGGTGACCACTTTCGAGCCAACGGTTTGAAGAGAAACGGATGTGCGTAGTCGCGGAAGGCAAGGTTCCAGCGTTTACTCCAAAAATCGCTGACAGATGTGGCAAGTATCGGCCAGTTCATGATGGGGCGAACGTCGCGGCCTTGGATTCGCCAATAAAGAGCCAGCAGATGAAAGCTGCCAAAGTGCAGCATGAAAACAACGCCCACCAGTGCGATCCAACCAGCGGTCAATTCGTCAGTTGAGAGAACGGCTGGGGCGACAAAGAAGAATAGGCAGCCACCTAAGATTGTCTTGGTAAACGCGAATAACCATTCACGTGCCGCTGGTGCCTTGCAGTCAGTTGTCGTGAAGAACCGCGGCGCGTTTAGCCCTGGCCATGCGAAAAACCAAGCAAGAATATCTGCCGTAGGTGGCAGCGTTCGTTGCGTCGAATATTCAAACAGCGTGTGTAGCTTGATCAGCCCAAAGAGCGACAACGAAATACAGCACATTGTCACGAACGGACTGAGGTTCGGTACCAGCACCCATGCCGGAATCAACAGGCCGAGCAATAGCAAGAAAATTCTTGATTGGTCCTTTGAATTTGATGTTACCGACATCGTGCGACCTGCATTACGAAAGCGAGAGTTCAGCCTCTCGCATTCATAACCGCAAAGTACCAACAAGTCGTAACCAAATAGTGACTTTGCGGTAAAAGGTGAGGACGCGATTCACCGTTTTTCAGCTTGTCGCCGTGGGCGGCGGGTCGCTTGAATTGGGTTTGAATAGGATCCCGGCTGTGATGAAGAATAACTGGATGCCGACGAAGATTGTTAGCCACATCAGGACGCCGGAGGTAAATCCGTAACTGTGTAGCCCAATTCCAAGTTCGTTGGTGCCAAACCAGCTCCAGGCGGTCACGATGTTGCCACCGATTGCCAAAATGCTGAATCCTCGGGCGGCAACCATTCCGTCCCAGCGAGCGTGCAAGATCAGTGCGTTCCAAATGACGATCAACAACGCTCCGTTTTCTTTCGGGTCCCAGCCCCAGAATCGGCCCCAACTGTCGTCGGCCCAGAGGCCACCCAACACGGTACCAACAAAGCTGAAAAGAATTCCAAAGCAAGCGGCGCCGTAACAGCAACGGTAAAGTTCTCGCAGTTTCTTGGAGTCCTTGGCCAGCCACTGTGCTATTAGGTAGCCGATGCCATACAAGCCGGCGACCAGAGTCGCAACGTATCCCAGCGAAACGCTGATAACGTGTGTGGCTAACCAAAATTGAGTGTCCAAGACGGCTTGCAAAACCGGCATCGTGTCGCCGGTGTTCAATCCATAGGCAACCCAAAGTGTGAGCGTACCTGCGGCGGCCGCCAAAATGTTACCCGTTCCGCGTTTGTAGATCGCTTCGACAATCAATCCGGCAAGGACCGCTCCCCAGCCGATGAACACGGCCGATGAATAGATATTGATGACCGGTGCGCGACCGGTGATCCAGATCCGGCAGACGATTGCAACGGTATGGATCACAAATGCCACAAGCAGCATGCTCCAAACCGACAGACGCAATCGATTCTTGAGCGAAAAAAAGTAGAGCAGGCCCAGCACCAACGTGAAAATGTACATGATCATCGCTTTACCAGTCGGCCAGTTAGATTGCATCCAACGCTCCAAGGACACTTTTCCTTTGTCGAAACCTGGGATCGCATAAGCCGATACCGACGCCAAGTGTTCATCGACCGCTTTGTTGAACCCAAGCTTGTCATCCTTTGAATAGGCTTCGATCATATCGCCGAATGCATCGACACCTGGTCGCGTTTTGTCGTCGCCATTGATTTGCGATTTGGCCATTTCAAAAAACGCGGGTCCAAACGCGGACCACTTCGGATCGTCGACGGCGTCACGCGCGACCTCTTCGCTGGGCGGAATCAAATTCGGAGCACGCATCGACTCCAAAGCTCGCAGTTTCTTTTCAAGTTCTTGAATCGCGAACATCTGCATTCGTTCTTTGCTGGTTCCAGGCGGGAACAATTCGGCTGGAATTTCCGGCGGAATGGGCAATTGAAATGCGGCAGCGGCCATCGTGTAATTGCGAGTCCGCTGGTCCATCTCCATGAGTTTCTTTTCTTTGAACGATGTTTCTTTGACGTCTTTTTCACGAGCGGAGTTGACTAATTCAGCGACTCGTTCAAAGTTTTCTGCGATCTCGCTGAGCGAATACAGTTTGCTTGCGCGACGATTCAGCTTCAGCTCCGATCGGACTTCGTCGGCGTCGATTCGGAACATCGGCAAATTTCGTAGCTGTCGCTCGTCTATTGCGACTTCCATCAACCACTGCAGCGCCGAAATTTTCTTTCCGCTCACGCGACTGCGGATGGTTTCCAATCCGTCAAGATTTTCAAGCTTGTCGCCGAATCGTTTGAAAGTATCCGATGGCAACGCATGATGTCGATTGCCAGTGAGTGCTAGCGTGTCGGTCGTTTCTTCTTCGTCACCTTTCTCTTGGGTGGTTTCGGAGTCCGGTTCGGAATAAGCGTCCACACCGATCTTGATTGGTATCGCTTCTTTGTTGCTCATCGCTTTGAGCGTTTGCCGAGCGTAGGCGTCCAGTGGCATGACACGGCCACCAAATTGAACTGGGATTCGCCCCGCAGATTGAAAGTCAAAGGTTAGGTTCCGGTCTTCCGGACGCATTTTGTTCTTGACGTCGTCCCAAGGCACCAGCATGTAGATGCCCATGACGGCAAACAAAGCCGCAGCAACAAAAGCAGTGGATGCCGAGTTGTCTTTTTCAATTGCAGGTTCATTGCTGATCTCTCGTTCACGCCGCCGCAAAAAACGCGAGAGTGTTCCCAGGAAGTGGACCAACAGCCCTAGCGCGGTGATGCTGCAAGCAACATACGGAATCAACCAGCCGGAGTTGCGTACGACTTGCAGACCGGTGAGTTCTTTGCCACTGGGCAATGCCGTGTAACTGGATTGAAAGAATGTTTCGCCGCGATATCGCAGCGGATTGTTCATCCAAACACGTTCGCGGCGATCGTCACCGGTTTCGGGGTCGATGATGCGAATAAAGGAGGAGTAATCGCGCGGCGTTTCGGTGCCGCTGTAGTTGGTCCGCTGAACGTCTTCGAGATGTACCCAATACGATTTGACTTCTCGGTGGAACTGCAAACCGACTTTGTACTCTGTGTCGTTGATTGTGACCGAGTCGTAGTCGTTGGTGACTGATTCGCCTGGCATCAGTAGTTCTTGGTCTGACACCCATTGGCTTAGCAAATGAACGCCTAGTGAGTCCTTGGTTTCTTTGTCGATCAATTCGACGTAGACCGCTGGCACGTTGATTTGAGAGTCTGTTCCACCTGATTTCGGTTTGGACTTCGCTTCGGCTTGGAGCCCGACGCCTTTGGTTGCCCGGTTTTTCACGGTGGGCGCAGACATGCTGCTGTTTTCCATGAAATCGATGACGCGAACATCCACTGGTAGCGATTGGTGACTGATCAATGTTTTGTCACGAAACGCTTTTTTTAGTCGGGAACCCGGAATGGCTGTTACGGTGTCTTCGTCTTCGGCTGGTTGGATGAATGTCATTTCGACCTCGTCCAAATTGACCAACGCGTTGCTTGACTGGCCTTCGACCAAATTCAGTCTTTGTTCTAGTTGTCGATCGCCAAAGGCAAACTGCCCGACCATCAGCAATCCGACTCCCAAGTGCAGCAGCATATTGCCACCTTGTTTTCCAAAAATCATCAGGCAGCCGACCATCAAAATCAGGCCCGCCCCCAGGCCTTTGGTGAGTTGCCAGACGATTCGCAGTCCCGGATCACCGATTCGATAATCGTGATAGAGGGAATGGAAAAGGTAACCACCGGTCGCTGCAGCCAGTGCAAAGAAAGCGAACCGTGCAACGTTGCTGCTGGATCTTGCTGCGCCGACAACGGCTGCGGCACAGCCTATGCCCAATGCGGTTTGTACCATCCGCCAGAGCGTCGGGTATGAAAAAGGAGGTGTCCCTTGCAGCCCGCTAGCGCTGTGTCCGCTAGTAATGATCAGCGCGGCAACGATGGTGCCAAGCGCCATGAACGCTAGACCGCCGGCGAGCCGTCCGCCTTTTGCGTTGACACGAAAACGTGTGACCTTGGCTGCGACCAAGTTCAGCATCAACAGCATGCCGATCAGAGCACCGCCGGGGAAAGGAAATTTGCCAGTGATTTTGCGTTCGTGTGGAAAGAACGCTTGCGGAAAGAAATCGTCAACTTGGGTCCAGGCGATCCACGACGTAAAGTACTGTTGTTTGACCTCGAACATGTTCTTTTCGTCTTGCGCTAGCGTGCCCACCAGCACGATCACCATCGAACACGCAAACAGCGCGACGGTCAGCTTGAGCGATCCGAGTGCGTTTAAGACATCGGCGCTTAGCCCAACAAATTCGTCTTGAGCATCCGCTTGGGATGATGCTGTAGGTGACGCAGTAGCCATGGTTTTGTCTTTAAAAGATTGAGATCAATTTGTGGTTGGTTTTCAAACGCAAGTGCGTTGGAAAAAATCAGAATTTAAGCGTTTGAAGAAACTCGCCCAGTGATTCATTTTGTTCTTTGATGGTCGCGGCAGGGCCAGTCATCTTGATAAACATATTCACACCGCCATCCATTGGGACGATGGTCGCATCGATGGCGGTACTTTGTTCGTCGTCGCCGTCGGTCAAGACAAAACGCTGTGCATCGCGACCATTGACTTGTAGTTTGATGGCATCTTTTAGTGCTTTGTCGACGACCGTGTCCGCGGGTTTTTCGCCGATGACTTGGCCGATCCAGCGTTGAACATTTCCACGCAATTCTCCGCCGGCAGGCATCACGGTAACTTCGGCTGGGCTATCCTCTGATCCAACGTTGAATGCAGCCCATCGCATTGGTAACATTTTGCCATCTTGCCATCCATCGGGGCGATCAAACTTCAATCGCGGGTTGAACGGTTTTTTGGGTGGATCAGAATTGGCTGATGCGTTGGACGGATTTGCGTTGCCGCTGAATGGGCCTGCGCCGCTGAACGGTCCACCGCTTTTTGCCATGGGGCCTCCCATCGATCGACTGCCTGCAGCTGATTCGCCGACAATGTCTAACCAGATGCCTTGGCCGTCGCTGGACGCTAGTTCAATCGGTTCACCTCCGCCCCATTTATCTTGGGACGGTTCCAGCCCAAGTTGACCGCGCCAACGATTGACGTTCAACAAAACATATTTGTCCCAATCATCCGATGCTGATCCGCCGCTGCTTGGTGGTCGGGACAAATTGGAAATACTGATGTCCAACTGTTTGCCAGGGGTCGTAACATCAATCGAAGCGAACCGCATTCGTTTTTCGCCTCCACGCCGCCAGCCTTCTGGTAGTTCGCTTAACACGGGGGAGCCCGAGTCGAATTTCACGGTTTTGACGAAATCGCGAAACTGGGATTCAATTGTCTCCACTGCTTTTTCGGGTCCTGCAGAGACTTTAAAGAACCACACTTTTTCGCCCAGCGGCAGCATCGCCACCAGCATGCGTTCTTTGCCCGGTTTCAGTTGGTCGGGAACTTTGGTGGATATTTTGTAGGTGACGATTGGGTCTTCATTGCCGCAACCGATGACACCGGCAAAGCAGATGCACGCAAACAGTACGCCCGAGAATTTCGTGCGCAAATAACGTGGGATCAAGGTTGGCGTATCGTGCCGAAACATAGTGACCTGATGGTGGGCGTTTTTCGAATCCTTCGTGTGCGAACCCACGCAGGCACGAACTCCATGGGAGCAGTAGCATGCGGAGCGACAGTGTTGTCGCGGGCTGGGCCGCAGTTGCGTTGTCGTGGGCGGGGCCGCATTTCCAATCCTTCCTACTATAAACGTCTGGGATAGCTTATTCGTACCCGTGTTTATTGAACGTGACGGACTGTCGCAGGGAAAGGAAGAGATTTGCCCATAAAAGAAGCGAGATTCTCGGATCTGCGGCCAAACGATGGCTCGGCAGCGCTTTGTTAGCACAACCAGCCTGGGCCGAGACAACAGCCTTGGCCGAGAAAATAGATTTGCGCACGATCTCTTACGACCGTGACGATTGAAGATTGCAAACTACACACTACGACCCCAACGATATCACCAGCGACATCAACTGCACAGCACAAAGTCGGGCCACATCGCTGGGAGATCGATGGCTGCTTTTGGCTACCAGCCAATCATTTCCAGAAGCGAATCGGTTATCGAACTAACCGGCGCGGTTCCTTCGGTGTACGTCCACATGTTGCGGACCAAGTCGGTCATTAACATTCCGCAGAGCGTCATCACTCCCAAAATGCATAACAACGACAGGCATTGAAAGATCCCAAATTGGACTTCGTAACCACCGTAACTTGGTGGCACCGCTGGAACTCCAGAAGGGCGACGAGCAGCGGTTGTTTCTAACGCACCTGGACTTTCTTCTTGGACAACATCGGCTTCTGCTACAAGGCCGGCTGCCCCGGTCGCGACCGCTGCGGGTTCGGCTGCAAATCCACCCTGGTCAGCGGCAAAAGGATCTGCTTCCAATCCTGCATCGGCAAACTCAACGGCTTCGCCGATCGCTTCGGAATCTTCGACTTCGATGACTTGGGATCCGCTGTCCAAGTCGGCTTCTAGACCGATGCCCGATGGTGATAGCTGGAATTCTTCGTCCGCTTGGAAATCGACCATCGATCCGCTGGAGTCTCCAGCGATTCCAGCTTCGACCGCACTACCTGATGGATCGCTGCCTTCGGAAAGTTCAGCTCCCAAGTCCAACGCCGAAATGCTGCTACCAGCCAAATCCAGTGGTTCGCTTTCCAGTGACAAACCGCTGTCTGATGGGCTCATCAAGTTGATACCGCTGTCACCGGCAACCGAGATATCGGTTCCAGAGCTATCGATGACCAAATCATCATCGTCATCGGCAATGACCAAATCGTCGTCATCGGCCAATGCATCATCGATGCCACTTAATACGTCTTCGCCAAGGCTGCTGCCCAGTCCGCCGGACGACACCAACAAGTTTTCGCTGTCTCCAGAAATCAGTCCGCTGCCACCGCTGTCACCGTCAGCACTCAGCAGATCCAATTCGCTCAGTACATCCGCACCGGATGATCCATGCATCGAACCGCCAACGGTTGGCATGTCCAAATCACCCATCAACTCCAAACTGCTTGCTTCGGAGCCCACCACCGATCCAACAGATGAATCTTGCAGCACATCACTACCCAGGACATCGCTGCCCAGCACATCGCTACCCAGGACATCACTACCCAGCACGTCGCTACCGAGTATTCCACTGGCCATCGCGTCCATGTCGCTGTCTTCGGCACCCAAAACAACGTCATCGCTGTCTTCGTCCGGAATGGTACCGGTGAAACTAAGATCGCTTTCAGGCGTGAGCGCCAATTCGTCTTCTGGCTCCGCACCAATGTTCAAACTACCCGACGAGCCATCCATCGCCAGCGAGCTAACAGAAGATCCTTGTTTGATCGCATCAACAGTCGGACCTGTACTGCCGCCGGTTTGAGCGTCTTTTAGATCTAGCGCCAAATCGATTTCTTCGTCGCTGTCGTGCAAGATCGCAGGCTCTTCGATTCGCAGCTCCTTGGAATCAATTTCGGCCAGTTCTTCGCTGTCATCGATCAGCAAATCGTCGTCGTTTTCCTCAGCCCTTACCGGTTTGGTTGGCTGTGCGACTTTGTTTTTCTTTTCAAGTCCGCTGCTGCTGTCGCTGGCAACCAATGCAATACCGCTATCACCGGTAGCGTCGGCTACCAAATTCACGTCGCTGCCGCCGAGCAAAGCTTCGTCGCCGATCTCAAGATCACTGCCGCTGCCCAGATCTAGTGATTTGTCTCCACCGATAATGTTACCGCTGCTTTTGCCAATCGAACCCAAGTCGGAATCGACTAGGAATCCCGATCCAGCACCCGAGTCGAGCAGTTCGTCGGCCAAGCGAGCAATTTCTGTTTCAGGGAACTTCCAGCTCGCGCCATCGCGAAAACCTCGCACTTCGCCCTGGCTGCGTAGATCAACAAGGCGTTCGGTTGGGATGCCCAGTTTCTTTGCGGCTTCCTCAAGCGACAGATAATCTGGCATGGTCTCGGTTCTTTGGTTGGGCGACTCGCTGGCAGCGAGTCTGGGTGATCGGATAAGCCGCTAAGGGTCCGCTGTTCGTGCGGAAAAATAGCGGACCAAACGGTCACCTCGATTTACCCATTTCTCGAATCTCGTCGGGAAGCGGTGAGGTGGCGTTTAGTAGCAACGAAAAGTCAGCGTCGATTGGGCGACTACTGACGAGCCGAATCGTTCCAGCTCTATCAATATGATACACGGCCATCCAGGACTTGCCCGAATGAACTAGCGTAATTGTTTGACTTCCCGAAGCGTCAGTACTGGAAAATCCGAGCAACTCACCCGCGGTACCGAAATGACCGTTAGGACCCTTTTTTTCAACGTTTTGGGCGAAAATTCCTGCTTTGTCCGCAGAGATTCCCGTTTGGGAAACAGATCCGGCCTGCACGACACCACCTCCCAAACGTGGGGCTGCGGAGGGTTGCTCAACATTTGGGGCGACAGTTGGTTGCTGCCCCGAACCAATGGTTGCGGCGATTGCCAAAAAAAACGCCACCTGGATTGCCTGCCCAAAACCGAGCCGACGCGAAGGTTTTGATGTCGCTGGCGAAGTGAATTTCATCGGTCTCAATTCCGTTTTTTGCCGTGAATGACGAGGCGACGAGCCATCGGATGTCCCATCGCAATCAGAGAAGTTGATGGTAGTCGCGGGGTCGTTTTGCACGCAAGCCAAGAACCGATAGTCAAAAATGCCCGTTGAAAACCTGTCGGCGAGTGGACCACAGCGAAGTTCGTTTTGCCCGGCATGCTATCGACCCGAATTGCCCTGGTCATTCCCGCGCAAAGGAAAGAAATAGCCAGTTTTGAAGTTAAACGAAGTCAAATCGGAGTCTGAAAATTGGTCTGAAATCAACCGAAATCCGCGCCATTGCAAGCATTGTTGAATCCCAGCGCGTGAAATCTTGACGATTAGATAAAGTCGAACGGTCGTAACGGTCGATCCGAACACAAGGCTATCCGTCGTCGGGGGCAAGCAGTGCGCGGTGCGCAAATCTATTCCCCTCGTCGGTCCAGCCGGAATCATAAATCGGAAAAGTCGCACTTTAATTTGGCTTTTCAAATGCAGCTACACACAATCAAAGGCCACCAGGTGAGCAGTTATCTGACGGATGCAACGGGAAATAAGGCCCAGGATAAACACGCGCCGGTCACCGAATCCCAAAAGTCCGGTGGCGGAGCGACCCCGCTGTTGATCGGTGCTGCGATGGGAGTGGCGTTTTATGGCATTGTGATGTTGGTCCAGTGGGGCCCCCTGCAACGCTACTTTCTAGGTCACCCGATCGCGGTCGCCGCGACGCTGTTGTTTTGGGTAGCCGTCGCGATCCTGGTCTGCAAATGGTGGCAGGTCAACCAACAGTGGGCCCAGTTGGAAACGATCCGTGATCGCGATTTGATGCCGACCGATTCGCCCGACGCGCTGGATAGCAGCCCACTGAGTAACAGCTCGCCGGCCAACAATTGGCTTGCCGAAAACGACGCAGGATTCGTTGCCCGCGCCTGGATGACCGCACTGGGGGCTTTGCCCGCCAGCGCCAGCACCAGCCAACTGGTCAAACGACTACGAGAACTGTTGACGCGTCAGTCACAACGCGGATCATCAAAACACCTCGCTGACGACTTGCGAGAATTGTCCAGTCGCGACAACGACGATGCCTACGACTCGCTGGGACTAGTCCGAATCATCATCTGGGCGATTCCCATGCTGGGGTTTCTGGGTACCGTGATCGGGATCACCCAAACCCTGGGCGGATTGGACTTTAGCAACGGAACGGCCGCCGTTGATAACCTGAAAAGCGGCTTGTATGTCGCGTTTGATACAACCGCATTGGGATTGGTATTGTCGGTTCTGGCAATCTTCATTCAGTTTCCAATTGAAAGTTCCGAGCAGCGTTTGTTGGCAACGATTGACCATCGTGTTGGTCATTTGGTTTCGGCTTGTTTGCCAAGTGATGATGCATCGGACAATCAAACTGCTTTGATCGCTAATCTGTGCGAAGGTATCCGCGCGGCAGTCGCAGAATCGCTTGACGCTCAAGCAAACTTGTGGCGTGGCACGATCGATGAAGCGCAGACGCATTGGAATGAACTACAAAACGCAAACGCCAACAAGATCGCCGAAGCGTTTGAGGGCACACTCGCTCCGGCCCTGAAATCACACTCCATGGTGATCGCCGAAACAGCCGTTGCGTCGTCGGATCGAATCGATCGACAAACCAAAATGATGCACGACACCATGGTCGCCAGCGCTGGCACATTGGCAGCACACCACAAAAAGATGCTGCAACAAGGCCAGCAGATCAGCAAGATCGAAAACCAAACACAGGCGATTGCAAGGCTGCAAGAATCTTTGGACGCCAATCTGTTGCGTTTGGACGCGACCAACCGAGGCATCGACCGCAGTATCGCTGCGGCCAGCGGGGACGGCATGGCAGATGCCATGCGAATTTTGGCACGAGCCGTCGACACACTGTCCGTCCGGATGGAACGCGATGCCAACGTTGAATCGACAAAAAGGCGGGTTGCATGAGTGGGCGACGCCGCAAAGGTCTCTCGCCATCACTTTTTCCGTTCCTAGCCGTGCTGGTTTGCACGCTTGGGACGCTGATTCTGTTGCTGGCACTGGTCGCTCAAAATGCGTCCACTACCGCACAGGCGCAAGCCGAAGCGGCAAACGAAAAAGCCAACCAAGCGCCAGAGGTTGAGAAGGAGCCTGGGTTGACCGCCGCGCAAGCCACTGCGCTGATCGAAGAAGGCGAGTTTCGCGTCGAGCAACTCGTGTCGTTTCGCGATCAACAGACCGACGACTTGGAGCAGCGACGGACTCAGTTGACGCAAGTCGAATCGCACGCGGCGAAAATACGCGAACAGCTAAAACGTCTCAATGAAGAAGTCGAACTGGCGACCAGCGAAAAAGACATCGATCCAGTTGACCACGCGCAGCTTGTAACGCTGAAACATCGATTGGTACAAGAAGAAAAGGCGGTCAATCAACTGCGAGCGGACAAGTCCGATCAAATCCCACGCGTGGCGTTGATCCCACACAAAGGTCCCAACGGAACCGATCGTCGACCTATTTACTTGGAATGCACGACACTGGGACTGAGGATCTGGCCAGAAGGATCCACCATCACTTCCGGACAACTGGAAGAATCTGTGACAGGCGCGAACCCGTTGGATGATGCCTTGCGTGTCGTGCGACATCACGTCATGCACCAGTACGGTGACGTCGCACCGCCCTACCCTCTTTTGGTTGTTCGCCCCGATGGCATCGAAGCTTATGCGGCCGCCCGATCGGCTCTGCGAGATTGGGATGACCAGTTTGGCTACGAACTGGTGCCAGCGGCGGTTAAGTTAGCGTACGACAAACCCGATCCACGATTGAAACGGCGGATCGATGAAGCGATTCGTGCCGCGACAATCAAGCAACACGGCCTGAACGCTTTGGCTCGACGCGCCGGCAGCAAAGGCAAATATTCTGCGGACGGCCGACGTGTCTATCCGCGACTGTCAGCCGCGTCGATGGACCGAGCCGGACGAGCAAGCGGATTTGAAGATCATCGCGAAGGTTTCTCGCGTCAAAACTTGCACTCGGCACAGCAGAATGCCGCACGCGCCTACAGCAATCACGCCGGTGCGAGCAGCGGCGCAGATATTGCTCGAAAATTTGATGGCAACGTGAAACGGGCAGTCGAAGAATTGCGCAATGGCCAAAACAGCTACGGTTCACTTGGTAACTACGCAAGCAATCCATACGTGGGCGACCCGCGCGAGGGTAATCAGCAGGGAGCGGGATCCAGCGATGGCCAAAATCCAAACAGCACGCGAGTCGGAAATGGACTGGGAACAGAAATCGGTGACTTCGATCCCGACAACATCGCTCAACAAGAATCTGCAAAGAACGGATCCGCCCAGGGCGACTCCAACAACCCGGGCGACGCCTACACCCGGCCAAAAACGAATCGGTACTTAGTGCCATCGCTTGGACCAGACGAATCGCTGGGACATCAGTACAACCCACACGCTGCCAGCGAGATTGGATTGACCACACCTGGCGGGTCACAAGCAAATCCGTCGCAAGATCCGAGGGGTTCAACAAGCGACCGAAATCAGAACCCAAGTGAAAGTCAAGTGTCCATTGGAAACCCAGGCGGCTATCAAAACCAGAGTGCTGCATCGCAGTTCGACGCAAATTCGCAGTCTGATGCACGATCCCAGTCTGATACACAGGGCAACCCCGGCGGCGCGCCACCACAGCTCAGTTCGTCGCAAACGACTCCACCGGCAGCTCAATCTCAAAGCCAATCACGAAATCAATCCCAACCCCAGTCTCGGTCGTCATCGCAAAGGCCACCTGCTGCGAATCAGAATTTATCGGCGACGCGAGAGTTGGTACGTCGGCAAGGAGCAGATTGGGCATTGCCACAGAATCTTGCACGTGGCGGTGGAAACTCGATCGTTCGTACGATCCGCGTGCAGTGTTTCCCAGACCGGCTGGTCCTGCTCGGTTCTACGCGGGATGGCAGTCCAGCCGAAGCGTTTGGGATTCTAGATAGGGACATGAACCGAGCCACCATCGAACTAGCCAGCGCGGTGCGCGATCGGATTGCACGTTGGGGCGCATCGCTTCCGGGCGGACGATGGCAGCCACGATTGGACGTGGAAGTCATGCCGGGGGCAGAAGATCGTTTCTATCAACTCCAAAGAATGATGGCTGGCGGTGGAGTTGAAGTCGAAGGGAGGCGTTCACAATGACACGCAGCACGAAACAACGCAGCACTTTGGAGCTGGGGCACGATTCGTTCTTAGATATCGTTGCGAACTTGGTTGGCATCCTGATCATTTTGGTCGTTATCTTGGGAACACAATCTCAAGCGGTGATCGACCATGTCGAGCGCGAATCGCAACAAAGAGAATCCGCCGAGCCTCAAGTGGCGGTGGCGTCCCAGCAACAGATCGATCGCTTGTCCCAGCAAGCCATGCGAGCGCAGTCAGCCCAAAGCGATTCCGATCGTTTCGAGAAGAAGATCAAGGATATGGATCAAATCATCGCCATTCGTGACAAACAGCGAGGCCAGTTGCTGGATTTGCTCAGCGAAGCCAAGGCGGCGTGGGAGGATGCCAAAACAAAGATCGACGAAAAGAAAGCGCAGATGGCGGCACATCAAACCGAACTGAAGAAATTGCAAAGCGAACTTGCCAAGTTGGAAGGCGAGAAGGAACGCTTGTCAGACCAAGAAGAACCCGTCGTCGCTGTCGAACACTTGCCAACACCGATGGCCAAAACCGTGTTCGGCGACGAAGTCCATTTTCGGTTAAAGAACAATCGGTTGTCCGTTGTTCCGATCGAACAACTATTGTCCGAAATCCGTCGTGATTTCAAACGCGTCGCATCGGGTGGACGAGATGGACGTCTCGAAGCGGCAGTGGGACCGATGCGTGGTTACGTCGCTCGTTACGTGATGGACAAGAGCAACGAATTGAGCTCATCGGGAGGTCGTTTTGGAACGGCAACTCGAATTCAACTGGTGCGAATGACCGTTGAGCCGCTCCAAGAACCGTACGGAGAACCGATCCAAGGTGTGTTGCAAAACGGTGACGTCATTGACATCGAACTGGCGGGTCGATCGATCGGCAACACCACGATCACCGTTTGGGTTTACCCCGACAGTTTCGCCGCATTTCGCAAGTTGAAAGAAAACCTGTACGCCAAAGGCTACGCAACGGCTGCACGTCCATTGCCAATGGATCGCGCCATCTCCGGCGGCCCCCAAGGCAGCCGCTCGCGCGCCCAGTAACTCAAAGTAGCCGTCGATCTCCGAGCGACGCAGCCCGTCCGAAC
>CAZZDZ010000131.1:0-3631 GCA_964652675.1 uncultured Pirellulaceae bacterium
ACTGTCAGCGTGTCAAAAAACTGGCTTGGTGTTGTGCGAATACCTGCTTGGTTTGCTCGTGCGACAATCTGGATGACCATGATCGAATCGCCACCAAGGTCGAAAAAGTTGTCTAACACTCCAATCCGATCCGTACGAAGAACGTCTTGCCAGATTTTGACCAAGGTGCGTTCGAGGTCGTTTGCAGGCGGCTGGTACGACTGCGCCAAATCTGGTCGCTGGTCACTCAGAGCCGGCAGGGCTGCGCGATCGACTTTGCCGTTGGCTGTCAATGGCATGCTTGGCAAATGCACGAAATGGGTCGGCATCATGTTGCCCGGTAATTCGGACGACGCATGCTGCAACAACTGCTCGTGTGGTACAGGGGACGATGCCGCGTAGTATGCGACAAGCTGGTCGCTGCCGGCTTTCGGTGGCTGAATCTGATAGCCAACTTCGTCCAGGATTCGACCAACGTTCACTTCGTCAATCTCGTCATCCAGCTCATCCAACGCCGCATCACGTTCTTTGTGCCCCACGCGCACGTCCCAACTGTAGGGAAAGGCATAGTTGTGGAACCCGCGTTCTTTTTTGTGAACATGAATTCCTGCGTCGTTGATCAAGCAGTTTGTACTGCGCCCTGTGTCGCTTGGTCGGATCCACGGCACGCGCTCATTCAAGTGCGCCAGCATCTCGTCCAACGACACGTCACAGTAGCGGTAAAAGTCAACGAAGCGTACTTGGTCAAAAATCTTGTCGTCATCGAACATGCTGACATCAAGCAACTGCGACACAGCATCGTCAACACGGTGATATTCCTTCCTCGCTCGCAACACGATGGCGTCAATTGTGTCGGCGTCGACGTTGGGATCGGTAAACAGTTCTTCGGTCAACCGTGTTTCAAACAACTGACCACGCGACAAACCGGTCACGATAAAAGGAATTTGACGTTGCTTGGCAGCTTGCATGCTGAGCGTGTAAATCGTCTTGAAGCAACCCTGGCAAACGTTGGCATGACGTCGCAAGCTGTCGGCAAAGATCTGCTTCATCGCTGGGGTCGATCCATACATGTGATCGACATTGAGCGTCTTGACCAAGCGATCGATATTGGCTTTTGCTCCGTCGGAGATGTATCCATTGTCCAGCGTAAAGGCGAGTACCTTCAAGCCCATTTGTGCCAAGCGGCTCAGCATATACGTGCTGTCTTTGCCGCCACTGAGCAGTGAGATGCAATCGTACGGGCGATCGGTTTTCGCAGAGTCGAACAGCTCTTGCAGATCGTCCATCGTTCGGAAGTACTGCTGCGCCTTGGATCGATACGAATCAAACGAGGTGCAAAGGTGGCAAACGCCTGCGTCATCGAAAGTCGCGCCGGGATAGTTCGACGGTAGCCCACAACAATTGCAAAAATGTATTTCTTTTGGCGTGTCGTCAGTGTTCTTTGCCAAACGGACCGCACAGGTGGTAATGTCCGGGTGCAATTCCATCGTAGATTCGATTTCGCCCAACTCAATTCGCACTCCGCGAAGTTTGACTTGGTGGTCCGTCCGGCCGTGAAATTCGATCACTCCATCTGGTCGTAGTCGGGCTAAGTCGCCTGTGCGATACATGCGACCAAAGGTTGGGTGATCGACGAAGGCCGCTTTGGTTAACTCTGGACGATTCCAATATCCCGTGGCCAATCCAGCACCGGCAAGATACAGTTCGCCAACGACGCCCTGTGGTACTGGCGACGCAGCGTTTGAGGAGTCTGCGTTCATGACGACGGCGTTCATGTTCGTGATCGGCCGGCCAATGGGAACCGCTTGATCGATGTCCACTGCTGGATCGAAGGTATGAACGATGCACCCTACCGTGGCTTCGGTCGGGCCGTATTCGTTGTGAATCGTGACATCGTGGCCAAAAGCTGTAGAAATTTCCTGGGCCAATCGCGTGGTCAATTCTTCGCCACCCAAAATCAACTGCGTGACTCGCGAATCACGTAGGTCTTGGCCTTCCAGCATCCGTAAGTGCGCTGGCGTCAACTTGATGATGTCGACCAAATCATCGTCGATAACTTTTAGCAGAGACAGATCGATCCGCTCGCTTGAGTCCCGATAGATCACGATTTGGCCGCCAGTGACGAGTGGCAGGAATATCGAAGTGATCGTTAAATCAAATGTCAACGGCGTGAAAAGAGGAAACGCCAACGATACGTCGCCGGTGTATTTTGTTTTTGCCCAACCGATATAGTGGCTCAGATTGCGATGGCTTAGGACTGTTCCCTTGGGCTGCCCGGTCGATCCGGAAGTGTAGAGCACGTACGCCGTGTCGTCGGGCGAAACGGTCGCGTTGAATTCCGCGATCCCGTCACTGGGTTCGATGAGTGATCCATCGTCCCGCAAACACACGCTTGTAACGGAATCTGCAATGCACATTGCGACATCTTCGGCGACGACCGCCGCGTTGGCTGCCGTGTCTTGAAACAACCAATCGATTCGTGACTTCGGAAAACTTGGGTCGATTGGCACAAACGCACCGCCTGCTTTTTGAATCGCCAAAATGCCCACGATCGCGGCTGGTGACCGGCGGAGCATCAGCGCAACAAGCGAACCAGTACCAACCCCGTGTTGGGCAAGTCGCGATGCCAGCAAGTCGGACCGATGATCAAGGTCCCGGTAGGTGATGAGATTTCCGTCGCAGGCGAGCGCGACGGCTTCGGGCGTTGATTTTGCTTGCTGGCGAAACTGTTCCACCACCGTCGGTTCGGCGCTGTGATCTGTCGGTACGATCAAGGCTTGAAGTTCTTGATCGGACAAAATGTTGACGGCATTGATTGATTGCTGGGGATCGTCCAGCATCGCATCCAGCAGATTCAAGAAGTGTTGAACTGCAGAATTTTGGGCGTCCGTCGTAAACACCTGCTCGTTGAAATCAAACTGCAATACGAATTCGCCGGAGTTCGTTAAGTCGTGAACCTGGAGCCGTAGATGATGACCGCGATCGCAGTGCCCTGGATGCAACCAATCCACCGTTGTCGGATATTCGCAAAAATCAGTGACCGAAGCGGTGATGTAGTTCAGAACCGTATTGAAGCAACGCTGATGCCCAGCATCGCAGGCACCCGGTTGAGCGTTTCGCAAAAACGAAGTGGCCTCCGTTTTCACTTTGTCCATTAGTGACGCGAACGTCTCGTCGACACTCACCTCCGTTGACAGCGGAAAGACTTCGATGAACGGGCCAATCGTCTGCTTGAAGTCTGGCGTGCCGCGGTTGTGTGCAGGTGTGCCGATTGCGATCGTTGATTGTTGACTGACGCGTGACAAGAACGCAAACAAGGCGGTCGAAAACAGATTGAACTGCGACATGTGCCGCGTCAGACTTCGAATGCCAGGCTGCATCGCCAAATCACGCAAGCGTTGTGAACGGCGCTGCCCCAATGGCTGGGTGATCCGCTGCGATGTCGTGCTGGCGACCGATGGCGGCTGCCCGTACAGACTTGGCGGAGTGATCCCGGACTTGGTGTCGAACCATTGCTGCGACTGGTTCGCTGTGCCGCGTGCTTTTTCTTCAAACGCGACGTAGTCACCAAACGACTTCACGCGACTGGCGAATTCGTCTTCATCAAAACGTTGCTCGGTTTCATCAAAGCGTTGCTCAGTTTCATCAAAGC
>CAZZDZ010000131.1:3731-14716 GCA_964652675.1 uncultured Pirellulaceae bacterium
TTGCTCGGTGAGCGCCTGATAGATTTCAGCGACGTGTTCGTAAATGAGTTGAAACGACCATGCGTCGGTGAGGACGTGATGATGGTTGTAGAACCAAGCGTAGTTTGCATCGTCAAGCTTGATCAGCGCGGTGTCAAAACTACATTCACTGACATCCAACACGCGCTGGCAGCGAAGTTCTGCCCACTCTTTTAAGGCCGCCGTAGGATCAGGATGCTTTGAGAAGTCGTGCAACTCGATCGTCGGTGCGAATTCAGCGGCAACTCTTTGCTGTGCAATTCCGTCGACTTCTTCGATCACCATTCGCATCGCGTCGCAATGCTTGACCAGTAACCGAAACGACTTTTCGAATCGTTCGGCATCAATCGCGCCGTTGATCCGATAGACGAAGGTCATGTTATAGAGCGGCGCGGACGGGCTGAGCTTTTGCCCAGTCCAGATCAGCGTCTGCCCAGCCGTTAAATTCGACTTGTGAGGATCAACCATAGTCGACGAACACTTTCATCAACCTGCGTCGATTCGTGACAAGTACCCACAAATGGCATCGATCGAAATGAAGTTCTCAATCGTCACATCCTCGGGAGGTACTCGTCGACCGCAACACTCTTCGACGAAAGCCACCAGTCGCATCACGCCCATTGAATCGATCGTTTCGGTCGTCAATAGATCGTCGTCGGTCTGTAGGTCCGTAACAGAACCATGAAGCACTTCAGAGGTAATGAATTGGAGGAGTTTATTTTTCATGACGTTGCTCTGACGCCAATTCATCTTGTGCCTGAGATTGAAGACGTCGCCGATCGATCTTTCCACTGGTTGTGCGTGGAAGAGTGTCCACGATATTCAATATGGTTGGCAATGCATACTTGGGTAGCGATTCCGCCGCGAAAACCGAGAAATCGGTCGCTTTTGCGTGGTTTTTACCAGATTCATGCAATACCGAATCATTCAATAGGAGGGTGACCGCTATGTCGACGACTTCACCGGCTTTCTTGATCGGAAATGCAGCGACCTCCTCGACTGCTGGATGAGCTGACAAGGTGATTTCGATGTCGTCCAGTTCGATTCGGTGCCCACGGAATTTGATCTGCCGGTCTTTGCGACCAATAAAATGCAGTGTGCCATCGAGATCTTGCCGAACGATATCGCCCGTGCGGTAGAACCTGTGAGTTTCATCGTCCACTTTTCGCTCGTAGAACACTGCTTCGTCTAAATCCGGCTGCGACCAATAGCCACGCATCATAGTGGGCGACCGGATCAGCAGTTCGCCTGGTTCTTGATCGGCGACCACTCGGTCATCGTCTAAGACCAAGCTTTCGGTTCGATCCCAGATTTTTCCGATCGGAATTGGGCCCAAGTCATCACCAACGGACGGAACGTGGTAGTACGTGCACTGATTCACTTCGGCGGGACCGTAAACGTTGCTGAACCGCGCGTGCGGCCAAGCCTGCATGAGTGATCGCAAGTGCTTTGGCGAAAACGGTTCGCCACCAAACAACACCCATCGCAAACTGGTCAAGTCGCGTTGCTCCATCGCACCGCGAAGCAAAAGTTGTATCAAAGCGAATGGCACCGAATACCAAATCGTCATCCGTTCCGCTTCTATCAACTGTGACAAGCTAGCGGGCAGCTTTGTATAAGCCGCCGGAATGATCACGGTCGTCGCGCCGGCCAGTGGAGCAGTCAAATAGCCGAACGTTGACATGTCAAAATGCAGCGGCGAGTGATTTCCAATGCAGTCGCGATAGGAAACATCGTAGGTCGCCGCCGAAAGTTCCGCGTAGCTCAGCCCACTGTAGTGCGTGTGCATGATCCCTTTGGGTCGCCCCGTCGAACCCGAGGTGTACATTATATAGGCCAAGTCTTGTTGCCCAATGTTCACCGCTGGGTTTGCCGTTGGTGGTCGATCGGAAAACTGATCGAGCGAGTCCCAGGAAAACTTGCGAGGCAAACCGTCTGTTGCATCGTCCGTTCCCAATATCGACTCGATACCAGACTTTTCACTTAACAGTTCCGCAATCGATCGACGTTGTGATTTATCGGTAATCAAATGCCGAATCTGACAGTCGTCAACGATCTGCCGAATGCGATTTACGGGTGTCAGTGGGTCAATGGGGACGAATGCCGCGCCCGATTTCATGATGCCATGGACTGCGATTGCTGATGCCAAACAGCGTGGCAGCAAGAGGCCCACACGGTCGCCACGCTGTACGCCTTGCTGCAGCAAAAAATTGGATACCTGGTTGCAGCGCGCAGCAAGCTTTGAGTAAGAAATCGAATCGCGTTGACAGCGAAAGGCGTGGTGATCGGCGTCACGCTCTGCAGCGCGATCGACCAGATTGGCAAGCGTTAGATTCATCAAAGCCCTAGTAATCGTGCGATGATGTTGCGCTGGATGTCGGATGTGCCCGCATACAAAACGCCGCCCATCGCGTCACGCAAATCACGCTCGACGCCTTCGTCAGTCAAATAGCCTCGGCCGCCTTGGACCCGAATCGCATCAAAGCTGGACTCGACAAAGCACTCGCTAAGGTGCAGTTTCAGCATCGCCGCTTCCAGCATCGCAGGTTGATCTTGTTGCTTGAGCCAAGCGACTTTGTACAGCAGCAACCGTGCGGTTTCTAAACGCACTTTCATCTCCGCGATGCGATTGGAAACCGACTGAAACTTACCGATCGGTTGGCCAAATTGCTGTCGTTGCTTGGCGAATTCTACCGCCACGCTCAATTGATGGTCCATCGCCCCGACGTGGCTTGCCAACACGCAGCAGCGTTCGAACTCCAGCGAACTTTGCGACATGGAGAACCCCGCGCCTTCTTTTCCCAAACGATTCGCTTCGGGCACAAAGCAATCCTTCAAGTAAATCTCGCCCCAAGGCACGGTCCGCATGCCCATTTTTTCCATGTTGGCACTGGTCGTAAACCCTGGCGAATCCGCTTCGACGACAAATACCGTCGTACCCCATTTTCCCAGCTTTGGATCGATGGTCGCGAACACGAGCGCCAAGTTCGCAATCGGCGCCAGCGTCACCAGTCGCTTTGTGCCGTTCAGGCGATAACCTCCATCACATTTCGTGGCGGTCGTTTCAAGGCTAAACGCATCTGAACCAGTGTTGGGTTCAGTCACTGCATGAGCCCCAATCACTTTGCCACTGCACATGCCCGGCAGAAATCGCTCCTGTTGCTCGGGAGTCCCAAAGCGTTGAATGGGTAGCTGAACGGTCCACATTTGTGCGTTGAGCGCCAGCAGTAGACCCATGTCGCGGCACCCCAGTCCCATTGCTTCCATAGCCATCATGCCAGTCAAAACATCGGCACGATCACATCCGCCGAAGCGCTGTGGAACCGCCATGCCTTGGATGCCAAAGTCAGCACACGCTTGCCATGCTTCACGCGAAAATTCGCAGGCTTTGTCTCGCTCGATCACATCGCAGGTTAGATCGCTAGCGAATTCCACAACTTCGCGACGGTACTGAAGTTGCTCTTTTGTCCAACTGAAATCCATCATGACCACGATCCCTCAGATTGAAACGCCAAAATCATCTGCGCTGATTCAGTTGTGAAGGAACGCTGCTTCAAGCACAATGCACGCAGCCAGTGGTTCCACTCGCTGCGCTGCCGAAACGGGATAATCAGGGAAATGCAACAAGAACGACTGCCTTTCAAACAGCGAATTCGTGACGAAATCCGTTCTGGTGATTGGTGGGCGTTGGGCGGTTTGGTCGCGTTGTTCACAATACTTAATTGGTTCTTTCTCAAACCTTGGACGCTCTCGATCGATGGGTATCGAGAGCCGGTCATCTTCGTTTCCACACTGAGCGACTTGATGCGGCCAACGTTTCGAACAGCAGTGGTTGGACTGGTCGGCGTGTTTCTAGCGATCCAATATCGGTCGCTGAACTTACAATGGACAACGCTTCAGGACGGCCCGCGAATCCGAGTCGTGGTGGGCGTTTCAGCGTTTTTGTTGGCATGGATCTACTCAACGTACGACTATAACCACTTTCTTCAACAGAGTCATTCGCTGGACCGGGCTTTATTGGCCATGCTGTGGATCGGCGTTGTTTGGAGACCGATGTTTGTGTTCCCGTTCTTGTTGGTTTTATGGCCAATGATAGGACAGTTCAACGTCCCCATTGGCGGACTCTCCTGGGCAATCCCATTTTTACCGGCCCGGATCGTGTTGCTTTTCTCGGCAACACTCTTGATTGGATTGGCAACCAAGAAGTGGCAGACATCCCATTTCGTTTTCATGTTGTTCTGCCTTGTCGCAAGTCACTACGTACCGTCGGGGATTCGCAAAATACAAATCGGTTGGCTGCCACATGATCAAGTCTATTTTCTACTACCTACGACCTACGCAAACGGTTGGCTGGGATTTCTGGAAGCCGCGCAAATCGATCGCCTGACTAACTTCATGGCTTGGACAAATTGGCCTGCCAAGTTACTGACGATTGTTGCTGAGTGCGGTGCAGTCTTCATGCTTTGGCGACATAGAACGGTCAGGTTGTTTCTGATCGTCTGGATTTGTTTTCACGTAGGAATATTCGTCACTTCGGGAATCTTCTTTTGGCCATGGATCGTGATTTTAGTCACGTTGTTGATCCTGACATGGCGCAATCCACTGTTGTCTGTTGGCCAGTTGCGACCAGTTCACTTCATGGTTTCGGCAATCCTGATCGCATCGAGTGCGTACTGGGCCAAACCGGCGGTGCTTAGTTGGATCGACAGCCCGGCAACTTACACTTATCGCATTACCGCGGTCGGTCAAAGCGGCAATGAATATTCGATGTCGCCGGGATACATGGCCCCGTTTGAATATCAATTTACGCTAGGCGGATTCAGCTACTTGGACAAACAGCCTGGACTAAGGATAACGTGGGGCGCGACCGATTTGTCGACTTCGCAACGATTGCAAGCGGCGTTATCTGCCGACGATTTGCTTGCCATCGAACAAGAACTTGGTTCGTTGCGTTACAACGAAAAACGGACGCAGGCCATGCAGGAATTGTTAGTCGCTTACGCGAAAAGCCTGAATAGCGACGCACCTAAACGTCTCTTACCTCACTGGATGTGTGCCCCAAAGCGGCTTTGGGGATTTGCAAAAGAGAACGCTTACGATGGTCGTGAACGGATCGTCAGCGTCAGAATCGATCAGGTATTTTCGGCATTTCTTAACGGCCACTACCAGGAGATTCGGTCACGTGAAGTGTTTGACGTTGCGGTGGGACAGAATCGGTAAGGAACTGATACGGATTTCGTGGATCACCACTTAGCGACTCGATCGCAATGTAGGTTCCGATACCGAACTCCTTTGCTTTCTCAATGACCCACTTCATTGCCACCCAGTCTTCAAGTGCCCAACCGGTTGAGTCGAACACAGTGGCTTGTTTTGTAGCCCAGTCATACTGATCAGACGATTTTGCGACTTCGCTGATTGACACCATGTCCCGATCATTGGGCAACTGCTGACACTCGCCTTCAACGCGTGCTTGGGGGATAAAGTCCGGGCAGACGAAACTATTTTCCAAAAACTCACGCGGCAACTCGGTCTTGCCTGGTAAATCAGATCCGATTGCGTTGATGTGCAGATGTGGCTGAAACTGCTCCAGCTCAATCACGGGCCCTTCACCGATTTCAACTGATGTCGCAGTGCAAATAATGTCGCTCTTCGTAGCCAGCTCTTGGCACGACACTTCGCGAAAGACGACAGACTCATCAACGATACCGCTCAGCCGACCTCGCAGTGAGCTTGCGGCCGATGCATCGATGTCGTGAAGTAATACTTCGCGAATTGGGAAACGTCGCGAAAGTGCATGCAGCTGTGTGACGGCTTGAGCACCACAACCAACCAGTCCCAGCACTTCACTGTCGGGACGTGCCAGCCACTGACTTGCTGCGCAAGAGGCCGCTCCCGTGCGAAGTGCCGTCAAGAAAGTTGCGTCAACGATCGCGCTCAAATGTCCAGTTTGCGTGTCATAGGAACTCATCGTTGACACGATCGTGGGCAATCCACTTCGAATCGGATTGATTGGATGGTAGCCGACTACTTTCATGAGCACCGACTCGCCACATTCATGCAGCGGCATCCATTCGACCAACCCGGTGGGCGACTGATAATGAAACCCCGTTCTTTGTGGGATCACTGTCGCACTGGGATCGTAATCGGCGAACGCTTTTGCCGTACGATCAATCAAGTTGTCCATCAAGACATCAACGCCGATACGAAGCACTAGCTGCTGCAAAGCTGTTTCATCAAGAACAAGTGTATTCATAATCGGTTCAATGGATAAATCTTGGCGGGCGCCACCGATGCCCGGCGATTGGTAACATACGGTACGATCATGACTCTAGTTCACTTGTCGAAAAACCGGTCGCAACTCCACCGTTACAGGCTGTGAAGCTACCCTTACAGGTCATAACGGTCATGGTTTAATAAGGACCGCCTGTGAAATAAGTGCCTGATTTTCTGTAGCGGACTTCGTTAAGACTTTCGACTGCTGGATGGTTGCCGAAACTCTTGATGGCTTCCTCTACGGCAAAGTGGAACGCCGCGAGTCTAGCGCTTATTTCGCGAGCCATATTAATCTCATATAACTGGACTGTTTTCGCACACCGTCATTTCCTGCTGCAACTTTCTACCGTACACACTCAACCAGTCCATGCCACAACAATTGCTCACCGTTCCTCACGCCGTTCGATTTTTTGCCTGCTTGGTGGGACTTTGGTTCAGCATTTCTCCGCAGCAGGTTCACGCTCACGCATCTGGTGAAAATTACGTGTGGTTGAACATCGAAAGCGATCATATTGCCGGTCGCTTCGAGATCAACATCAATGACCTCAAGTCCAAGCTTGGGATCGACTGGACAGAACATGGCGAAACCGAGGCTGCTGCGGTTGCAGCTACCGCCGAAGAGGTCCAGAGTTACCTGAGAAAACACTTTAGTGTTTCATTGGCGGGTCAACCGCTAGAAATCCAGTTCGAGAAAACTGGCGTTTTTGGAGAGAAACAAAACTATGCTCAGTATTTTTATCGAACGGCGACCACTGAGATCCCTGACAAACTGACGATCCGCAACGACATCTTCATCACCGACGACAGTCCACTGCATCGCAGTTTGATTGTGTTGTCGTACAACAAAAAACAGGGCGCGGAGTACGGAGAAGAAAATGCGATCATGGCGTTTGGGCCACATAAGCCAGAACAAGAACTTGACCTCAACAATCTACCTGCGTTGTTAAGGCCGTTTCAATTCATCTGGCAAGGAATTTTGCACATCTGGATTGGTATCGACCACATTCTGTTTTTGCTTGCGCTGTTGTTGTTGGCGGTAGTGACTCGCGAAGAGGGCAAATGGCAAGGCGTCAAGACGTTTCGTTCGGCTTTGTGGAACGTGCTGAAGATCGTGACGGTATTTACGATCGCCCACTCAATCACACTTAGTCTTGCCGCGTTGAATTTGATTTCAGCGGAGTCCTATATTGTCGAATCACTGATTGCCCTTTCAATCGTCTTGGTCGCGATCAACAATATCTTGCCGAAATTTGACGAAAAAAAATGGCTGGTGATCTTCTTCTTTGGTCTATTCCACGGGATGGGATTTGCATCGGTGATGGGAGAACTTCCGTTTCGCACGGTTAACTTGGTGAAGATTCTGTTGTCCTTCAATGTCGGCGTCGAACTTGGGCAATTGGTAATCGTGGCGGCAGTATTCCCCGTGATTTACTTACTAAGAAACCAAAAGTTCTATCATCCGATCATCGTGAAAGGTGGCTCCGTCGTGATCGGTCTGATCGCCTGTTTTTGGTTCATCGAACGAGCATTTCAGCTTGGCTAACGTGCCGGTTGTCTTTATCTAGCCCCGCCCGCATTCGGCCCTGGGACTCCTCGCTGGAATTTTCCAGTCAAAACGAGAATGTCCTGCGTCGGCTGACTTATTCTTCGGTAATGAACATGCGTACGATCACAAGTCATTAACCTAGAAGGCTACGACCGCTGCGAAACTGTCCAGTGAACTCAAAGAATGAAGCAGTAAGCCCGATTGTTTTGATCCACCACCCACGCCAAATTCTCGTTCAACCGGTAGCAGACCTGTTGATCTCTGTGCGACGTAGCCCAAACGAAATCGTGTCCGTGTCATTCGATTCAGATCACGAGCTGATACTACCGATGTAATGACGGATTCTACGATCCGTGCTGTCGACGTTGGTTGACGTACAGTCGGGCTACATCTCTCGGAGATAGATGGCTACTTTTTGACTCCGCTGTTGACGACGCGCCGGGAATTGACTGGAATAATTGGTTAATGAAGAATCTACTTTGCACCTTACTGTGTTCGTTGGTTCCGCTGTTTGCAGGAAACTTTGGACGGGCGGACGAGACGAGCGGCCCAGGTCGTTTTCGCATCGCCGGTTACATGCCGGACTACCGTCTTGCCGCGTTTGATCCAAGTTCGTTCGACGGCTTGACGGATTTGATTCTCTTTTCAGCCGAACTGTCACAAGACGGAGCACTTGATTTAGCGAGGCTGAAAAATTGTCCTTGGGCACGTCTATTGCGATTCAAGACGCAAAGCCGTGTGCGGTTGATCTTGACCATTGGCGGATGGGAGCGTTCCCAGAATTTTGGCTCGATTGCGCTGGCGCCCGCCAAACGGGAAAAATGCGTCAAGTCGCTGGTACGTTTCGCGCTTGATCATCGACTCGATGGAATCGACCTTGATTGGGAGCACCCAAAAAATCGCGCGGAAGAAGATGCATACGGTCAACTGCTACAGGATCTGCACACTGCCTTCGAACCGCATGGGCTGATGTTAAGCGTCACGATCGCATCCTGGCAACGACTGTCACCCCAAGCGTTATCGGCTGTAGATCATGTCCAGATCATGGCGTACGACTACGACGGCAAACACTCGACTTACGAACAAGTTGAGGGTGACTTGAGGAAGTTGATTGACGCGGGAATGCCAGCGGAGAAAATCATTTTGGGTTTGCCTTTTTATGGCCGCGATATCAAGACGCGAAAGGCGATGTCGTATGCAGACGTGATCGCGCAGCATGCTCCGAATCGGGATGTGAACCAAGTTGGTCAAGTTTATTTCAATGGCCCACGAATGATGGAGCGAAAGGTGGAGCTTGCCATCCGAACCAAATTGGGCGGCGTGATGGTCTGGGAGTTAGGCCAAGACGCCGCAGGAGAGCACGCATTGCTTTCTGTGATCCGGAACACTGCACCAAAGATGCCAACGAATTCTCGTACGGCAAAGTGATTTTTTGCGGCTGGCGTTGTCTTCGCCAACCGTTAGGAAACGGGCTTTCGCCGCGTTTTCATTTCATGGGCAAGTGGGTGGGCCTCCAAAGCCATAGCGATTAGGTGGTTGATATTGTGCGGGTCAGGTTCCCGTTATCGGCCATAGTAGGCTGTTTGGTGACGAACCGTTTGCTTCTTTTGGCTTTCGTCGCTTAAATACAGGGTTGCTGGCCGGTTTTTTGCGGCCGGTTCCATCTTACGAAATCGAATCTCTCCATGTCGCTTCCTGTCGTTTCCGACATCAATCCTGCTCAGCCCAAACGCGAATCTGACTCCGATGATCCGTCCAAGCGTGGGCGCTACGCTGTTGTCAGTCTTGGTTGTCCCAAAAATCTCGTTGACACCGAACAAATGCTCGGGCGTTTGGACGAAGACGGCTATTGCATGGTCGACTCGGTAGACAACGCTGATTTTGTCGTCGTCAATACTTGCGGGTTCATCGATTCAGCACGTGAAGAATCATTGGGCGCGATCGATGAAATGTTGGCTTTGAAAAAGCAGGGCAAGATTCGTAACGTCGTCGTCACCGGTTGCCTGGCCGAGCGACAACAAGGCAAATTGTTGGAAGCACGCCCTGAGATCGATGCGATGATCGGGGTCTTTGGACGCAACGAAATTGTGTCGGTCATCGACCGTTTGCAAAGCGGCGTCGAAGAACAACAGAAAGTGTTTCGGCCGGCCGCTGTCAAACCGCTCAGCGATGCCGTGCGAACCGCCGTCACACCAAGGCACTTTGCATATTTAAAAATCAGCGAAGGTTGCGACCGCCTGTGTACGTTTTGTGCGATCCCCAAAATGCGCGGCAAGCACTACAGCAAACCAATCGAGCAGGTGATTGATGAAGCGAAACGACTAGGTGACAGTGGTGTTCGCGAAGTCGTGATCGTGGCACAGGATACGACATACTACGGAAAAGATCTGTACGGCGAACCACGCTTGGCAGATCTATTGGTGGAACTCGATCAAATCGAATCGATTGACTGGATTCGGTTGATGTATTTTTATCCGATGTACATCGATGATCGCTTGATCGATACGCTTGCTGGCGCGAAAAGGATTTTGCCGTACATCGACATGCCACTGCAACATGCCAGTGACCAAATGCTCAAACGCATGTCTCGCAAGACCACACGTAGCTTGCAAGAAGAAATCATGGGCAACCTGCGATCGCGCATCGACAACTTGATCATGAGGACGACGATGATCGCTGGGTTCCCGGGCGAAACGGATGACGATTTTGAACAACTGATGGATTTCGCCGCCAAACAACGATTCGAACATTTAGGCGTGTTCACTTATTCGATCGAAGAAGACACGCCTGCGGCGAAACTGCCCAACCGAGTTGACCCGAAAGTTGCCCAGGAAAGGTTCAACCAATTGATGGCGCTGCAGCAAACGATTGCGTTTGAGTGGGCGGAGAGCCGCGTTGGTACAACCGAAGACGTGCTGATCGACGCCGCCTTGCCAGATCAAGACGGCGTTTGGATTGGCCGTAGCCGGGCCGAAGCTCCCGATATCGATGGCGTGATTTATGTTAGTGGAATTGATCCAGATAGTGACGTTGGAGTTGGGTCGATGGTCCGCTGCGAAATCGTGGCCGCTGATGGATACGATTTGGTGGCCGCACCGTTGGATTAGATTTAGTGTCGACTCGTAAAACGCTAGCGGAAGTTGTGAAG
>CAZZDZ010000132.1:0-4562 GCA_964652675.1 uncultured Pirellulaceae bacterium
GTGTAGCTCAGTTGGTTAGAGCGTCGGTTTGTGGTACCGAATGTCGGGGGTTCGAGTCCCCTCACTCACCCTGTAAAGACAATTAAAGGAGCGTCTCCTGTCGGCGAATGGTGCTTTAAGAGTTCACACAAGATCCTGAGGCACTTTGGCCCATTTGTTGGGCCGATTCTGACACGCATCGAACGTGATGGCTAAGATGAGGCTCCCTTCCTCCTCCTGGTGCCTGCCATGAATCGTCGAAGTGATTTTTCTCGTCGCAAGTTTCTTGGCTCGAGCGCCGCAATCAGCGGCCTAGCTCTACTACCTGTTCACGTTGGCACGGCAGCCAATCCGGCATCCGACAAAGCCAAACACAAAGTTGAACGGCTTGGGGTTGGTTCGATTGGGCTTCGCTATCAAGGCAGCGTGATCGCTCACAAAGCACAAATGTACGGCGACATCGTTGCAGTTTGCGATGTGGACAAAAACGTTCGCGATCCAGCTAAGGCTGCGTTTGGTAGCACGCCGCGTGACTTCGAAAACTACCAAGACTTGCTGGCACGAAAAGATGTCGATGTTGTCACCATCGGAGCTCCCGACCATTGGCACACAAAGATGGTGATCGATGCGTGTCGTGCCGGAAAAGATGTCTACTGCGAAAAACCGCTTACGTTGACGATCGACGAAGGCAAACAGTTGCGCAAAGTCGTCAAAGAAACAGGTCGTGTCGTTCAAGTCGGATCGTGGCAACGCAGTGATCATCGTTTTCGCCAAGCGGTTGAAATGGTTCGCCAAGGCCGGATCGGGAAACTAAAGCAAGTCGATGTCGTGCTTGGCAAAAACAAGACCGGTGGCCCGTTTGATCGCCGCCCCGTACCGAACCATTTCAATTGGGATTTGTGGCAAGGACAAACGCCGGACGTTGAATACTTAGAAGAACGATCCCACTACACGTTCAGGTGGTGGTACGAATACTCGGGCGGTCAGATGACCGACTGGGGCGCTCATCACTTGGACATCGCACAATGGGCCATCGACAGTTTTCCGGTAAAGATATCGGGCACGGCAAAATACCCCGATGTGAAAGATGGATTCAACGTCGCAATCGATTTCAACGCAAAATACACTTACGCCAATGGTGTCGTGATGACGGTTGCCGATACTGGGCGTAACGGAATCATGTTTACTGGCGACGCAGGGCGATTGTTTGTTAACCGCGGCGCGATTCAGGGAAAACCGGTAGAGGATCTGAAAAAGAAACCGCTAACGCGAGAGCATTGGACAGTGTACGGTCACGATAATCTGGACCGTCCTGAACGGGCCGGCAAGCTGGAAGCGATCGTCAATCACATGGGCAACTTCTTTGATTGTATACAGACGCGAAATGACCCTGTATCGAACATCGAAAGCCAGCATCGGAGCGTCAGTACGTGTCACCTGGGAAACATTGCGATGCGTTTGGGCCGCACATTGAAATGGGACCCAGAATCGGAAAGCTTTCCTGGAGACAGCGAAGCAAATGAGCATTTGAAACGCGAGCAGCGTTCAGGATTCGAAACGGTCTAGTCATGCCATCGTCGCAAACGGATCTCTTGAGTAGCTTCGTCGGCGAACAATAACGCCAACCGTACATCGATGAGTAAAAAGGAGCCGGAGCAAAATGATAAACCGTCGAAAATTTGGTGCGGCGACCTGTGCGGCGATCGCAAGTGCGGGGCTGGTGCGCGCGGCTGAGCCAAAGAAGCTGAAGCCAAAGTACATCCTTGGTTCTTGTATGTACGGCTACACATCGCTCGCCGATATTTTGCCCGAAGTTGCCAAGACCGGCGCGACGGCAATCGACATCTGGCCCAAGCCGCACGGAGATCAACGTGAGCAGCTGGATGCGATGGGCGAAGACAAGTTTCTGGAGTTACTAAAGCAGCACAATGTTCGGCTTGGTTGCAACACGCAATACAAACTTGGCCCCTTTGGTTTAAAGGAAGAAATGCAGTTGTCCAAGCGGCTTGGTTGCATGACGATCGTGACCGGTGGTAAAGGTCCCAAGGGATTGAAAGGCCAAGAGTTAAAGAAAGCAGTGCAGGCTTTCGTCGAAAAGATGAAGCCACATATTGATGTCGCGGAAGAAAACTCGGTAACGATTGCGATCGAAAATCACGCCAACAATTTGATCGAGTCTCCCGACAGCATGAAATGGCTAGCGGAGCTTTCACCAAGTCCTCATCTGGCGATCGCATTCGCTCCGTACCATTTGCCCCAGGACGAAAAGCTGCTTGCTGGATTGATTCGGAATTTGGATCATCACATCGAAGTGTTTTATGCGTGGCAACACGGTAACGGATGTATGAATGCCCAGGCAAAAGAACTGGAATTGCTACAAATGCCCGGCCGAGGCAAATTGGACTTCAAACCGCTGATGCAAGCTTTGTCTGACATCCGTTATCGTGGCTGGATGGAAATATTCATGCATCCATTTCCGCGTGGCATCGCTATTTTGGATTCCACCAGCGACGTGACAAAAGAAATTAATCGGGCACGCAGCTACCTTGGCGAGTGCATGTCGTGAGCTGTTCACACAGCGAACCTAAAACTGAATCTCTACACAAAAAGAAAACCGAGTGATGGAAAAAGTGTTGATTGTGATCGGTGACGCAACCGAGTTGCTCGATACGATGTATCCGTACTACCGATTGCAGGAGGCTGGTTTTCAGCCAGTCGTGACGGCTCCCGAAAAACGCAAGTACCAGCTGGTTCTACACGAGGTAAAGCCGGGCTGGACGATCACCAAGGAATGGGAAGGCTACACGCTGGACTGCGATGTTCCGTTTGCTGAAGTGAAAGAGCAAGAGTACGCGGGAATCATGTTTTCGGGTGGACGAGCCCCCGAGTACATTCGGTACGACGAAGACCTCGTTCGGATCACCAAGTACTTTTTTGCCCAGAACAAACCAATCGCGTCGGTGTGCCATGGTGTCGAAATTCCCGCCTACGCCGATTGCGTTCGTGGCCGAAAGATGGCCACGGTTGGGAAATGCAAATTTGACTTAGAGGTTTGCGGTGGGACGTTTGTGGACGAGCCCTGCGTGATCGACGGGAACTTGGTCAGCGGCCGAACGTTTCACGACAATGGTTACTATGTGGGGCCCTGGATCGACTTGCTGGTCAAGGCTCGCGATGGCGCTGCTTAGGACCGCTCGCGCCATCTCCTTCGTTCGTCCGAAACGAAAAACGCCGCGTTGAAAAACAACGCGGCGTTTGCAAATTGACTGATCTTGGCGACTTAAGTTGGCGGCGTGAACTTGGGAGCCGATGGCTCGGCTGGTTCATCGTCATCCTCTTCGTCGTCTGATGATTTCATTGGGTCAACGGAATTGATCACCTTATTGGCTTCGTATTCCGCCATCCGGAACTGCTGCTGGACTTCGTTCAGGCCGCGACGAAATTCGCGGTAGCTGGATCCAAGCTTTCTAGCCACTTCCGGTAAGTTGCCGCCGAACAATACGACGGCGATGACCCCGATCACCATTGCTTCAAATGGTCCAAACCCAAACATTCTTAGGCGTTCTCGCTGGGCGAATCGTCATCATCCGTTAACGATTCGTTCATGCCGGCCTTGAATTCATTGGCGCTCTTGCCAAGATTTCGCATCAAGCTGGGAAGCTTTGCGCCGCCAAACAGCAACAATGCGAGAAAAAGAACGATCAGCATCTCGGGCATGCCCGGGAAACCAAATGCCAAAACTAAACTACTCATAGGTTCGCTCCGCAAAAGAGACTCAAAATTGAGAACCCTCACGCGCACTTACGGCGAAAGCGGGTAGGTCGATTGGCGGCGTCAAGCCAGGCCCAATCACCTCCTGAACCGATGTGTCGGGGGTGACATTAATAGGAGAACGCAGACGTTGATCAAACGAACTCCTCGAATAGCCCCAGTTTATTGTGGAGCCGCAAAGAGTCAAAGGTGTGCGGGTAAATTGCACAGCTGTTTTGACCGAATGAGCCGTAAATGATCGGAATATTCACTCGATTTGCCAAGTTGACGAGTGTGGACAACCCGACTTTGGCAGCAACGGGCTATTCAGGGGTCTTGCCCCTTGCCGCTGTTGCTTTGGTTTTGCACGGTGTCTACGTCGAAATGGCACTGTGATTAGCGTCGCCTTGATTTCGCTGGCTGGGCGTCCTCAAACGCAATGATCATGGCGACAACGCAAATAGCTTGGCAACAATACGCTTGGATCTACATCGCACGTTTTGTTTGTCGAGAGACGGATTTCCACGATTCGGCTTGCTGTTACGAGACGGATCGCACATCATTTGAGCAATCTTATTGTGGTAGCACGTAACTCTTGATTTCTGTCGGCAGCCTATTGCTGGTCAACGCCCTTTCGCGGCAGGTGAAAACGCGTCGAAGATTTCGTCGGTGCGAAATTGGAATGTCGTCCTTGATCAAAACCATCATCGAACAGGGAAAAAATGAAGGCAATCAACAACGTCGCACTATTCGTGCTTTTGATTTCGTTCGGCAGTAGCGTTTCGGCGCACTTTCCGTGGCTCAGCACCGATTCTGATGGACGAGCTGTGTTG
>CAZZDZ010000132.1:4662-6518 GCA_964652675.1 uncultured Pirellulaceae bacterium
CGTTTCGGCGCACTTTCCGTGGCTCAGCACCGATTCTGATGGACGAGCTGTGTTGTGGTTTGGCGAAGGCATCGATGACACGACTTATTCGATGCCCGCTGCGATCGCGGCGACCGAGGTTTACGCGGCGAAGTCCAAGGTAAAGATGAGCAGCGTCGATACCGATGATCTAATCGGAATCCGTAGCGAAACGACGGTTGATCCTGTTCGCGAATTGCACGCTGCCGTGGTCTACGGAAATTACCACGGGACGAAGCTGACTTATTTCGTAGAACACTTGCCGCACGAGAACGCTGAAACGTGGCCTACCGATCCGCGAAACAACGCAGTGCTGCAGACGGTCGTTTTGCCGCCCTCAGACGACAAGATCACGATTCGTGTTTTCCATCACGGAAAACCGCTGCCTGACCAGGAAGTCAAACTGGTTAGTGCGGCGAACGAAGACGCATCCACTGCGAAGACAAATGAGGCGGGTGAAGTTTCCTTTGCCAGTGACAAATTTTCGCCCGGCCTGAACGGGTTGCTTGTGGGGCTGACTGAGAAAAACTCTGGCACCTACAAGGGCGAACCTTACCAAAGTGAAAGCTATTACCTGACGTCGACGTTGTTCTACGAATCGAAGCAGTCTGAAAAACAAACCCCCAGCGTCGTGGTCGATCCTGCCAGCCAATCACGCATCAAACCATCGAACCTACCGGACTTGCCAGAAGAACTGACCAGTTTTGGCGCCGCTGTGTGTGATCAAAAACTGTACGTCTACGGTGGCCACACGGGCAGCGCCCATTCGTATTCAACCGCCGAGCAGTCCGACCGTCTTTGGTCGTTGAATCTGTCTGGGAAGGATTCAGCTTGGACCAAATTATCTGGTGGCCCGCGCTTGCAAGGTCTCGCATTGGTCGCGGTCGGCGACAAGTTGGTGCGGCTTGGCGGATTCACTGCCATGAATGCCGAGGGCGAAGAGCACGATTTGCATTCGCAGTCCACGGTGGAAATGTACGACCCGAAATTAGATTCATGGACTCCGCTGCCTTCGTTACCTGAACCGCGTTCTTCGTTTGATGCCTTTGCGGCTGGTAGTCGTGTTTACGTGGCGGGAGGCTGGAGCATGAATGGAGATAAAGATACGGTTTGGCATAAAACGGCATGGTCAATCGATCTTTCTCTGGCGAAACCCCAGTGGCAAGCTTTGCCCGAGCAACCATTTCAGCATCGCGCGGTTAGTGTGGCCGTGAACAGTGGAAAACTGTTCGTGATCGGCGGCATGACCCCGAAAGGCCCAACCAGAAAAGTGCATGTATGCGATATCGAATCAGGAAGTTGGTCGTCAGGCCCAGACCTGCCAGGTAAAAGCATGTCCGGTTTTGGAACAGCCGCATTCACTCATGACAACCGCTTGTACGTTTCTGCGATGGACGGCTTTGTCCACGAGCTTGCAAGTGATGGAGAAAGCTGGCGAACGATCGCAAGGCAAGAACCAAGCCGGTTCTTTCATCGAATGCTACCGATCGCAAACAAAAAGCTGGTACTGTTGGGCGGAGCCAATATGCAAATTGGCAAGTTCACGGACCTGGAAGTACTAGAGCTTCAATAGATGAGCTGCGTCACATAAAGGTGACCTATTCGGCTCCCAAATCGAGCACGAGGCTGGCTTTCGGTGTGATCTCATCTCGGTCAACACCCAACACTTCAACCAGACACTGCGCGACCGTTTCAAAGATTTCTTCTTCGGTCCAGGTTCGTCGTGGAGCCGTCTTTTCTTTGATGCGTTTCGGTGGAGCGTAGGGATTGATCTTCATTTCGTTTCCTTGTGATTTGTTGGGGCCACAAAGTTGTTCTTGGATCGGGGTTTACTGTTC
>CAZZDZ010000132.1:6618-14640 GCA_964652675.1 uncultured Pirellulaceae bacterium
TCGGGGTTTACTGTTCAACGGTAAAGCGATGAATGGTTGTCTCGCTGAAAGTTTCGCCTGGTTTCAAAAGCGTCGTTGGAAAACTTGGCTTGTTCGGTGCATCGGGGTAGTGTTGGGTTTCCAGGCAAAACGCATCGTGGCCACCGGCACCTGCGGAGTGTTCGTTTCCGGGCAAGTGGTTTGCCGTGTAGAGTTGCATTCCGCACTGTGTGGTCTCTAGTTCCAATACGCGGCCAGATTTTGGGTCGACCACTCGGGCAGCCGATCGCATCTTTCCGAAATCGCCTCGCACAACATAGCAGTGGTCGTAGCCTTTGGTTGCTGGAAGCTGGTCGACACGCTGACCGAACGATGTGGGTTTGCGAAAATCGAATACGGTGTCGTCGACAGAATTCAGTTTTCCCGTGGGGATTAAATCGTCGTCCACGTCTAGCAATTCGTCTGCCTGGATCAGAGCGACATGGTCCATCGCACTGCCGCTGCCCACGCCGCCCAAGTTCCAGTAGCTGTGATTGGTCAAATTGACGTGTGTTGGGGCATCGGTCGTCGCCGAAAACGCAATCGTCAGTTCGTTTTTGTCGTTCCAACTGTAGTCGACTGTTGCGTTGACGGTTCCAGGGAACCCCTCTTGTCCGTCGGGGCTGGTCAATTGAAAGCGAACTCCGATGCGGTCTGACTCCTCATAACTTTTGCCCGACCAGAATTGATACGTAAAATTGACTTTGCCACCATGCAGTTGGTGTTTGCCATGATTAACCGTTAGCGGATACTCTTTGTCGTCGATCGTGAACTTGGCGTTGCCGATTCGGTTGCAAAATCGACCGACGGTGCTGCCAAAATACGGATGCCCGTCTAAGTAAGGATCTAACGTATCAAAGCACCAATTGACGTTTGCCAGTTTGCCGTCACGGTCAGGAACATTGACATCCAGCAACGTGGCGCCAAAATTCATCACACTGACACTGTGCCCATGGGAATTTTTCAACGTGTATCGCGTAACTTCTTGAGCATCGCTGGTTTTTCCGAATGAACTGGTTTCGATCTGCATTTTGGTCTCGGCGTTGACAATCGACGTGTTGGCGGCAATCGTGAATGTAGTCGCGATTACCCAAAAAGTTTGATTCAACATGATGACTTTTTCTTGCCTGTTCGTGTACCGTACATCATTGTGTTTTGTCCCGTTTTTCGCTGCCGCCTCAGTTTTTAACCATGTCGACTGCTTTCGCAACCCAACCGCTGACCATCGGCAATGTATCGATCGGATTTCCGGTCGTACAAGCAGCGTTGTCTGGATATAGCGATCTGCCGATGCGCGTTATCGCGACTCGACACGGTGCGGCGTACTCGGTTTGCGAAGTGATGTTAGACCAGTTTCTGCTGGCGTTGAGCAAACGTCAAAAAACGAAGCACTTTTTGGACATTCATCCGGATGAGCATCCCGTCGGCGGTCAGTTGATGGGCGCCGAACCGGAGCAGTTTTCGGCAGGCGCGTTGAAGTTGGTCGAAGCAGGATTTGACATCATTGACGTCAACTTTGGATGTCCGGTCAAGAAAGTTTTGGGGCGTTGTCGCGGCGGGTTCCATCTTAGCCAGCCTGAAGTGGCGATTGAGATTTTGCAACGAACGCGCGACATGGTTCCCGATCACATACCGGTCACGGTAAAGATGCGTCGTGGGATCGATGACACGCAAGAGTCACGCGATCACTTTTTCCAAATCTTGGATGGTGCCGTCGCAGCGGGCTTGGCGGCGGCCACCGTCCACGGGCGAACGGTTGTGCAGCGATATATCGGCCCAAGTCGATGGGCCTTTTTGGGTGAAGTTAAGCAACACGTTGGGGACCAGATCAAGGTTCTGGGCAGTGGCGATTTGTTTTCGGCACAAGACTGCTTGAAAATGATCCAGCAAACCGGTGTCGATGGCGTCACGGTGGCGCGCGGAGCGATCGGCAACCCATGGATTTTTCAGCAAGCCCGTGCTCTGGCTGCTGGCGAGCCGCTACCGGCACCACCAACGCTGCATCAGCAAGCCGCCGTGATGCGAGAACATTTCACTTTGTGCGAACAAACCTACACGCCCCAAAGAGCGCCGTTGTTGATGCGCAAGTTCTGTATCAAGTATTCGCAAAGTCACCCGCAACACGAAGAAGTGCGATTGGGTTTGGCGCGGATCAAAACGCGAGAAGATTTTGAAACGGCAATGGATACCTTTTACGCTCAAGACGGCCCCGGGCGGTACGTCCCACGCGAATGCCACGGTTCGCAAGAAGAATCCTGATCGTCTAAGACTCTTCCTCTTCCTTTTTGTATTGGTCCAAGCGGCGATACAACGTTCTCGCTCCGATCTTTAGAACCTTGGCGGCTTCTTCGCGATTGTCGCCGGTTAGTTTCAGTGTTTCTTCGATGGCCCACTTTTCGATGACGGCCAGCGGTTGTCCGACTAGGTCACTTTGGCCAGCCAGTGGCATCGACACACTTGCAGTCGGCTGCTCATCTTTCGGGTCGTCATTGGAGGTTAACTCGGGTGGCAGATCATCCAGGTCTAACTTGCCGTCGGTGTCCAACACGACCATCGTTTCAACGAAATTACGAAGCTGGCGAATGTTACCGGGCCACTGGTAGCCAAAGAAACGCTTGGTGACGGCTGGCGTAAAGTGTGCGTTGGCTTTTTCGTGACGGCGCAGAAACATCTTGCGAAAGTGATCCATCAACGGAATCACGTCTTCGGCGCGTTCTCGCAAGGCGGGCAGGTTTACGGTGACGACTTTTAAGCGGTGATACAGATCCTCGCGGAATTTGCCATCTTCGATCATCTTTTGTAGTGGACGATTCGTGGCCGACACCAAACGTACGTTTACCTTGATCGCTTTGTTATCGCCCACACGAGTGATCTGATTTTGTTCCAGAACACGAAGCAATTTGATCTGAGTACTCATCGGCATGTCGCCGACTTCGTCCAAAAAGAGCGTCCCGCCGTTAGCGTATTGAAAAGCTCCTTCGCGATCGGAATCGGCGCCGGTGAACGACCCTTTGACGTGGCCGAATAATTCACTTTCCACCAAGTTTTCTGCGATCGCGCCGGTGTTCATCGCTCGCATTCGTTTGCTGCGGCGCGGGCTGTTTTGGTGAATTGCTTGAGCGATCACTTCTTTTCCGGTGCCGTTTTCGCCGGTGATCAAAACGGTTGCGTCGGTCGCTGCGATTCGTCGCACGCGGTCGATCACCGTTTGCATCTTCTTGCTGGTGTAAATGATCCCCTCGAATCCAAACCGCTCGTCCAAACGCTGGTGCAGCAGCGCGTTTTCTTTGCGCAACGAAACCGCTTGAGCAGCTTTGTCTACGATTGCGCGGAGTCGTTTGGGGGTGATTGGTTTTTCGAGAAAGTTAAACGCACCGCTCTGCATCGCTTCGACTGCAACGGGCACGGTCGCGTGGCCCGTCACCATGACGACTTCGCAGTCAGGCAGTCGCTCGCGAGCCAACTTCAGAACTTTCATCCCATCGAACTCATTCATCACCATGTCGGTGATGATGATGTCGAACGTGTCTTGTTCGATCAGCTTGGCGGCCGATGGACCACTGGTTGCAACATCGCATTTGTAGCCAACTTTTTCCAAGCTCTCGGTCATCGCATGAGCGATCGCCGCTTCGTTGTCGATCACCAACAATCGTAATTGTGAACGAGTGTCTGTCTGGTCGGTTTGGGGGGCTGGTTTCCCCGATGCGGTGGGTTTGTTTTCGTCGTTTTCGCTCATGAGACTTTGACTCTGTTTTCAAACTTGGCCTTTAAAATGGAGGGGTTCCACCGTATTTTCTGCCAAGCGTCATGCCACCCAAATGAGTTTTTGAAAGTTGTTTTTGCAGCCATCGAATATTGTGAATCGATGAACAATTGTTGTGATTGATTCTATTTCATTACCGATACCGCAATAAGTTATTTGTAACATCGTCGACTATCTGATTTTTGAGATCACGCTATCAGGGGGTACGAGTTTTCGCCGGTTTTAGCTGGTTGCACTTCGATTAACCGTAGCTATATTTCCATAACGATTGATCGGTTGATCGGACGTTGATTTGAAACGCGTTTCAACCAAATACAAATCACCTGAAGGAGCTCTGCCCCGCTCCTTCTTGTTGCTGAGCTCCTGCGGTTTGCTGCCCCATCCGCAGGAGCTCTCTTTTTGTCTAAACAGAAGCATTTATCTTCTTTCTTCTTGCCGTCGATGTGACAAAACTCGTGAAGAGTTTCGGCAGGCCGTAAGCACAAAAGCCTAAGAACTTTCATTGCAGACGGCAGTTGACCGTGATCGAAATGCCGTAGCGGAAGTCGTCAAGACTTTCGGATGCTTGTCGTTGGAGTCCAGGCTTTAGCCGTTGGGTGTTGGCTTACGTGGTTTGCCGAAAGTCCTGGCGACTTCCGCCACGAGGTTTTTAAGTATCAAGGTTATTTACCAATGCGTTAGGTTGCTTCCGCGTATCTCTCTTGAAGCGACTGAACTTCCATCGTGCCTTGGCGTGTTGCCTGCATCGCGCGTACGGCTGCATCGGCGGCTGCGAGTGTTGTGATGCACGGAACACCATGTTGAACACCCGCTGCGCGGATTTTGCCTTCGTCCGTCCGCGCCCCTTTTCCACTGGGTGTGTTCAGAATTAACTGAACGTCACCATTCTTTAAGTAATCGATCAAGTTCGGATGGCCTTCGCCGATCTTCTTAACGCGTGAGACTTCAACACCACCAGCTTCTAATCGTTCTGCCGTTCCGGATGTGGCCAGCAAGTTAAAGCCTAGCTCTTTCAAGCTCTTGCCAAGCTCCAGGGCTTTATCTTTGTGTCGAGCGGTAAGGCTGAGGAAGACGTTTCCAGATTCGGGCAAAACTGCCCCTGCCGCAATCTGACTTTTGGCAAAGGCCAGCGAAAATTTGTCGCTAACACCCATGACTTCGCCGGTGCTGCGCATTTCAGGTCCCAAGACGATGTCGACGCCCATGAACTTGCGAAATGGAAACACACTTTCTTTGATCGATACGTGACGGGGAATCGGTTCTTGGGTGATTCCCAAGTCTTTCAGTTTCAATCCAGTCATGACTTTTGTAGCGATGTTTGCGACCGGTACGCCGGTTGCCTTGGCCACAAACGGAACCGTGCGACTGGCTCTTGGGTTGACTTCCAAGACATACAATGTTGGCGTGTTGTCTTCGATCTTGATCGCGAATTGAATGTTCATCAATCCGACAACGCTCAATCGATTGGCCAACTTGACCGTGGACTCTCGGATCTCATCCAGAACAGGCTGGGTGATGCTGAACGGTGGAATCGCACAAGCCGAATCGCCGGAGTGAACGCCAGCTTCTTCGATGTGTTCCATGATGCCCATGATCACGCAATCGGTCCCGTCTGAAACGGCATCGACGTCAACTTCGGTAGCGTCTTCCAAGAATCGGTCGATCAGAACTGGTTGACCGTCGGCAACAATGAACGCTTCGGCGACGTACCGATCAAACTGGCTTTGGTCGTAGCAGATTTCCATCGCCCGACCGCCCAGCACAAAACTTGGACGAACCAGTGCGGGGTACCCGATTCGCTCCACTTCGCGACGTGCCTCGTCCATGTTTCGCGCGATTCCACTGGGAGGCTGGCGCAATCCAAGTTCGTCGATCAACTGCTGGAACAATTCACGATCCTCGGCCGCTTCGATCGTATCGACGCTGGTTCCAATGATCGGTACTCCAGCGTCCTGCAATCCACGAGCGAGATTCAACGGGGTCTGTCCACCGAATTGCGCGATCACGCCGTCGGGTTGGATCGCATCACAGATGTTCAGGACGTCTTCGATCGTTAGCGGTTCAAAGAACAACATGTCGGACGTGTCGTAGTCGGTGCTGACGGTCTCGGGGTTGCTGTTGACCATGACGCTTTCGATACCGATTTCGCGAAGGGCGAAACTAGCGTGACAGCAGCAATAATCAAACTCGATGCCTTGCCCGATTCGGTTTGGTCCACCACCAAGAATCACGATTCGTTTCTTATCGCCCTTGGGTGGAAGCTCGTTTTCGGTTTCGTAAGTGCTGTAGTAATATGGCGTGTAGGCCTCGAATTCAGCGGCACAAGTATCCACGCTTTTGAACACCGGTCGGATGTTCATTTCCAAACGTTTTGCGCGGACCTGTTGTTCTGTCGCGCCTGTGATTTTGGACAATTGGCGATCCGAAAAACCGTTGCGTTTCGCGTCCCACATGATTTCGGGAGTGATTTTGTCCAGCGAACCGATCGCAATCAGCTCTTCTTCTTGTTCGATGATCTGAGACATGTGATCCAAGAACCAGCGATCGATGTTGGTCAGATCAAAAATCTCGTCAGCCGTCATTCCCAGCTTGAACGCGTATCGCATGTAAAAAATACGCTCGGCACCCGGGATGCTCAATCTGGAGCGAATGGTGTCGCGGTCAGGTTGGTCTTCGCGTCCCCAAGCATCACGTCCGTCGCTGCCCAGGCCGAACGCGCCGACTTCCAAGCCTCGCATGGCTTTCTGTAGCGATTCTTTGAACGTCCGTCCGATGGCCATCGTTTCGCCAACGCTTTTCATTTGCGTCGTTAGTGTTGCATCTGCCTCGGGGAATTTCTCGAAAGCAAAACGAGGCATTTTTGTGACGACATAGTCAATCGACGGCTCAAAACAGGCTTTCGTTTTTTGCGTGATATCGTTAGGCAATTCCCATAGCCGATAGCCAACCGCCAATTTCGCAGCGATTTTTGCAATCGGAAAACCCGTAGCTTTACTCGCCAGCGCACTGGAGCGACTGACGCGCGGATTCATTTCGATCACGATCATTCGACCGGACTTGGGTTCGACCGCAAACTGAATATTGCTGCCACCGGTTTCGACGCCAATTTCGCGAATGACAGCCAGCGAAGCGTCCCGCATTCGTTGGTATTCTTTGTCGGTCAACGTTTGAGCGGGCGCGACGGTAATCGAGTCGCCGGTATGAACGCCCATCGCGTCAAAGTTCTCGATGGCGCAAATGATAACGACGTTGTCGTCTTTATCACGCATCACTTCCATTTCGTACTCTTTCCAGCCGATGATCGATTCTTCGATCAAAACTTCTGTGACTGGCGATTGATCCAACCCGTTTTGGACGAGCGAATCGAATTCCTCTTTGTTGTACGCAATCGCACTGCCGCTGCCGCCCATGGTGAAGCTTGGGCGAACCACGGCCGGTAGCCCAACCAGCTTTAACGCTTCGCGAGCTTCGTCCAGAGTGTTAACCGTTTTTCCGACGCAGACGTCCAAGCCGATTTTTTCCATCGCGACTTTGAACTTGTCGCGTTCTTCTGCTTTGGCGATCACCTCGGCATCGGCGCCCAACAATTCGACACCATGTTTTTTCAGAACACCGTTGGACTCCAGTTCCATCGCGGCGTTTAGTCCGGTCTGTCCACCGAGCGTGGGAAGAAGTGCGTCGGGTTTTTCCTTGGCGATGATTTTTTCAATCATCTGCCAGGTCAGCGGTTCGATGTAGGTCGCATCGGCGGTGGCCGGGTCGGTCATGATGGTAGCGGGATTGCTATTAACCAACACGACTTCGTAGCCTTCCTCGCGAAGTGCTTTGCAGGCTTGGGTGCCCGAGTAGTCAAATTCACAGGCCTGACCAATCACGATTGGTCCGCTTCCGATAATCAGAATTTTTTTAATGTCGTCGCGGCGTGGCACGGCGTATTTCCAGCGTTAAGGATTCAGCTTGAGTGGGGGATCAAACGATCATTCTCCGTCCGGCGGGGCCAGCAGAACTTTTGGCACCAATGAACTTCAAATTGCTGCCGAGAATAGCAAAAAAGAGGCGGATCGTAGAGGACTCGTATCCCCGAATTATCACGTCTGTAGGATCGATTCCCCCAAAAGAGTATCGTTTGCGGGGGAAACCGCCGCAGAAAGACAAACGTCAGTACCAAGCCAGAGAGAGCCAACAGAAAAGCCCCATTCACAAATTGATATGAAAAGGGCTTTTTCAGCGACGCGGACGGG
>CAZZDZ010000133.1:0-14589 GCA_964652675.1 uncultured Pirellulaceae bacterium
GTACTCGTACTCGATGACACGGTTTCGCGATCGAGATCGAGTACGAAAGTCTTGGCGACTTCCTCTACCGTTTGCCGGGGGTTTCGACCAGCTTGGTCAATTCGCCTTTGTCCAAAAAGATCAATCGGCAAGGAAAGCAAGTGTCAATCACCGCGTTGCCCGGGCCCGCATAGGCGTGTGTTTCCATCACCGTCTGACAAGACGGACATAGACGCCGGACTTTCAAGTCATCAAAGTCGATTGGTTTGGCGATGAATGATTGACTTGATCTTTCCGCTCGCAGATGCTGGATCAGCATGCCAAAAACATCTTGCTTGAATAACATTCCGCCACAGTCTGCGCATCCCGCGAACTGACACTCGCGGACTTCGCCGATCACTAGTTCCGATTGACAATTCGGGCAAGCGACGCCTGTCTGTCGATCACCCGTCTTTCCGCCTTCGTCGAAGCAAACGACGGGCACCGCAGGAGTGTTCTCTGGCGTCAAAGGAGCATTAAAAGAATGACGATCGGATGAAAGCGACATGGGTACACACCTAACCAAAGTGGTCGAAAGTTTCAGCGGAAATATCCGCTTAAACCTACAACACTCAAAGTGCTGGGGCCCATTTGGATTGGCCGCGGAAAATAATCGATCGCTCGACTGGCGTTCGAAACCGCAAGCTCCTTAAAACCCGAACCTAAATCGCCCTGGTAACTGGCTGCAAAAATCGGCCTCTAGCTGACTTTCTTGATCCAACCGTGTTCGTTGGTTTGCACACCGCGCTGGATATTCACGAGGGCGGTTCGCAGCCGTTGCGTGTTCGGACCCGTTTTTCCCCCCGAAAGACTGTGCTCCGTATCGTTGTGAATCAGCGTGCCGACACCAGCCAACACCGCTGCGGTGCCCGACAATGCCGCTTCGCCATGTTCCGTCCACTTCAGTAACTCGTCGATCGTGAAATCTTTTTCTTCGACTGAGTATCCCAAGTCGGCTGCGATCGTGAGTATCGAGTCACGCGTGACACCGTGCAAGAATTGATCGGTCAGTGGTTTGGTGATCAACTTGTTGTCATCGATCAAAACGAAGTTTGAGGCGCCCGTTTCTTGAACGTCCGAGTTGGGGCAAAACAAGATTTGGTCGATCGAGTGCTTTTCTTTTGCGTCCAAAGTAATGCCCAAAGCCGACGCGTAGTTCGCCCCCGTTTTTACTTTGCCAAGTTGCGGAGCTGTCCTTGGTGTTTCTTCGACTAACAACCTTAGGGCCCGGTCGCCGCCGGCAAAATAATCGCCCACCGGCGAGGCCATCACATACAGGATTGCCGACGTGCTGGGGTGCGCGGCTGCTCCGATGTTGTAATCGGAACCGATCAATACGGGACGCAAATAAAGCGCGCCTGGAGCGGGCGGGATTTCAGCGGCGGCATCTGCGACGCTGTCCAACAACATTTGCAGCAGTTGATCAGCATCCGGAACCGGCATGCGCAACAATGCGGCACTCTGCATCATTCGGTTGATATGACGATCCGGTCTAAAAACAACAATCGAATCGTCTTCCCAACGATACGCCTTCAGTCCCTCGAAGCAAGAACTGCCGTAGTGCAAACAATGTGCTCCAGGATGAAGCGTGAATTCGTTCAAACCAATCATTTCTGACTGGCCCCATTGCCCGTCGTTAAAGCGCGAGATCGAAATTCGATCGGCTAATACGCTGCCAAAGGGGCTCAGCTTGGGAAGGTCATCGGCGGTGTATCGCCATGCAGGTTTATTCATCTGGGATTCGAGTTGATTCCACGAACTTTAGTGATTTACATCAGCATCAGTGACCGCCTGTACCACTGCCGCATCGAAGTAGTTTATCGACATTCCCGCGTCTACGACCACCGATTGTGCCGTGATTCCGCTACTTCTTGGACTTAACAGAAAAGCCGCCGTGTTGGCCACTTCGTCGGTCCCAACCGCACGGCCACGCGGGATCACCTTTTCAGCGTACAAATACGAATCAACGTAACCGGGAATGCCTGCTGAGGCGCTCGTTTTCAATAGACCAGCCGCCACGGCGTTGAACCGGACTTCGCTAAACCGGCTGAACGATTTCGTCAAAAACGCCAGCGACGATTCTAACGCGGCTTTGATCGGCGCCATAAAACCGTAGCTTTCACTGGCCATCCGTGTCGTACTGATTCCGATCGTGACCACCGACGCATCCTTGGCCAACAAATCCTTGAGCGCGTTGCAAACGCTGGTCAGCGAATAAGCGGAAATGTCAATTGCCTGCAGAAACTGAGACCGTGTTGTTTCGTGAAATGGACGAATACCTTCGGGGTAGTCCGCGAACGCAATCGAATGCACCATCGCATCCAAAACGACGCCTCGTGATTTTAACTGTTCGGCCAACGCATCGATCTGGTCTTGCTGTTCGACGTCGCAAACGATCACGTCGCGATCGGCCAGCAGTTTGGCCAATGATTCCTTACGTGATTCGCTTCGGACGCTGTAGATCACTTTGCAGCCAGCGGATTCCAAAATCTTGGCGATGCGAAAGGCCACGCTTTTTTTGTTGGCAACCCCCATCACCAATGCGGTCTTGCCGCTGAGACCCAAAAAGTCAAACGAAGGTTCATTGTTCGCGGTCATGACGATGCTCCGGAATCCAATTTAGCGGGGTTGGCAACGCTGCACGCAAAGTTCAACCGCGTGGCGACTTTTCCCTCCAACAACACTTTGCCGGTCAAAAAGAACGCATTGCTAACTTGTTCGTTCAGAGTCGCATGGATTTCGACGGTGTCGCCCGGTCGAACCATTCGTTTGAATTTGACGCTGTCCATTCGCGTGGCAACCGGAACCGAGTTTGGATCATCATCAGTCAGCGGGCTCAACAAAATCGCGCCCGCTTGCAAGCAACATTCGCATTGAATGATGCCCGGCACGATCGGATGATTGGGGAAGTGGCCCTGAACGAAAAACTCGCTCGCCGTAAACTTCTTGATGCAGACGATCGTGTTATCGTCTTGCGATACGATCTCGTCTAGCAACCGCATCGGGGGACGATGAGGGATCAATTGTTCTATTTTTTCTGCACTCATGACTCCCATCTGACGCCAAGTAAAACGACGCGCCAAGATGGGGCTGTTTAAATGGTTCGGGTTCAATTCGAACGAGGGCGACCCACGCCTGCTTGTGTGGGTCGCGCCGGAAACTCGACCAGCGGGCAAATCGTTGGCGTTATGGTATTTTGTAGACCATTGAACACCCCAAGCATCTATTCCACGTTCCAAACGCTCTGTCCATGACCACTTACTACTGCAACGGTTCCACCACCACATCGCTGACCCAAGACGATTTTCGCGATGCGTTGGAGCAGACGTTTGAAAAAATCGGGATGCCCAAGAAAGCTTTGATCTTGCCGCCCGATCACACGCGACTGTTCAGTCGCGCCGGCGAGATCACCGCGATTTGCCACGAAATGATGGGCGATCGGATCACGGACATCATGCCCGCCTTGGGGACTCATTCGCCGATGAAACCCGAACAGCTATCGCACATGTTTCCTGGTGTTCCGTTAGACCTGTTTCGTCCACACCGATGGCGGGACGACGTGGTCACACTCGGTACGGTATCGGCGTCTTTCGTCAAAGAAGTCACCGGTGGGTTGTACGATCGACCATGGCAAGCACAAGTGAACAAGATGTTGCGCGATGGCGGCCACGATTTGATCTTTTCCATCGGCCAAGTCGTTCCGCATGAAGTCATCGGGATGGCGAATTACAACAAAAACGTATTCGTGGGAACCGGCGGCGCCGAAGGCATCAACGAAAGCCACTACTTGAGTGCCGTCTACGGCATCGAACAAACACTCGGTCGCGCGGACACGCCGCTGCGCAAGATTCTGAATCACGCCCAAGATCAATTTTGCCAAGACATGCCGTTGCTTTATGCACTGACGGTCGTCCAGCAAATGCCCGACGGGACGCTTCACACTCGTGGCTTGTACATCGGCGACGATCACGACACGTTTTTTACTGCCGCCGAATTGGCTCGTGAAGTCAACATTACGCATTTGGATCGCGCCCCCAAACACATTGTTGCTTATCTGGATCCGGCCGAATTCAAAAGCACTTGGTTGGGCAACAAGTCGATTTACCGAACGCGATTGGCAATCAAAACGGGAGGCCGGTTAACCGTGCTGGGTCCCGCGGTGGAAGAGTTCGGCGAAGACCCACAAATCGACTTGTTGATTCGCAAGTACGGGTATCGCACCAAAGAAGAAATCATCCAGCTGTTCGCCGATAACGAAGATTTACGAGCGAACCCGTCCGCAGCGGCCCACTTGGTTCACGGTTCACACGAGAATCGATTCGAAGTGGTGTACGGCGCGGGCAAGTTAAGCGCCGATGAAATCGCTTCGGTAAACTACACGCCAGGCAACATCGATGAATTAATGAAACGCTACGACGTCACGAAATTGACCGACGGTTGGCATACCGACACCGACGGAAGCGAATTTTATTTCATCCAAAACCCAGCCTTAGGGCTGTGGCAAGCGCCGCTAGCTTGAATTCCACGCCGACGGATCAAATCAACGTCGTGACTGTTTGTTTACGAAACAAGCACGCGTGGCGATTGTTCTTCGTGAATTTCTTCCGGCTCTTCGTTGCCAGTCGACTGGGCTGCTGAGATCCTTTTGGTGATCGCGCCATGAACTAGCAGGAACAAGGTCACGGCGGCCGCTGACACAGCAAATGTGCCTATCCACAACGTTTCCGCTCCAAATCGTGTCAGAATTTGGCCACCGAGGGGCGAACCGATCGTCACGGCCAAACCAAACATCATCCCGAACAGTCCCAGGTAGCGTGCGCGAATTTCAACCGGGGCAATGTCGGTCACGATTGCGTTCTTGAATGGAAATTGCATGATCTCGCCGCAGGTCCAAATTGCCACCATCGTTGCAAAGAACAAGGCGCTGTTGCCTAACCCAAGCGAACCAAATCCAAACGCAATCAAAACGCCGCCGACGGTCACCACTGACATCACGCGATACCGACTGAGCCACTGAGTGGCAGGAAGCTGCATGACAACAATCATGACGCCGTTAATCGACATCAACATTCCGTATTGAGCGTTGGAGAACCCGCATTGACGAAGGTAGATTGGCACCGTTGATATGCACTGCATAAAAACCAGCATCATCAAGAAGTTGGCAGCACAAAAAACGACGAACGGTGTGTCGCTGACCATTCGTTTGATTGCCAGAAGCACTGGAATCTGATCGCTCTGGATGCCTTGTTTTGTGTGGCCAGGCGTTTTTGACGTATTCGCTGGTAGCGTTTCGCCGATAAACATGGTGATGATAACGCCATAGAGCGACATCGTGATTGCGTCACCCAAAAACAGCAGCGAATACGATATTTCGGCAAGCCAACCGCCAACGATAGGTGCGATTGCAAACCCCAAGTTGATGGAGATGTACATCAGCGCGAACGCATGCGGTCGGCGATCAATCGATACGACATCGGCAATCATGGCTCCCGCTGCTGGCCGATACATATCCACGACGGTCGCAAAGATTCCGACGGCCGCCATGAATGCCCAGCGGTTTTCAAGCGTGCCAAGCAAAAGCAACATTGCAGCACCACCGAACAACGACATCAACATCACAATTCGTCGGCCGATTTGATCTGCCAATTGACCGCCCAAAATCGATCCAACCATCGAACCGATCCCAAAAACGCCCATACATGCAGTGGCAAAGGGAACACCAAACCCAAGATTCTCGCTTGCGTAGATGGTCAAGAATACGACCACAAACGAACCAGCACGATTCAACAGCGAACCAAGACACAGAATGTGGACAAACCTGGGTAGCTGAAAGTAATCGCGCAGCATAACAGTCGTCGGAAGGGAAATCAGGAATCAGAAGCTTTGCACAGCATCAACGATTGGTCCAGACACCACAATTGGTCAAGCGGTTCGCAGTCGATTGACATGACGAAAGAAATGGTAACCCGACGCATCAGCTAACACGTCGGGTTACCGAAATGAGTCAGAATCAAAAACTGACTTGCCCACAAACCTACGCGGCGCGGGCTGCCGGTACGATCTTTTCGATGGACTTGATGTGCAGATCCTGTTGCGGGAATGCAATCTCGATCTCGTTGCGTTTGAATTCGCGGTTGATCTCCGTATTCAAATGACTGATCACCGCTGGCATCTGCTCGCGATGCGGGATGAATACGCGCAACTCAAAATCTAACGTGCTTTCGCCAAAACCACTGAACACAATCACTGGCTCGGGCGCCGACAACACCATTGAACTGCGATGGGCTACCCCCAACAAGATTCGATTCACCGTCTCGGTCTCAGTCCCGTATGCCACGCCCACTGGCACGATCGTTCGGCAAATCGGATCTGTCAACGTCCAGTTAATGACGTTGTCGGTGATGAATCGTTTGTTGGGCACAATCAGTTCACGACGATCAAAGTCGGTAATCGTTGTCGCCCGCATTTGCATTCGGGAAACCGTACCAGTGACTTCACCAACGGTGACAACATCTCCGACACGAACCGGGCGTTCGAACAAGATGATCAATCCGCTGACCAAGTTCGCAAAGATCTCTTGCAACCCGAATCCCAAACCAACCGTCATCGCGGCGGCCAACCACTGAACTCGCGCCCAAGATAACTGGACCATGTAACATGCTGCGATGATACCGGCGAGTGTAAAAGCGTATCGGACGAGAACCGCGATCGCATGACGGGCTCCGCGATCGATCGGCAATCGGTCTGACAAAGTCACTTCAAAGAAACTTGTCAACTGATGTCCCACTCGGAGCGTCACCATGATGATCAAGATCGATGCTAAAACATCCTTTAATGTTACCGGAACGTTCTTTTCAAAGTGCTGTATCGTTGCGTTACCCGAAGGATCTCGGATGACCTCACTTGCTTTGACAACGTTGTCCCAGAGAGCCACACGATCCAAAACTCCCAACGCCGGGAGCACTTCTGCCCAGACGAACCAGCCTCCGACAGCCAACACAATCAGTGTGACGTATCGCAGCAATTCACGTATGTGAGTGTCGGCTGTTTTTTGCCAGTTTATTTCTTCGTCAGCCGCGATTTCTTCGGCAATGGTCGTGTTAGCAGACGTTGGATCCTGCAGTGCTTTTGCTGATGCCGCCAAATGTTCGTTGATCGTGCGGTTGTATCCTTTGACACGCAACCAGCGCAGTGCCAGTGCGTGCAATACGATCACAACCGCAATCGCAATCAAACTCTCTGCGAATCGGCTACTCAATTTGGTTGCCGAATAGTGGTAGCCGTAGATCGATATGCAGACCAACGCCATCGGTACGGCAACACTGATGAAACAAATGGGGCGTTTTAGCCGTGATACCAACGAATCCGGGTTTTTTAACGTGACGGCTCTCATCAATGGGCTGGATGGACGCAACAACGTATAACTTTCGATCGCGATCAGAGTCAAAATCACGATCAGCGTCAGTCGATGCAGGCTGTGTCCGCCGTCAATGGGTAGGTTTTGTGTCAAAAACAGAACCGCGATCAACGGCGTTCCGCACAAAATTGCCAAATCCAAGGCGCGTCGAACCACCGCCAAGACTCTCAGGGGCCAGCCAAACAATTTGTCGCCCACGTGGCCTTCGGAACAAATTTCGCGAATCAGCTGACAACTCCAAACCAAACCGGCAATCGCAACGAACGCGTTGCCCAAACCTTGCACGAACTCGGTCCCGTTATGCGCCGTGCTCAGCTTGTATCCGATCGCCAACAAGATCGCGGGCCAGCTTGCGGACATGATTACCGATATCGCAAGCGCCGTGAGTGATCGGCCAAACTCAATTTGCTTTCCCGCAACCGGAGGTTCGCACAACTGTTTCAGCTTCTGCGACAACCGTTGACGAAACGCAAATGCCAAGATCAGCAAACCGATTGCCGCCGCCAACGCAGACGGCCGACGAATGGTTTCATCGCAAACCGATCGAATGGCTTCGTTCCAATTAGATGGATCCAACAGAGCGGCAAACGCGACGGTTGACTTGCGAAAATCTTCAACCGAAAGCATTTCGTCACTACGCACCCAGAGAACGCGTTCGTCAAGAAAACCGCGCAGCTCAACAACTTGGTCGTTCAATCCTTCGTTGGCGACATCCAATTCGCTTAGATCACGCAACAGCTTGTCTTCATCGGCGATCAATTTAGCCAGCAGATCGCGGCGTTTGGTCAGCAACTGCGATACCGCCAACTTTACCGAGTTCGGGTCAAACTTGACCAGTTCTTGTGGATCAAGCTGAGCAATGACCGATTCAGTTTTTGCGTTGATGTCTGCAACGTCACGCCGTTCATCTTTCAGCTCGATCAGCAGTAGATGCGCCTTGGGTGACGCTTCGCTTAGGCGAGCACGCCGCCGCCAGATATCTTTCTGTCGTGGCAAATCACCGCGAAATCGACGCAACAAGATTCCGGTGCTAGTCGCTTCGCCGGCATGTTCTACTTTGCTGTGGGCGGATTCCGAATTCTCTTCCAGCTTCGTTGAAAGTTCTTGTATCCGCTGAAGCTCCGCCGTTGTTTCTTTGATTGCGACTGCTGTCGCAATGCGTTGCTCTGCGATCTGAGCATTTCGCGTTGCCAACGCACGCAAAATCGGATGCGTTTCCTTGGCAGTCTTTCTGGCCTGCTGAGCCAGACGAACGGATTCGTTTCTTCGCCAGTTTTCGACGATGCTACGCAACTTGGCCAGTTGTTTTTCATACGCGCTCAGGCGACGAACAACGACATCTCGCTCCAGTGGCCATTGTTCTGCCAACGCGTCCAGACGCTTTGTTTCGATGCGTTTCAATTGCAGGTTCGCTCGCAGCCCTTGCAAACGTGCCTGTCGTTCAAGAACGCGAATCTGCGATGAAAAATCTTCGGCAACCGCTGTGCTGCCGACCGAACTGGCTTCTTTGATTCGTGCCTCGGTGTCAGAAATATCCTTTGCAAGCGTCGCCGCGTTTTCGGCACGGCTGTCCATGAACTGGTTAACGTTCTTGAGCGACTGCCGGTGTTGCTGAACGATCTGCTCTAGTTCTGTAACTTTACTCTCCAACTGCGCGAGACTCGCGTTGGCGGGAATCGTGATCTCCATCAGAGTGGTTTCTTGGACCAAACTGCGGCGCAGTTCCGCGATCTTTTGAGGGGCAACCGCGATTTGTTGCTTGTACTCGGCAGCGTGAGCTTGTGACTCGGATTCTGATTTCAACCATGTCAGAGCTTGATTCAAACTTGCCGACACAGCGTTGCGCTGATCTTCGGTGAGTCTCGTGTCGGTGTCTAACTTGGCGATCTCCGCCTGGAGTTGCTCGACTGTCAGTTTCGATTCCGTCGAATCGGATGTAACGATCGGAGCAGACTTTGAGAGAGCATTAAAAAACGCTGCTTGCGAGGTCCGTTCTTGCGACTGTGCCGTGACTGGTCCCAACACGATCACCAACGTAAAGGTGATCGTCGAGACGCAGGCGGCCAACGCCAGCCGAGAGAAGTTTCGATCCATCGAACAACATGGGCAAAGATGTAACAGAAAAGCAAGCCAGCACGTCGCGCGGTTTGTCGGCGTCGACTGAAATCATTTATCTGGGAGCGGGGAGACCAATAATTAGCAGCCTTGGCGCCGCAGCGTCAACATCGCATTTGATAGCGTTGCGAAGCAACTACTTAGAACTTGCAGGGCAAGTCAGTTTTTGGTTCTGCGTCATTTTGGTACCCGACGCGTGAGTTTTGGAGCTGCGTTTTTCCTTCACCTTGTCCGCAAGCGACGGGTTACCATTTTTTCAATCATCGCGATTTGAAAAGTGACTTGCCCTGGGTGGTCGCCAACAAACATCGGCTACCGCTGGAAATCTGGATTGAAGGAACATTCCATTTAAGCCTCATGACAATCATGTTAGATCGCATTCGGGCCGCTGGGACGGAGGTTTTGACCGCAATCCACACGCCCCATCGTTGCGGTTACAATGTTGCGGTTTCGCTGCCGCCGTTGCAATTCATTTTGGGAATGTCTGATGTCTCGCCTTGCTCTGATTGTTGTTTGTTTTTCACTTTGGATTGGCTCCACTGCTCAAGGCCTAGAGCCGACGACGAATTGGCCTCGCTTTCGTGGGCCTGAAGGGACGGGGCAAAGTTCGGCCAAAGACCTGCCGACGAAATGGAGCGCGAGCGACGTGGCTTGGCATGTTGATCTGCCCGTGGTCGGTCATTCGTCGCCGATCGTTTGGGGTGACAAGATCTTTGTAACGGGCACGTCCAAAAATGGTGGCGTCGTCAATCGACACGTCGTCTGTGTCAGCCGAAAAGACGGCAAGGTGCTCTGGAATAAAGTTGCTGCCAAAGGCAACGGCGAACAGCTACATAAAATGAACAGCTGGGCGACGCCAAGTTGCGCCACTGATGGCCAACGCGTTGTCGCCTTCTTTGGCGACGGCGGGCTACACTGTTTTGATGTCGATGGTGATCCCATGTGGTCTCGCGATCTTGGGACGTTCCCCGGCGGATGGGGCGTAGCCGCTTCGCCTGTGATCATCGATTCGATGGTCATTCAAAACTGTGACGCAACAGGCGATTCGTACTTGTTAGCAGTTGATAAAAACACAGGCAAAGACGTCTGGCGAACATCACGTCGCGAGAAACCAAAAGGCGGCTGGAGCACACCGATCTTGATTGACACTGACGGATCGCAACAATTGGTGCTCAACGGCGAATTTGGTGTTCAGGCTTACCATCCAAAATCCGGTAAACCGATTTGGTTTTGCAAAAGTTTTATTGGTCGCGGTACGCCAGCGCCGGCTTGGGGAAACGGTTTGCTGTATGTCGTCAACGGAAAATCGGGGGACGTGTATGCGGTCAAACCTGATGGGACCGGCGACGTTACTAGCACCCACATGGCTTGGCACACCGGTCGCAAAGGTGGACGTGATCTACCGTCACCCATTTTGGCGTCCGACGCACTGGTGGTTGTTGGCATGAACGGGATCGCGACCGGTTACGATCCCGCTGGCGGCAGAGAGCTTTGGAAAGAACGCCTGGGTGGCAACTTTTCTGGATCCCCGATCGCGGCAAACGGATTCATCTACATCGCTTCAGAAGCAGGCATCGTGAGCGTTTTCAAAGCTGGCAAAACATTGGAAATGGTCGCTCAGAACGACTCGGGTGTATCCAGCGACGAAGTCGTTCGTTCTTCGTTGGCGATTCACAACGGCCAACTGTTACTGCGAAGCGACAAACGTCTCTACTGCATTGGCAAATAGTTCATGCGTCATCCCACTACTGCTACTGACGAAGTGTGCCAATTACGGTAGGAGCGGTCGATGATGTGCTGTCTTAGCACCTACCAAACTCGTTCGACTTTGGTCGACAGGATCGTTTCGCCTTGCAAATCGTAATCGTCGCCGATTGGCCCAGCCAACTGTTGAAGATGTGGGCGACGGATCATCTGCATGCTTGATTTTTGAAGCGCTACTTCGGGGTTTTTAAGCTGTTTGTCAGCGTTCGTTCCGAATGCTCGCAAGCGACGCAGCAATGAAGGCGAAAGAGGGCGCGGAGTGCTTTCGGCTCGTGCAGCAACGATGCTGTAGTCACGTGTCATTTGATGCAATCGGTGTAGGTCGTCAATTCGCACGTCCGTGTTGGACTCTTGGATAAAGACGATTTCCCCGGTTGCCCGTTCTAGGCCAGTTTGTCCGGCCGCTTCCATTCCTCGCGGACGACTGTGCCTGGCAATTCGTACTTGGCTATGACGTGACTCCAGTTCTTTCAGAACTTGAGCAGTGGCGTCGCGGCTACCATCATCAACCACCACGACTTCGAACACATCGCGTGTCATCGCGGCCAATGCGTCCAGAACTTTCTCCACGCGATCAACAACATCGTGCTGATTGTCGCGAACAGGCAACACGACCGACAGTTTTCCCGTAGCGGACATTACGCTCAGTTCTCCACATGAGGTGGGGCTGTCACGATTGTCAGTGACAGTGGGTTTCGGTCGTCCAGTCCGGTAAAACGCGTTGCAATACGATGACGATTACGTAACACGATGGACATCTGTACGACCGTATGGCTGCGTATCGTCGCAAAAAGGAGCTTCGCATGACGGAGCCGTTTTTGGGCTTGTTTCTGCGTGTCGTAGCGTCGATTCCGAATGGACCTATAATTCTTGTTGAATTGTCTAGGCTGTCCTTTGGCTCGCCGACCAAAGGAGCAAAAAAGCAACAGTCTGTTAAAAGTAAGCGAATTCGTTTTCGATCCACCATTCAAAGAAATTGATGTGACAAACGCTGCAAACAACGTCACCGACCGTGTTCCCGACTTTGCCAAAGGCACCGCCGGGCTCTTGCCAGCGATCGCGCAGGATGCGTCCAGCGGGCGCGTTTTAATGATGGCTTGGATGAACGAAGAGTCATGGAAAGAAACCTTGTCGACCGGCAATGCGGTTTACTTCAGTCGTAGCCGCGGCAAACTTTGGCGTAAAGGCGAAACCAGCGGGCACCAGCAAAAGGTTACCGAGATCCGTGTTGACTGCGACGCTGATACGATCCTGCTGAAAGTTCAGCAAACTGGTGCTGCCTGCCACAACGGATTCGAAAGCTGTTTTTATCGCTGCGTTGAAGCTGACGGGACAACCAAGATCATCGATCAGCAATTGGTGGACCCCGAAACCGTCTACGGAAAAACGACTGCAAACGAAGCTAAACCGGACAGAACTTAATTCGCCTGCTTCTTGAGCGTGCCGCAAAGAAAAGCCGCTACCAGTAATTCTGTATCATCGTACAGAAACAATATGTCACTTTTTAATGGGCGGATAAGATGAACAAGGCCGTGAGGAAATGGATTTGGATACTGCTTGTCGGCGCAGCCGTGTTTGTACCTCTCGCGTTCTTCATCGCTGACAACACGCCCATGTCGGTTGTTGCGTTCGTCCTTGCGATAGCGGCTTTGTTCATTTGGGGTGTGTTCTCGTCTTGGCTGTTTGGTCTGGGACGGCATGCAATTGCTCACATGAAAAAGCCGATCGAAAAACTGACTTTTGTCTCCAAGCCTGTTGGTAGCAGTCGACTGGCTGACTACACGCGTTCGCTGGAACATCTATGTGAAGCGGATTCGAGCTCGCGCCGCTTTGGAGTCCAACGCTACTTACCTCTCGGTACGCTAAAGAACGGTAACCTTTCAGTTGAGCCGATCGAATGGGAGACGATCGAAGCGACCGATGGCGAACTTGTCAATGTTCCCAGCAACCCTGTCTACTTGCTCCGCTACAACGATCGGCCTTTCCTGGCCAAAGCGTCACAGTTGCAGGAGACCTACGGCTACCACGACGAAGAATCCTTGAGCTCGGGAGTGACGGGTGCGTTGGAGTTGTTCGCAAAATCACTTGATGACGCCAACGAAATCACGCAATGGCTGAATACGCAAGCGTCAGCACATTCGATTTATCGTGGCAAAATGCTCCTGGTTGCTTCACCAAACGATGGCAGGGTTGGGCAAACGGTAAGAATCCAGAGTCGTCCTGAACAAAGTCGCGACGCGATCATTTTGCCAGAGAACATCGTCGAAATCGCCGAACGCCTCGTGCTCTCCAATTCCAAGCATCGGCAACAACTTTCCGCGATCGGACACTCAGCGAACTTAGGCCTGTTGCTTCATGGGGCACCGGGAACCGGAAAAACACTGCTCACCCGCTATTTGATTGACTGCTGCCAGGAACACACGGTCATCGTCCCGACCGATATGTCCGTAGAAACCTTGCGCGAGTGTTTTCGGCTGGCAAACTATTTGCAGCCCGCGATCTTGGTCCTGGAAGACGTCGATTTGCTCGCGCAGGATCGCAATGCATCTTTCAAAGTGGACGGACTACAGGAGCTGATGAACCAGATGGATGGTTTGGCACCGTCTAGCGACGTGACCGTCATGATGTCAACCAATCGCCCCGAAGTCCTCGAGCCCGCGTTGGCGACGCGTCCGGGACGAGTTTCGCAGACGATCGAATTTCCATTGCCTGATGCAAACGATCGAGAAAAATTGCTAAAGCTGTTTTTCGCAGAAGTCAACATCCAGGACATAGAACTGGAGAGTTGGGTCCAGCGAACCGATGGTGCCAGCCCAGCATTCTTGAAGGAACTGTGTCGACGATCCATTCTGGTTTGCGCACAACGCAGCGATGTGACCGAAGATGAAACCCCATCGTGGAAGCTAAACAAAGACGACATCGACCAAGCGATTCACGATCTGGTGGTGATGGGCGGCGATCTAACCAGTCGCTCACTCGGTTTTCCAAGTGAATCGAAAAACCAAAGCGGGTTTCATTAATTTGTTGCGGTCGCGAGAGTCCGCCGCGCGGGATACTGTTTTCCAGGCTTCCGGCGACTAAACGCCTCGCTCGCGAAGTTGAGATTGAAGTTCATCTGCGATCAAAGCGAGCTCCTCAACACTCAAATCATTCAGCGGCTTCACCTGCTCTTTCAGCAGACCGGACAATATTTCAATTTGCCCGACCAACCTGCCTCGTTCTTCACCTCTCGCTTCACCAATCGCCTCACCCTCTGCTTTGCCCTCTGCTTTGCC
>CAZZDZ010000134.1:0-14509 GCA_964652675.1 uncultured Pirellulaceae bacterium
CAACGGGCATTGCTACTTCGTCAGCCATGGCATGCGATGCTACTTCGTCAGCCATCACCTGCGTTTCGTTTGGCGACACTTGTATCTGCTGGTAGTGTTGCAAGGGTTCGTGTTGCACGTCCGCTTTGCCAACGATCTGCTGGGGCACTCCGTACTGGTTGGTTTTTGCGATACTGACGCTCTCGTTTTGAAGCAAAGTCCCCGTTGCACGCTTGAGATTGAAAATCGAAAGTTTGAAAGTCAATTGAGACTGCAGATACTCGAACTCTGATTGAGCCAAACGATCTTGGGCGAGCAACAGATTTTCAAGGGCAAGGCTTGCCGCGACGTCTTCGCCGGGCAGTTGTTCCCAGCGTTGGGTTAACGCGTCAAGCTGTGCGGATCGCGCGTTCATGGCTTGAAGTTTTGTACTGAGCTCTGTTTGCGACGTTTGAAATTCGCGAACGGCTACTTCGACTTCCAAGCGAACGGTTTCCAGAGTCGTGCTGTATTGGTTTCGCAGTTGTCGGATTTCTAGTTGACGACGACGGTGCCGGGCTTCGGCGGCTCGATTGGCAACAGGTAGTTCGTATTGCAATCCGATACCGTAGCTGGGGCGTCCTTCGGTGAATTCGTTTCCGAACGCTCTGCCGACGTCGTTGTCTGCCAGGCCGCTCAAGAAGGCATCGGTCACCAAGTTTAACACGGGTAACAGTTCGTGTTTCGCCATGTGTAAGCGAACCGATGCTGCTTTGATGTTCTTGAGCGCTTGATGCAGTTCGGGACGCATTTGAAAAGCGACGGTAACGGATTGGTTCATTTCGATCGGCAATGATTCAAACGTTGGTTGATCGGTTGGGATCAATTCGTTGTTCATCAAAGAATTATCGTTAACCAGGGATCGCAATCGCGATTCTGCGTTCTTGACTGCCGCACGGGCGCGGACCAGTTCTGAAATCCGTTGCTTTAATGACGCTTCGGCGCTGATGATTTGGCTGGCTTGCGCGTCGATGTCACGCCGGCTGTTGAGTCGGTCGAAAACTCCTTTACCGCGGACATACGAGTTGATTTTTTGGTACAGGACGGCCCTTTCCAAGTACAGCGACCAGTAGGACCGTGCGACTTCTAAGAGGTGGGATTGCAGTTGGCGATTGAATTCATCATCAGCGACATTCTTGTCAATCTGGGCCAACAAGACGAGGCTTGTGTTGTAGACTGCGCCGCGTCCACGCAACAACGGTTGGGTGAAGCTGACGTTCAGCCGCGCTGTTCCTTGCGGATTGGGGACAAAGAACGTCGAATTGTTTCGTTGGTGACCAAGTTGCTGGCTGATATCGACCTGCCCGCCGCTTCGAGTGCGGCGTCGCAAACCTGCTGCGCCAGTGAGTCGTTCGTCCTCGAAAAACTCAAGTCCGCCTCCTGCAGTCAGCGAGTTACCGATTGGTTCGTTGGTGTCGTCCCAGCGGCCATCTATGTAGGCTACCCAGTCAAATGCGGCGTCCGCTTCGATGATTGCGGTTTCGCGGATCAAAGGTAGTTCGCTGAATACTTTGACTTGTTTGGAGTTTGCCAGGGCGCGAACCAAGGTTGATTCCAACGAAAGTTGCAGCTTGGGTTCTTCGGCCCGAATCGGTTGCGAAACAAGTTCCTGCCACCAGCCTGGATCGAACTGGATGCTCTGAGGCGTATCAAGTTCGCCGTCAATGGTCTGATTGACTTGCTGCATCTGAGCATAGCTGGCGACGCTTGAACCAGGTGTTGTGGGTTCTTGCGAAGTAGCCGCCGATGCCGTGCCCAATAGGAGCATCGCGAGCGCATGACGAAATCGTCGTGTGCTGCGGCTCCCCCGGCGGTCTTTTGCTCGAATCACCTTTGTCCCTCCAGATGGATTCGGTGAGTTTGTTGAAAGCGAATCGATTCTTGCAGCGTTGTCATCCTGACTTGGCTGCGGTTCTTTTCGACGAGTGCTTTGTCTGTTTGTTGTTTTGGGGTGGTATCGTGACGTGCCGAAAGTCACGCACGACTTCTGCTACGATTGACCCCGAAATTTTTGTGTCGCGCCGAAAGTCTTGACGACTTCTGCTACGTCTGAACCCGAAATTTTCACATTAATGAAGTACTGGGAACTTCTGTATAGGTAGGGATCGGTTTGTACAGGTTTTAACTTGCCGGATGATCCGATGAGTTCGATAAGTCGGTTTGCTTGTATTCGGCTTGTGCGACCTGTGTTAGTTGCAATAGTTCTTCGCGTTTGCGTTTGATCCAATCGGACACTGATTGGATGAGTACTTTGCCGACGGTTCCGCTACGATAGTTTAGCCGTGCGTAGCCAGCCTGACCGGGTAAGACTCGCTCGGCGCTACAACCCGCAAACTGGATGTGGATTGGAAATCTTGGTTCGATCAATTCAACTTGAGATTGCTCGTTTTGATTGCGTTGTTCTTTGGCTCGTACAGTGAGCGGTCCGCCAGCGTGAGCCCCCAATGCTTGGTGGCTGAGGTCGTTTGACGCGCGGGGTAGCACGCGCTTTATCTGTCCGGTGAAATAAGCGAGCCCATTACCCCAAACGTGAACTTGCACGTTTTCCCCCACTCGGTTGCGGAATGCGTCTATATCGCTTTGGTCAACCAATCCATAAATCATTTCGCGATCGTCGGCCCCCATCACCATCAGCCGATCACCGGCGGTTAGCACGGTTCCTTGGCGGGATTCGATTTCGTTTGCAGCGATGATTCCATTGGTAGGCGCGCTCACGGTCAATGATTGAATTCGCTTGGTCGTTTGTTTCAATCGACTTTGCAACGACGCTTGTGTTTTCTGTTCTACTTGGACGGCACCCATTGCGTCTTCGAATCGATAGTCTCGTTCGCGTTGGCGTGATTGTTCGATTTCCAAGACCAGGTTGGCGCTTTCCAGTTCCAGTTCGCGATTGGTCAGCGTCGCCAGCACGTCTCCTTTTTCGACTCGGTCGCCTACTTTTACATGGCACTGGACTAGAAAACCGCTGACGCCGCAGCGGATTTCTTGTGTGGGGTGGTAATCAATAACGACTGGCACGCTGGCCCGCGAATACCAAGGCACAAAGGCCCAAAGTGTAAACAAAGTGAGGGCGATTGTTGCGGTGATGGTCGCCATCCGTGGATAACTGGCTTGGCTGTTGACTCGCAGGGTGTTGATCGATTTGTAAGCCGGTATGCCTATCCACATGGCGATGGAAAACACCGCAAGTACGACACCGGCACCGTGAAAAAGCACTTCTGCTGACAGTGCGATCGAGATGGTGATCAATATCCGCCATAGAAACGCCAAAATCGCGTAGGACACCACGGCACAGTGTTTGCCTTCGGGCCACTGCGGGCAAGAAACTTTCAGTCCCATGAAATAGCGACGCATGAAATACGACATCCATTGTCGACCATGAGGTGCCAAGTTGGGCATCTCGATTGTGTCGGTCAAAATGTAGTAGCCGTCAAAACGCATTAGCGGGTTGGCGTTGAACATCAGCGTCACAAAAGTCGCGGTGACGATGATGTTGGCGCAGTGCTGTTGAACCAAAGGATCAAATGTGCTGGCCCAAACGATCGCCGCGATTGCTGCCACGAATACTTCGGCGTACATCCCGGCAGCGGAGATCAAGATGCGTTTCCATTTGGAATCCATCCGCCACGAACTGGTGACGTCAACGTACGGCATCGGAGCAAAAATGATGAACACAACTCCTGCTTCGCGAACGTTGCCTCCGAAGCGACGACATGCCATCGCGTGGCTCAATTCGTGAATGATTTTCAAGCCGCCGAACGTGACGATCAACCAAAGCCAGTTGTCATTGGAAAGTAGGTTGGCGCTGGACCCGGTGAAATCGTCCCAGTTGGCCGTCATTTGGTAGCCGCCATAGGCCACGACCGACATCCAAATGATCGCCCCGAAGATGCTGAAAACGGATCGGCTGATCCAGTCGATCGATTTCAAAAACGGCATGGGGTTAAACAGGGGGACTTTCTGCATGATCGGGTTTGCTTTTTCGGCCAGCTTTCGCTTGGCAGCTTTGCCCATTGATTCGGACAGTCGTGCGGCGCCACGCGATTGAGAGGTCGTGGCGAGTCCCGAATCCAAAAGCCATTTGCAAAGCGTGCCGGTTTCGCGTTCCGAGAGTGCGTCGGCAGCGGCGATGGATGCGGTTCGCCCCATCGCTTCGGCGATCGTTGTTTTCCCATCTAACAACGAAACCAATGTGTATTCGGCTAGGCCAAGGCGAAAGAATTTGCTGCTGATCGCGTCTTCGATCACGTAGCAGGTTTCGCCGGCGTAAGTTTGGACGCTGATCAGTAGATCGTCGCGCACCTTCGGCATCATCCCCATGACTTCAAAAGCCACGTGTGTTTCGACGTCGTGCGGGGTGATTTGGTTTGCTGGATCGTTCATGGGAATTGACTGGAATGAAACACCGTCTGAAAGTTTTGTGAGCCGAAGGGCGATGTCGGGTTCGTTTTTCTCCGTCCCGATCACCGCCTACGGCGATGATCGGGACGGAGAAAAACGAAAATTGGTGGTTCGATGCCTAACCCCATGCTGATGCAGCTGATGCATGGGGCTATATGCTGTCGCTGCTTCGCAGCTTTCTCGTTGCTTCATCTACCAAGGCATCGCGGCTCTCATTCGTTCTACGGCGTGGTGGAACACGATCCACGCTACGCTGCGCGTTTGTGTTTTTACTTTCGCTGTCCCTTGCATTCCTGGTCGCAGTTGCCGGGCCTCGTTCGCTATGGTTACTTCTGCGATGAACACGTTTTCGCCGTCGCGAATTTCTGCCCGAGGGCGAATGCGGTCGATCGATCCCGATACGCTGTCGATTCCAAAACCATCGACGTACAATTCGACGCTGTCGTTTGGTTGTACGTGCATGACTTCGTCCGCTGGCATGGCGACTTCGATTCGCAGTTGGTCCAGCGGCGCGATTTCATACAGCACTTGGCCTTTGGTGACGGGGTAGTTCTCGCGACGATCAAGGCTTCCGGACAGAACGATGCCTTCGATGGGGCTACTCATCTGCAAGTTGGATTCTTTGAATTGCAGTAGCGATTCTTGATTTTGAAGGCTTTTCAGTTCCAAATCGGCCATCAACGCTTCGGGTGTCTCGTGTTTAGACATGTGGCTGTCGCGTTTTTTTGCGGCGCGACTTTTTTTGGCCGAAACACCAGCGAGTTCCCAAAGTATTTCGCGGCCATCCATTTGTGCGAGCATCTGTCCGGGTTGAACCACGTCACCGGGCTGGGCAAGCGTCGTTTCGATCAGCCCATCGTGCGGCGCGACGCAGAATCGTCGTTCGACCGGCTCGATCAGACTTTTGCAGTTGATCGTGTAAGGCCACGGCAACGCCAGAATCAACACGCTTGCCAAAGTGGCGGCGAGCGCACAATAGACTTTGATGCGATGTTTGTCAGAGAACATGGCACGCAGAGCACGCCGTGGCCAACTGCCTTGATTAAGTCGAACGGTTGCGAGCGTTTCGCCGAGTGGTTCGCCGATGCTGCCGACAAAATGATGCAAGTTAGGAATGGTTGCCATTTCCCGGCGGCCCAGCATTGCGATTGCACCGATGATTTCGCCATCGATCGTTTTCAGTGGTGTCGTGATCACTAAACTGTCACGTTTGGCGATCTGTTTGTGGGCAAGCAACTGATGCGGTTCGACTCCCGGCAGCGGTGGCCAAGCACCGACCGCGTCACGAGTGATGCTTTCGTCCAAAACGGCCTTCATCGCCAAGGTGGTTTCGGAATTGGGGTCGATGACGGCGACGTCGGAAGCGGCTTTGATTTTGCAAGTTTTGCGACCCGAGGTCAGGCCAATGAAAACTTGATCGCACTTGTAGTGTTCTTTTAAATCAGAAACGACTTGCAAACAGGCGTTGTTGATGGTGGTCGCTTTTTGGCAGCGCATCACCAGTTCCAACGTGGCTGCGGTGGTTGTCATCTGGCTGGAGATTTCGCACAACCGATCGCGGTTGCTTGCGCCGTCCAAGAAACTGGTAAATATCTGGCCAATCGCAAGTTCCAGGCTTCGTTGCTTTGTGGAAAGCACGCCGCGGACGACCGATACCATTGCGCAGTTGTCCATCACTCGCGTCGGAACGATCACGCATTCAAACCCTTGATCGGGGACCGATGCGATGGTTGGCAGATTTTTGGACAACCCGTCTTCGGCTCGTGGAAAAATCCCTTTAGCGATAGTGTCCAGATTGAACTCGTCGCTCTTCATCGCTCGGGAACCGAACTGCAGTGCTCCGCTGGCGTCGCGACGCAACATAAAGCATCCGGCGACGCTTTGTCGTTCGTTTTGCAAGGCAACGCACCCGCCAAGGACGCTTTGAACACTACCGGCCGTTTCGGTCAGCTTGTTCAATCGCGTTTGGATTTGCGCGGTCATCTGCATTTCTACTTGGTCGGGCTGGGTTTTGCCGACAAAGAATTTGCGGTGACCGGAGTGCGTGGTCGATGTCTTTGAGTTTTGCGTGTTCATGTGTCAATTCGTTACATAGATACATCGAACACCGCTTCGGTAGGCGCGTTGCGGGTTTTCGATCAGGACATCGATTCGCACACGTCCGCTGTCCGCTGCCGTGACGGCTGCGATGTGTTGGACTTCGCCGACGGCGACCTGTTTCGTTTCCGGTGGATTCGCACCGGGCAATTGCAATTGCAAACGTTGTCCTTCGTACATCGATGTGGCCAAATCAGTCGGTATAAAGAAATTGACCCGTAGCGTATCGAGCTGAACAACTGTGGCGACGTGTGGTTCGGTTAACGAGACGTATTCGCCGGGTTCTTGAATTACCTCCGTGACGACGCCGCTGATGGGTGCCCGGACACGGCGTTGTTCGATTCTCGCTTCGATCTCGGCGACTTCTAGTTGGCTTAGCATTTGGTCTTCCAAGGCGGATTGCACATTCAATGCCGCGACCGATGCGTCCGCTTTGGCGCGTTTGGTTTCTTCGGGGCTGCCCGCGCCGCTTTCTTGAAGGGCGCGAATTTTTGTGTATCGGTCGTCCCTTATTTCTTGCTCGATTCGCAGCGCATCAATCCTTGCCGAAGCGGACGCCTTGGCTTGGGCAACGCGCAAGCTGGCTTCTAGCAATTTTGTGTCCAATTGCATCAACACGTCGCCTTTTTTGACAACGGCCCCGCGTTTGACGACTGCGTCGGCCACCCGGGCACTTTCGGACGCAGCGACTTCGATTTTGCGAATCGGTTCAGTAAACCCTTCGTAGCTTTGCTGTGTGGGAGAGTTGATCGTCACATCGGTGGCGCCCAATTGCGCCAGCGCGCAGATTGAAATGAAAACCGCAGCGATTTTTCCTGCCAAGTTGTTTCGGTTGGCAAAATGGAATTTGTAAGTCATGAGTTTTCTCGAAATCGGTTCTTACTTTTAGCGGTCTAAGCACGTCGTGCGAGTGATGATTGGACGCTTTCCAGCCAGTTGTCATGGTCCACCATGGATCGTCGACTGATGCGTGCTTCACGTTCCAAGTTGGCTTGGACTTTCTTTATCGCCGCGTAAAAATCGTCACGGCACTCACCGTTGTCGGACGCGGACTTTTGAATTCGTTTTGCGAGTGATTCGTCGCGGTTGGCGATCAAGTCGTCATCGGCAGATGCAAAGAATTGGCAGCTACCCGGATTGCCTTGGCGAGCGGAGCGTCCGGCAAGTTGACGATCGACGCGTTGGCTGTGATGGAATTCGGTGGCGATGACGTGCAACCCGCCAGCGCTGAGTGATTTTTTGTCCAAGCGAATGTCAGTGCCGCGTCCGGCCATGTTGGTGGCTACGGTGATTCGTCCGGCAACGCCCGCGTTGGCCACGATTTTCGCTTCGTCTTCGTCTTGCAAACCATTTAGCACGACGTGTTTGACACTGGATTGGTCAAGCAAAACGGCAAGTTGCTTGCTTTCGTGGATCGTTCGTGTGCCGATCAAAACGGGTTGCCCCGATTGGCTTCGGCGAACCGCGTCGTCGGCGATCGCAGCAAACTTGGCGTCAGCGGTTGCGAACGAACGCAACGGTAGCATTTGTCGCAAGCATGGTTTGTTGGTTGGAATCTGCACGACGGGCAGTTTGTAGAACTCGCGCATTTCGTTTTCGCTGCCGGTGGCGGTTCCCGTCAGCCCACACATGCCTTGATAAAACCCGCTGTAACGCTGACGCGTGATCCTGGCTTGCGTTTCATTTTCGGGGGTCAGCGTTACGCGTTCTTTCGATTCGACGGCCTGATGCAGGCCGCTGCCCCAGGTTCGTTCATCGTGGATTCGGCCTGTGTTTTGGTCGACGATCAGCACGGCGTTTTCTTTGATCACATAGTCGACGTCACGCTGCAAAATGTGTTCGGCACGCAACGCGTGTTCGATCAGTTTTGACCATTGTCTGGCCAATCGGCCCGGTGGTCGCTTTTCAAAAGCCTTGTGCGCGGACGTCCAGCCTTTGTCGGTCAACTGGACGACGCGTTTGGCATGGTCGACTTCGTAGCAATCCTCTGGCATCTCCAAGGCGACGTCGCGGGCGTAGATAAACAGTGCGTCTGCGGTTTTGATGCCCATTTTTCCGCCGCTCATAATCAACGGCGTTGTGGCTTCGTCGATCAACACACTGTCGGCTTCGTCGATGATCGCAAACGCGTGACCGCGTTGTGCAAGCGGTGTTTCGTCGTTGACAATGCCGCGCATGCTGCGCAAAAAGCGTTCCCCAAGAGGTTCTTGGTAGCGCGAACGGATCGCAAGTTGGTCTTTCAGAAAATCGAATCCGAATTCATAGCCGGGACCATAAGTGATGTCGCAAGCGTAGGCTTTGATCTTGTCCGGCAGTTCTCCCTGCGCTTTGAGCCAACCGCTGGTTAAGCCCAATTGTTTGAATACCGGTCGCAGTTCTTCGTGGTCGCGTTCGGAAAGATATTCGTTGGTCGTCGCCACGTGGACGCCTTTGCCGGTCAGCGCATGGAGAACGGCTGGCAATCCTGTTGTGATCGTTTTTCCTTCGCCCGTTTGGATTTCGGCGATACAGCCAGCGGCCAGTGCAAGACCGCCCAACAGCTGGACGTCGTAGTAAACCATTCCCGTTGCCCGACGAAGTGCTTCGGTGGTCAACGCAAAGGATTGGCAAACGACGTCTGCTTGGGTGACCGATTCTCCGTCGACGATTCGGTTGCGCAGTTGGTCGGTGGCATCGATTAGTTCCGCAGCCGACAGGTTGGCTAGCGGTGAAGTTTGTTTGCGAATACGACGGATTAGTTCGTGGCCACTGGGATGGGGCGCGCTGATGCCTCGTCGGGGTTTTCCCCCGAAGGTTCGGTAGGTCGGGATCGAAGCGGCACCTAGTGCGATCATCAATGCGATCAATAGTAAAGATCGTTAAAACTGCGAGGATCGTTCGAGACCCCGCCCGTGGTAGGGATCGACTGTGCGCAGGTCCACTCTTTATCTCTAGGGCACGGATACTCGCGGTAACAGTTGCTACAAGACGCTGATCCGTTACAGCGGTCAGAGAGTTTGTAGATCAATAAGCGAGCGTAATGGTCAGCTCTTTCTCTCTCCTGCACGTGCGCCCAAATCACATGACCGAAAGATGTAAAAAATGGTGCCTAATCAACACAATTTGACAGAATTGAAATCAGAATGATCTGTCGAATCCCCTCGGGATACCGATGGTCGCTACAATTTGCCTACTTAGATGAAATTGAGATGTTTTCCTAATGAGGGGTTCCTAACGTGTTTTTTCAAGAACGAATGAAGGCTGAGGTTTTCGCGGCGAAGGTTGTTTTGGCTTCTTTGGCGCTGGCTTCTTTGACACTGGGTTTTTTCGCTCAGCCAGCAATCGGCCAAGTCGCAACGAAGCTTGGCGATCAATTCATCCCGCTTGATGGGGTGGTGATGTTTGATGTTCATCCAGCAGATATCGTCAAATCAGAAACTTTGCGTTTGCTGCCGATGGAGATCGCCGAAGCTTGGAGCTTGGACAACATCGGAGTTGCCCCGTCGCAGTGCAAATCGATGCGCTTCGTTATGGCCTCCCCAGCAATGGGTCCTCAGTTACAACCGTTTGCGGCAATGATCGTTCAGTTAAACGAACCATTCAAAGTTACCGATTTGAATCCACAGTTGCTGTTCGAAGATCCAGAAGAGATCGACGGGCACACGTGTTACGTGATGAAAGGACCGCAAGGGGTTGTCTTTCATCAGCCGGATCCTCAAACGATCATTCTCTCATCCAGTTCGTATCTCGATGCCGTTTTGAGTGCGTCGCAAGGCGGCCAGCCGGGTCCGCTAGCCAAGCTGGCTGCGGCCGTGTCGAACAAAGGTCAAGTGACGATGCTGCTGGCTATCGAACCGGTTCGCCCGATGATCAACGGCGGGCTGCAAATGGTTGGGCAACAGTTGCCGCCTCCGTTGATGCCGTTTTTGGACATTCCCAATCTGTTGGACGCGTTGTTGATCCGATTGGATGTGGAAGACACCAAAAAAGGGCTGCAGATTTCGATGTTGGCCAAAGACGACGCGTCGGCTGAGAAACTGGAGACGATCATGTTGGACGGATTCGAGATGGGAAAAGGGCTTGCGCTGGGCGAGCTGGAGAAGGTATTGATTGGCGAAGGTGCGATTCCGGATGCGACGCGGGCTTACGGGAATCGAATCGCCGAAAAGCTAACCGGGATTGTCAAACCGGATCGCAAGGGGCGTACGCTGACGTACCGTGTTTCACCCAGCTTGTCTCTATTGATGCCGGCTTTCATCGCAGGGATCTCAGTACCGATCCAACAGGCTCAGTTCGCAGCCCAGCGGGCCAATAGGGGTAACAACGCTGGTGATTCATTGAAGAACCTAGGATTGGCGATGCACAACTATCACAGCGCCTATAACAAGCTGCCTGCGTCGGTCAACCGCGATAGCAACGGCAAACCACTGCTGAGTTGGCGTGTCCACATTCTGCCGTTTATCGAAGAACAGGGGCTGTACCAACAGTTCCACATGGACGAACCGTGGGATAGCGAACACAACATCAAATTGTTGGATCAAATGCCGGCCTATTTTTCGCACCCAGATTTTGATGTCGCAGTCGGCAAGACGGTATTTCAAGTACCCATTGGCGACGATGTCATGTTCAATACTGAACAGCAAACACGATTCCGCGAAGTGCTAGATGGATTATCGAACACGATCATGATCGCGACGTCAGACGCCCAGTCGGCAGTCGAATGGAGCAAGCCACAGGATTTAGAAATCGATTTGGACAACCCGGCAAAGTCACTTGGGATGGTCAACGGCACAACGTCCGTCATGATGGGTGATGGAGCGTTGCAAAGGATCGACGCGTCAATCGACAGCCAAACTCTGAAAGCGCTCTTTACGCATGCGGGCGGCGAGGCCATACGTTAATGAGCTGAAATCGTTTGAGTGATCAAGTGGGATTGCCCTGGGGCAATCGTGCGGGTGTCATTTGCGACGTTGGCCGTTTCGACGCACAGCATTTCGCGGAAACCGTTGTTGGGAAAATCGCTCATCCGTTTGCTTTTTTCTATCCAAGGGTTCCAAACGACGGTGGACTGGCTGCCGGATCTGGCGACAGTGATTGTCCGCTCGGGCGACTGGACGGTGACATCGTTTTCGATGTCGAAGTACATGCGGTCGACTTCGCAATCGATCGACAACGGGTCTTGTTCTCGTTTGATTGATTGCTGGTCAAGTTTGTCGATGTACTGAACGTTTTCCAAACCCGCGATTCGGATGTCGTCGATGTTCGCAACCGCCAGATAAGTGTGCAGCGCCGTCGCGCAATCAAACGCGTTGTCGCCGGTGTTGTGGATTGTCAATTCCAACGTCAACGAATGGCTGACACTCACGCTCAGTTCTAAGCGAAAGTCGTGTGGGAACATTTGTCGCGTCAGATCATCGGATTTCAGAGACAAAACGAGGTCTGTTTTTTCATTCGCCGAATCATGGTGTGCCGCCTGCACATCCCAGTGCCGGGTTCTGGCAAAACCGTGAGCGGGTAGCGACGTGTCATGTTCGTGGTCCCCAAACCATGGCCAACAAATTGGAATTCCTCCACGAATCGCCTTTTTACCATCGTAGATAGCATCACGACTTGTCCACAAAAGAGGGTATCGCCCCGATTCGGCGAAATGGGTCACCAGGCCACCAAACAAATAGACTTCTGCGCGTCCGGCGCGATTGTTTATGACTGCTTTTGTCAGGCCACCGGCGCCTTCCTGGAACAAGATGTTCTCTCCGGTTCCAAACGCTTCGTTCAACTCGTTTATCGTTTTGTGTTCATCAAACATTCAAATGCTCCAGCCTTGTCCAATTGTTCTTGCTCAGTTTAGCTATCGCGCCAGCAATGAAGAATCTCAATATTTGGTCGATCTTAGCGGAAGCCGTCAAGACTTTCGGCAAACCATATCAAACCGAAAGTCTTGACGACTGACGCGACGGTCTTCCAATCAGCGGCAACTTTCGTAGGGGGCTTTGAATCTGTCTGGCAGTCGTTCTCGATTTTGAATGTCCGATAGGTCTTCGCGTTCTCGAATCAATTCGATGCTGCCGTCATGGCAGATGACCACGACGTTGGGACGATATTCGATGAACTGCGTCCAAAGCGAATTGTTGTATGCTCCCACGGGGGACACAACGATGTGTTGACCTCGGTCAAGCGGCGGTAAATCAACTTTTTCGGCGACAACGTCAGTATGCATGCACAACGGACCGAATAACGTGGTTGGTGTTTCGCTGTTCTGGTTGGGAAATTCTGCTTCGGCTTTCAAACGGTGCGTGCTAGCGGTGTGCAGCAAATTGACTCCTGCATCGATCACGCATGCCGCCGTACCATCGGGTAATCGTTTGTTCGCTAAGACGGTCGTGATCAAGTAGCCAGCGTCATCAATCAAAGCTCGCCCCGATTCGATGATCAATTCGGGTTGGTGATTTGAATCGAGCGTTCGGGCCAACTGGTCACAGATCGCTTTGGCGTATTGGTCATCGGTTGGCGTGGAAATCGATGTGCTGGTTTGTTTGACGGGACAGCTTGATGCGAATCCCCCGCCGATATCGATTCTGTTGAATGGTGTTCCGAATTTATCACGCACTTGGTAGCCGAATTGGACCAGGTTTTGTGTTGCTTTTTGATAAGCATCGACGTTGACTACCGAAGTTCCAATGTGGCAATGCAAACCCGTGATCCGCAGTGAACCGCTTTGGCAAATGCGTTTGGCCGCTGCTAAGGCTTCGCCGTTTTCCAGATTGAAACCGAATCGCGCCCAATTCGTCTCCTGGCCCACGTCCATGTTCAGCCGGATGCCTACATCGATCGTTCGTCGCGTTTTTTTGGCGATCATTTCCAAGTCGTGGACCTCGCCGATGTGATCGATGTTGACGAAAACCCCGTCGGCGACGGCGCTGCCTAAAGTATCCAACGGCTTGTTTGGCCCGTTGAAAATAATCTGATCGCGTGGAACGCCCAGCGACTTGGTTTTTTGGTATTCAAGTACCGAGACGATTTCGGCGATCGCCCCTTGTTGGTGCATCAGCGAACATATCGCGCTTAAGTAATTTGTTTTGTAGGACCACGCGAATTGGGTGTTGGCGTATCGGCAGGTAAATGCGTCGTGCATTTGCCGGAACCGGCGACGAATGGCTCGCTCTGAAAAAACAAAGAGCGGGGAGCCATATTGTCTGACCAATTCACCGATGGTGACGTCATCGATGGTCACGCGAGAATCAACCACCGATGGCGAGTCATTGCGTGCCAAGTAATCAGCCACGCAATTCGTCCGAGCGGATATTGGCCAGTTGAAACTGATTTTGGTAAATCGTCTTGCCATTGCATTCTATCCGCCCAGAAAAATCAAACAGGTGGCTGATGCGTTGGTCCAAGTCGATGTGGATTTCTAGTTGGTCACCGGGGCGAGCAAATCCCCGATAGCGTGCGTGTTTGATTTTAACCAAGACTCCCAACGCGAACTCATTGAACTCGGGGTCTTCGGTTTTGTACTTTTCCATCGGGTTGAAGTTCGCGGCGATCAAGACGCCGGCGCTCTGCGTGGTCATTTCTTGCATCATGGCACCTGGCAAAACCGGCGCGCCTGGGAAATGGCCTTGGATATAGAACGCGCCTTCGTCGACCGCTGCGCTGGTGAACACCGATTCCGCTTTGATTTCTTCGACCGTCTCGATCAACAAATACGGGGCGCGGTGATGCAGATAAGATTCAACACTAGCGAATCGGTGTTGATGGAAAAGATCGGTGGAGTTTTCGTTGCTAGTTGACATGATTGGCGACAGAGAACAAGACTTCATGGGGACCGTCCGTCATCGTAGCAGCCTGCCAAGCCGATCGTCACCACGGTTGTTGGTAAAGCCAGGGCATGCGGTCGAAATACCAGCACGCAGCGCCAGCAAGTGAATCTCCGGAAAATACTGAGGATTCACTTGCTGGCGCTGCGTGCTGGTAAAATCTGCTACGCCATTACCCCAGGCCTGTTAGCGGGCCGTCT
>CAZZDZ010000135.1:0-14474 GCA_964652675.1 uncultured Pirellulaceae bacterium
ACTCTGGCTCAGCACTGGTTTTGTCCTCTTCTTTCATCTCCGGCTCTTTCGAATCTTGCGACTGCGACTCACCGCCTTTGTTTTCTTCTTCGTCTTCTTTCGCTTTTGATTCTTGTTCGCGCATCGCCTCTTCTTCTGCTAACTCTTTGGCTCTCGCTTTCATTTTGGCTTTTTGATTCGAAGCGTATTCGGCGTATAGCTCTGCATCGACACCTATGGCTTCTTGCTTCATTACCGCGAAGGCGTAAAGCGGAAAATCTTCTGACAAGTCTTCTGAATCGACCGCAATCATGTAGCGACGAATTGACTCGAACAAATCTTCAGCGGAGTCGTCGATCGTCAAAATGGGGTAGTCGTCAAAAATCTCTGCCCAAATTGCGAATGCATCTTCATACAGCCCGATGGCTTTGTCCAATTCCGCATCCGCGTTTGCTTTTTCGGCTTCAAAGATCAGACGGCGTGCTTTAACAGTACGAGCCTCCTGTTCAGCTTTGGCAAGCGTCAGCCAATACTCGTAATTGATCTGCGTGCGGTAGCCGCTGGTGCGCTGGATCTGAAATGCTAATCCGGCGAGGTCGTCAACAATACCGAGTGCCTTGAGGCGCACGGAAGGATCTGAGTTCTTAGCGATACTGGAAATTTGAGGCATTAGCGAAGCTTCTACCTTGGCAATCGCTTCTTGGCCAGCTTTGCTACGATCATCTGGATGTTTGTTCCAAATATCCATCATATCGGGCGAGTTCTTCAGCTTTTCTTTTACGGCATCCGTAAACGTCGAGCCGGTCAATTCTGCAAACATTTTGAATGCATCGGCGCGATCTCGTAGCAATTGATCCAACTCTCCTAGTTTGATCGACATTGAATCTGTATTGGTCGGAACACTTCGTTCTCCAAATTCCTTCCAGTCTTCCCAGGCGAGATACCACGCATTTTCTGCGGCACCATCGTAAAGGTAGCCCTCTCTTTCGATGGCTTCGGCATGATGCAGTCGCGATTTGGGCCCCGTTTCATAAAAGTTCAGTGGTGTTTGCCGGCGAATTTTGACCCCGGACTTGTCCACCAGATCGTATCCACGATTCAACCACAATCGGCCAACTAGCCAGTTGTCTGGTTTTCCGTTTGGACCAACCGCATCCGTCACATCGATGTCTTCGTCCTTCAAAGAATCGTGCAAAATCTCGTCTTCGGAAAACAATCGTCGGAATTGTTTTTTCTCGTCCGACTTGCCCATTTTCTGGCCGTAGAACCATCCGAGATACCAAATCAAACGCGGCGCCTTCTGATTCTGGCGAACACCACGTGTCAAAAATTCAGCACCTTCTCGAACCATCGCATAGCGTTGCCGATAATCGTCAAACTGAACCGAGACATTGTAGGAAAGGTTGTGGGCTTGGTGCTCCCAAACTTTGTCGTAGTGAGGCTGCAACAAAGCAATGTTGTTGAGAGCTGCTTTGAGTCGATCCCATTCGTGTGTGATCTGGTACTCGTGCGCCTTGTTCCAAAGCAACGTTGCTGCAACACCGCGCAGCCCCAACGATGCGAGCTTCATTGTCTCGCTAGCAGGACTAATCTCACCAAGATCGCTTTCGGCAATATTGAAATCAGTCCGCATTCTGGTTAAGCGGCCACCCAAGTCGCCTCCGCCCGCCGATGGCTGACCAAGTAGGTACAGCGGCACCAACATGGCGATCAAAACGACCAAGTAGATGAGTTTCCGAGTAAGAACGGTTGTACGATTCATGCCGCGATCTCACGCGATTTAAGGAAGAAGTAACTGATTAGGAAAGCCAAGACAACGTAGCCAAAGGTGGCAACAGCATGGCGTCCCAATAACGCACCAAAGATGTCAAAACCGCTGGCGGCATACTCCGCCGTTTCGACCATCTTGGGCAAGTTAGGAAGCGCCGTTGCAATCGCATCAAGCATGTAGACGATCACCGCGTCGGCGCCTTTGATAATTGTGTTTGCGACGCCTTCGACATCCAATTCTGTTGTCATCGCATCTTGTTTGAGTAGTCGAATGAGCGATTCAATCGGGCCACCACCGTGGGAGATGTTTGAATCGATGTAATAACGTGTGTCGTGAATCTGTTCGGCAAAGAATCCAAGCAGCACGCATACAGAAGTCGCAATCATTGCAACGGGGCCGCTTAGAAAAGTACTGAACATGACTCCGAATGCGGTGACCATAATCATCTGCAACCAGATCGAGCCGTACGCTTTTGTCAAATTCCAAGCAAACGAATTTTCTGCTGGCCGCAGATACAAACCGCTTTTCTTGACGCCCAAATACTGAGAACTATCCAAACACTTGACGATGATCTGCATTTCACCTTTGCTGCTGACCAAATCGTCAAATGTGCTTAGCACTCGGGTGTCGTCGTTTTCGTCTGTGCCTTCCATTTCCAGTTGCAACGTTTTTTCATCGACTTGGTATTCGTCGACGACAAACGGAATGGGATTGCTTTGAGCATTCGTATCGGGGTTTTTGATCGTCAGCGAACCACGTATCCCCGATTCGATGTCACCCTTGTAAGCACGGTAAGCGCGAACCGATAGGTCGACAGGGATGCCGTCGGGGTAGCGAGACTGCGAAACGTTTTTGAAAGTGAAAATCGCCGCTCCCAAAGTCCCGCCTTCGACGTAACCGTGCTGGCTTCGGGTCGCTTCTTTCTTTAAACCCACCAATCGACCCAGGCCGCCACTACCGTAGCCTTTGCGAATCTGTTCGTTGCCGACATCGATACCGGTCGACTGCTCGTTGCCTTTACGGTCCAAATAGTACACTTCGCCGTAGGAAGGGACTCGAGCACGTAAAGCTCCGACGGGAGCACCAATCGAAATGTTGCCGTTTTCGTTTCTGGTAACAACGTGTCGGTGACCTCGTTGTATGTCGGTTAGCCCCCGGCCATCTGTTTTGTCAATCGTAAAAGTGTGTTTGTGGTTTTGGGTGTAATCCGTTTCACCTTCCAATTGGCCACCACCGATGTCACGCAATGTACCGGTCAGTACATCGGCGGTGATATCCGAGTGGGCGTGACTCAAACCGCGAACCACAAACAAGTAACTGGCCAATCCCATCGGAATCAAAATCAACGTGCCGACCCCGATGAAACCAAGGATCCGGCCCGCCACAATCTCGGTTGCTCGAACCGGTTTAGTGACAATCGTATAGATCGTACGATTCTTGATATCTGTTGGCAGCGAAAACGCGCTGATGAACAGTGCTAGCGCCAGGATCAGATAGTTCGTCGCCGTCAAAACAAAACTAATGTAAAGACGCGCGGGGTCATCGCTGTCGGGGTTCAGATACCAACCAGCCAGCAGCAAGCCGACAACGAACAATCCAATCACAAACAAAACCTTGCGTCGGATGGCTTCTTTAAAGGCCAGTTTGGCCAACGCAAGTATTCTGCCGACGGAAGTCCCAGGCAAATCCGTGCGAATGAAATCTCGAATCGTTCGCGCGATCGCATAGAAGCCTTCTGATGGCCCATACCTGGCTGACGAGATAATGTACGCGACCATCAATCCAACCAAGAGCGCAAAGATGATCAGCGCTACGCCTTGCAATAAGGCGCTCTCTAGGAACGCGTTGGGTCGGAGGAGCCATTCATTGAATGACCAGAAATCGTCGGGTTGGAGGTTCATTGACCGTCACCCTCCGACTTTGGGTCTTCTGTTTTTGTTGGCTCGGGTGCCGAAACACGTCGAGCACCTGGGCGGGCTTCGCTTTCGCGAACAATGTTCAGGAACAGATCTTCCATTGTTGCGGTCGGGTTGTCGATCGATTTCAAATCACCTCCATGTCGCTTGATGACTTCGGCGATTTCTTGTTTTGCCGCTTCCGAGAGTCCTTTGGCGTGGACCTCAGTGACATCTTGGACTTTCAGCAGGTCGGAGACGCGACCGAGTTCTTTCAGCTCACCTTGGTGCAAGATCGCGACTCGGTCACAAACGTCTTGGACGTCAGCCAAACGGTGACTGCAAATCAAGACGGTTTTACCTTGGTCACGTAGCGCGATGATCAGGTCCTTCATTTCGCGAACACCAATCGGGTCCAAGCCCGTGGTCGGTTCGTCCAAAAGGACCAAGTCGGGGTCGTTGATCAAGGCTTGGGCCAAGCCCACACGACGGGTCATCCCTTTACTGTATTCACGAAGCTGACGGTGCTTGGCTCCGGACAAACCAACCAGCTTGATCAAGTCGTCAACGCGAGCTTTCCGAGCGGAGCCGGACATGTCAAATAGCCGCCCGTAAAAATCAAGTGTCTCTTCGGCGGTCAAAAACTTGTAAAGATAGGACTCTTCGGGCAGATAGCCAATTCGTTCGTTCTTTTTTGTTTCGCTGGCGTCTTTGTCAAAAACCAAAACGCGGCCGCTCGTGGGGAAAAGAAGTCCCAAAATCAGCTTGATCGTGGTCGATTTTCCACTGCCGTTTGGTCCCAGCAAGCCGAAAATCTCTCCCTTGCGGACTTCCACGTCCAGCGACTTGAGAGCGTTGACTTTTTTCCGCCCCCAAAAGTCGCGATAAATCTTGCTGAGGTTTCGGGTTTCGATCACAACACCTGAATCGGTGCTTGAATTTTGCGCTGTCGGGGCCGACGTGTCGGCGACGGCAGTTGAATCGTTATCCACGAGGCAAACGCTTCCGTTGGGGAGATAATGAAATGAGAAATCAGGAGCTGGTATAAGCTATTTCTGTGGCCCGCCTGAGCCAATAGGTTGGTGCCAAAACTGTAGCCGCAATCCCGTAAGTGGAATCGCCGACCGTCATCGGGCGTCCTAGTGCCTAAAATACTTCAAACAGGATATAGACACAGGGTTTTCTACGCTACGAGTGGTCGACGAGAAGTGTTCGTGTCTTTTTGTCCCCTCTGACGGCGAGCGATCAGCCTTATCGAGCGTTTTTTCCAGCTATTGAACGTGCAATTAGGCAACTTAGGTGTGATCAAACGCGAATTGCCAAGCGAATCACCGCATCGTTCCCCATCGTCTTGCTCAAAGCCGTGGTTCAAAGCCCCCTACCCAACTCCTCAACCTCCGCTGGTTTGTCAGGTCGAACCGTTTGGGACGCTCACCGAAATTCTGCCCAACAAAGGATTTTGGTCCATGACATGGGCTTGCCAAAGGACACACAACAGTGGATGAATTCGTTTGTGAAATCAACAACCGACACGATGACCGACGACCACGCCCGCGACGATGCCTACCAAGCGTCATTGCGGTTTTTGTATGACCGAATCAATTACGAAAAAATGGCCAGCGGAACTGCCCGCTATCCGTTTCGGCTGCACCGTACAAACGAACTGCTAAAGCGGCTGGACTTGGGCGAATACCTCCATGACAGCGTTGATCGCCCAAAAGTCCCCATCGTTCATATCGCTGGCACAAAGGGAAAAGGATCCACGTCAACGATGGTGGCAACTTCTTTATCGGCGGCCGGCGTGCGGACGGGGCTCTACACATCCCCACACCTGAACCATCTCGAAGAACGCTTTCAGATCGACGGCGTTGCTTGTTCGCCCAAACAGTTCACGGACTTGGTTAATCGGATCAAACCCGTTGCCGAAACGCTGGAAGCCGACGATTTGGGATCGCCATCATTTTTTGAACTGACCACTGCCATTGCGCTTTTGCATTTTGACACTCAGCAATGCGATGCGATTGTCCTAGAAGTTGGCTTGGGCGGACGACTGGACAGCACCAATATTTGCCAGCCAAGCGTCACTGCCATTACATCGATCGGGCTGGATCACCAACATGTCTTGGGCAACACAATCGCGGAAATCGCTGCTGAAAAAGCAGGCATCATCAAACCCAACGTGCCGGTGGTCAGTGGGCTTCGCCCTGGTGATGCAGCCGACGTGATCGCCGAACGTTGCAGCGAACAACAATCGCCGTTGTTTAAAATTGGTCGCGATTTTGATTTTGAACGCCAGCCGCATCGAACCTGGGGATCACGAGTCACATTCACCGGCCAGACCAGCCCGCTGAAGCCCTCGTGCGATTTCGACTTAAAACTAGAAGGTGCCCATCAAGCACAAAACGCTGCGGTGGCCTTTGCTATTTTGAATTTACTCGCCCAAGACCACGGTTTTTCTCTGACAGCAGTGGCTGATGGAATGAGTTCGACGCGTTGTCCGGCGCGGATTGAACGATTCGATTTGCCTTACGGCGTGACCGCTATTTTGGATGCAGCCCACAATAGCGATTCGATCACCGCATTGGGCAAATGCTTGGCTGCACGGTTTTCCAAGCAACCGATTGTGGTTGTGTTTGGCACCAGTCGCGACAAATCTGCTGAAGCCATGCTGGCGATTTTGGCGCAATTTGCCGACATGCTGATTCTGACGCAGTTTCAGGGCAATCCACGCTATGCGCCCGTCGAAGACCTGTTGCCGCTGGTGCCCAATCAAATTGCCAGCCGCGTCGTTGTGGAGGAAAATCCAATCGAAGGCTGCAAAACAGGGCTTGAAAGTCTCGACGAAGGCGGAACGATGGTGGTGTGTGGTTCGTTCTTTCTTGCGGCCGAAACTCGTAACTGGATCATTGATCAACAATCGCCAGCGTGACAGATCTACCCAACGAAACGAATGGGAACGATCCCAATGACGACCAATCCGCGGTCCAAGTGTGGCATGCGGAAATATCGTCCGATCAGCCCGGCCACGTCGAAAGCTGCTGCGAAGCGTGGCTGGATCCGGACGAGGTTAAACGTGCGGACAAGTTTCGCCAGAGAACCAGTCGCAATCAACATGTGGTCGGACGCGGCATGGCCCGCCGATTATTGGGACATCGACTGCAGGGAAGTGTGTCGCCAACGGACATTCGCTTTGCCGAAGCGGTTTATGGCAAACCCTACGTGACGCAACCCGAGCAAGCAAAGCAGCCTTTTAATGTTGCCCACACCGATGGGCTGGTCATGTGTGGTGTTGGTACGCAGCAACATCAGCTCGTCGGCGTCGACGTCGAACGACTTGGCCGACGAACGGATCCAGGTTTGGCGGAACGTTTTTTCTCGGCCCCCGAAATCGAATTTTTAAATTCAAAGACAGACGACTGCCAGCGGCGTAATGCTTTCTTGCGGATCTGGACGCTCAAGGAGTCGTATATCAAAGCGATCGGTACTGGGCTACAGACTCCGCTTGCTGATTTTGCATTCACCGAGATCGATTCGGATCAGCCGAAAATTCGAATGCTGAACCCCGATTTGCAGGACGAATACCAATGGCAGTTCTTTTCTATTGAGCCCCAGCCAGGATTCATTGGCGCTCTGGCCGTTGCGACGCTGGCCGACCAGCAACCAGCCCAATTCGACCTCAAATGCTTTGCTGAACTGATCCAATAGCAGTGCTAGCTAAATACGATTGCTACGATCGGCAGAGTTTTCCTACGCCGATCGACCGGAATAACCAAATGCTTGGGTTGGATTGTGCCGATAAGAACGCCTGAAGCGGTTGTTCTATCGCGCCGGTCGTACGCACGATCGACGTTTCAATGGCCTGTTTCACGAGCCATACCGGGGGGAGGCTTGAAATTTCACGTGTTTGAACGTGTTTAATCAAGTCCGGAGATGAGATACGCGTGAGTATCGATTCTTCTAGTTGCAGACAAGGCGATTGTCTTTGCGATGCCCCGCTAGTTCGAAAATTTGTCTAATAGCGAGGCGGTGACAGCCGCGGAGACGTTTGCGATGCAACGAATGACTCAAATTCAACACCCAAGTCTTTCCAGATTCTTGTCGTTCAGATCTTGGCGTATTTCACGCATGGCTCTGTTGATGGCATCGATTGTCACTTGGTCCGTCGTGTCGACCCAACAAGAAGTTGATGCGCAAGTCGTCCAAGCGGACTATGACTACGAAGCCAGCGGCTATTTGGTCCCTGCTGGGGGTGCGGCACCCACGATAAACGGCGGCGTCGTAGGTGGCGTGAGGCAAGCTGGCTACTACCCAGGCGAATCGGTTTCCGGATCACCGTCTTGTGACTCGGGAACCTGCGACTCTCCCGGTGGATTTGGCGGAATTGGCCATGGACTTCACGGCGGTGGCGGTTTTGGCGGCGGCGGAATTGCCCACGCACTTCATGGTGGTGGCGGTTTTGGCGGTGGACTTCATGGCGGTGGCGTTCTGGGCGGTGGACTTCACGGCGGTGGCGGTTTGGGCGGCGGACTGCTTTCTGGAGCTTGTGGTTGCCAAGCATGTTTAAACGGATCGCGTCTTTCCGACTTGCGTCATCGGTGCCCGTTCTGTCGAGGTGCTGGCTGCAGTTTTTGTCAGCTAAAACAAAATGGCGGATTGCTAGGTCTGTGTGGCGGCGGAGCGGGCGAGTTGCTCCAAAAGCTCAGGCCCTATCGGGAAGCTGGTTTGTGTGCTCAGCGGTGGTACGACGTCTCCGCTGGACTGATTTTCCTCGGTCATACCACTGGAAACGGCGGGATCGGTGGCCCAATAACAACTCAAGGAATCAGTGGAACTCCCGTACTATCTGTTGGTGACGCTGACGGCGGTGACCTAGACACAGGCGTTCGTCTTTCGGGCTCGTTGGTGTTTGGCGGAGCAGGCGCGAGCTTGGAAGCCACTTGGATCGGCGGCCACGATTGGAGAGGGGCAGCAGAAGTCACTGATCCGAATGCTGGATTGTTCTCATTCATCAGTGATTTTGGGAATCTGCCTCTGGACGGATTTGACGACACTGATCGCTCCATCGTCCAAAGGGTCGAAAACGAAAGCGAACTTGATACGATCGAACTTAACTATCGCCGTCGAACGGTTTGGCCATTCTGCCGATTCCAGAGTTCTTGGCTGATTGGCTTTCGATACATTCGCTTTGACGACTCGCTTCTCTATTCGACCTTGGGCGAAAACAACAACACTGTCAACGCATCGCTACCACGCTTCTTTTCATCCAACGACTCGATTGAAAACCAAATGTTTGGAGGACAAGTCGGTGGAGATTTCTGGTGGAACATTTCTCCAGGCGTTTCGCTGGGAGTCGGTGGCAAAATCGGCGTGCTGAAAAACGACATTGATCGCGTCACGACCTTGACCGCCAATTCGCTCGATCCAATCGCGACACCAGGTACCGTGAGCTTGACGGACGGTCGCGGAGACACCAATTTCTTTGGTGAATTTGAATTCAAATACATCCATCGACTGTCTCACGCTTGGACCTTCCGAACCTCGTACTATCTGCTGGGCGTTGACGAAGTCGACTTTGGCACGATTGACGAAGGGGTGATTTCGCAGTTTGTCCAAGGCCAAAATCTGACTGACGCGGCATTTGGCAGTCAGTCGCTGATCGTCCAAGGTTTCTCGTTCGGCATGGAATACCTCTGGTAAGTCGCCGACAGCCACCCGCAATCACGTTAAAAGCCCTCCCAAGAGTCAGTCTTCGGAGGGCTTTTTTCTCTTTTCGAACCGAAGTGTCTGGTAAACTGGTTCGATTACACCAGTCAGCACGAGCCTAATTTGGGCCAAATCGCCTGGTTTCGACACGGAAACCTCGTACTCACCCCGCTGTAGAGCAAAACAGCGACTTGATCGGTGATCCTATTTACAGGGCCGTATCTATCTAAAAAGCGGTGATCGCGCGGAATTTGAGGGTAGTAGGAGGAACTTTGCCTGGGACAACGCGTCAGACAACTTGGTTTCGTTGACACCTATTGGGGTGCAACTAGAATCGCTGTCAGACCTTTTCCATATGCTATATTTTACCCATCTACTCAGATTCTGAATGGGCTGGCGCACTCTTTTTAACGACGGGCGTGAATCCTCTCGACCGAAGACAATAGAGTGTGTCCAAAATCAATTTGACAGTGACTGGTTAATATCTGGTCGCGCCCTAGTATTCGGCAAGAAGTCGCACAAACCGCCCATCACTCAAGCACCTAGTCGGTTTCGTCTTTGGATGAAGCCGCAGTTTGGTAGAGACCCTCGATGATCAAACGAACTGAATCGAAAACCACATCGAAACGCCGCAAGAAACGGTCCAACTCCAAACGTCGCATGATGATGATGGAGAGCTTGGAACAGCGAAACCTGTTGGCAGGAGACGTGGAATTACCAATTTTCGATATCCCTCGAAACATTGGAGCGGTTCAAGCCACCGCGGTTTCGGAGTCTGAGGTTGCCGGAGCGACTGGCCAGAATGACTCGTTTCTTAACGCCGACATTATCAATCTCGGAACGCTTCCGACGAACGACGATACGATCGATCTAACAGGAACGCTGGGCATCACCATTGATTCGCGTGGGAACACTCGAACAGATGTCGATGTCTTTGGATTTGATTTGCGTGCTGGCGACATTCTTGATATCGCTTTGCAAGGTGCAGCCAGCAGCATCAGCGTGTTTGATGAAAATGGTCAATTCTGGTTTGGAACTGACTTCAATATCGGCGAATTGACTGGCCCTGAAAATTCTCCGCTGCAAACCGTCGGTAACGCCGTGATCGCGCAGGTCGTCCCAGAAGACGGACGATACTACCTGTTCGTGGCGCCTTCTGACTTTGGTTCCAATTACACAGCTGGCTTGCGCACCTATCGTCCGGTTCTAGAGCAATTGCCTATCGGCTCTCAGCAGATTGTGTTCTTGGATTTCGACGGAGGGATCTTTCCAACATCCGTGTTTACCCCACAGCTTCCACCCGGAGTGATCCGCTTCCCAGCTCTTGAAGAAGATCTGGACTTACTGGGCCTTGATGACGTCAGCCCCCAAGTTGTTAACGAACTGATTTCAGATACGGTCGCAGAAGTCGAAGCACAGTTTGCGCGTTTAGGGCTGGGTAACTTTAACGGTGACTTTGCAAATACCGGCAACCCAGGTGATTTTGGGGTCACGATTCTCAACAGCCTCGAGGATCCTGATCCGGGTTTCGACAACCCTTTGGTAACCAGAATCTTGGTAGGTGGAACGGCGGCCGATACCGGTGTTCCGACGGTTGGATTGGCTCAGTCGATTGACGTTGGGAACTTTGACACAAGCGAATTGGGGTTTGTGTTGGTTGATCTCTTGGTGAACCAAGTCACCCAGGTTCCGATTTCAAATTCGCAGAGTATCAACGATGCCGTTTCGGTGTTTTTGGCGAGCGTGATTACGCACGAAGTCGGTCATACAATTGGCTTGTTCCACACTGAAAACTCCAACGATACGCCTGGCATTCAGGATGCAGGTGGTGCACTCCAGTCCTTACAAGGACTGCTTGGTGTAGGCAACGACGGGATATTTGGATCCTTCGATGACGAACCACCAGTATTCACAACTGATGAATTTGAATTGAACGAGCTGCCCATTCTTGGAAACCAATTTTCTGCCCAGTCAGCCGCCTTTGCGCTGTCATCGGGAACCGTCGGCGGGAGCATTAGTGGTCGCGTATTCAACGATACCAACGGAGATGGAAATGGCGCGGCGGATGCTGGTCTAGCAGGCGTCACTATCTTTGCTGATACCAACAACAATGGAATTCAAGATCCAAGCGACTCAACTACGGTCACGTCTGCTGATGGAACCTTTGTGCTTGGCGCCGCGGCTGGCAACTTTACAGTCTTTGCGATCGCTCCTGAAAACTTTGCGGCAACCACGCCGCAGCAACAAGCGGTCGCGGTAAGTTTGAATGGGATCGCGTCAGGCGTCGAGTTCGGTTTTACTCAAGTCAACCCAGACGTCACGGGTACTAAGTTTGCCGACCTCAATGGGAACGGCTTTTTGGACGCGGGCGAACCTGGGCTCGGTGGCGTCTTTATCTACGTGGATTTGGATGGAGACGATCGTCCTGACTTGGGCGAACCAGGCGCCTTGACTAACCCAGATGGAAGTTATTCGATCAATTTTCCTGGGCCTGGTGTTTTCACGATTCGTGAGGTCGTAGAGCCCGGATTTATCCAGACATTCCCTGGCCCCGCCGCTGGCTTTGAACACACCGTTTTCTTTGACGGGACCGCTCTAACAAACAACTTCAATTTCGGTAACTTGCCATCACAAGACTTTGGCGATGCACCGGACAGTTTCTTGACATCCGAAGCCGTTGGTGGTCCAAGTCACGGTTTGACCGACGGCCTGTCGTTGGGATCGATCGTTGATCGTGAATTGGACGGACTGCCCTCCTTCGATGCTCAGGGTGACGACTCCAATGGGCTCATCAATTTTGATGGAACAACCCAAGACGATGAAGACGGAGTTCGTCTACTTAGCCCGATTGGTCCTGGCGATTCAGCCAGTTTCGAAGTGTCGGTGACGAACACCACTGGTAGCCCTGGTTTCTTGCAAGCTTGGTTCGACTTTAACCTGGATGGCGATTTCACAGATCCGGGCGAGCAGATCGTGACAGACCTGCAGTTGGCAACCGGCGTACATACCGTGTCGTTTAACACTCCAGCCGATGCAGTCGTTGGGACCTCGTTTGCTCGTTTCCGTTACAGCCAAACAGCCGGACTGGGTGTTGGTGGAGCGGCCGACACTGGCGAAGTCGAAGATTATTCGTTCCCAATCCTGGGTGCTGCCGAGATCGCCAATAATGACACGTTCACGGTTTCGCGAAACTCGCTTTCCAATCAGCTAAACGTTCTGGCAAACGACTTCCAGACGTTGGACAACCAACTTTCTGTCGTTTCACTTAACGTCAATGGCACCAACGGAACCGTCGTCGTCGCCGCAGATGGTAACTCCGTCTTCTACACTCCGCAAAATGGTTTCATTGGGCTCGATACCTTTGCCTACACCGTTTCCAATGAGTTCGGACAGCTTAGTACTGCGGTTGTCACCGTAAACGTCACGTTCCAATCGGCTAACCCGATCGCCGTCGATGATTCATTTGAAGTTCCCGAAGGCTCAGTAAACCGTCCATTGAATGTTTTGGACAATGACGTTCCCAGCCTCGCTGGCGGCTTGACGATCACCAGTGTTACCGCTGGTAACCAAGGTGGAACGGTTACGATTATCGGTGGCGGCCAGTCGCTTCGATACACACCACTGCCTGGATTTAATGGCACCGAACAGTTCACCTACAGCGTTCAGGACTCGGCTGGCTCAGTCAGCACCGCAACGGTCACGCTGAATCTGCTGCCGGGTTCTCAAAACGATGATATCGTCGATTTTTCAATTGGAATCTTCGATGTCGTTAACAACACAGAAATCACAAACGTCCAAGTCGGTGATGTTTTCAATGTCCGCGTCTTCGTTGACGACCTGCGTGATGTCACATTTGGCCCCGAGGGAGTCGCATCAGCTTTCTTGGATCTGCTCTTTACCGACGAACTAGTTGCAACAGTTAATTCTGGTAATCCAAGTGGATTCCCGTTTGACATCACGTTTGGCCCACTTTTCGATGGAGCGGGATCATTCCAAGCAGGAAGTTCGTTTACCCCAGGGTTGCTGGATGATGTTGGCGGTGTCCAAAGCGTTCTAAACCCAATCGAACACCAGGGACCTGTTGAACTATTCACTGTCACCTTGCAAGCGGTATCGCCAGGTGTTGCTCTGTTCCAAGCAGACCCCGCTGACAATCAAGTCAGCGAGACAGTAATCATTGGCCAAGATGTTGAATTGCCTGTCAACGCACTGCGACTGGGCAATGCGGAACTTTTGATTTCTCCATCCGGTGACGATTTCCCATCGGCCATTGACGATTCGTTCCCTGATGGACTCGATTCAAATGGCAACTTGATCATCGGTGGCACGTCCTCCAACCGCTTGGATGTTCTTGCCAACGATAACTTTGAACCCACCAATGTCGTCACCGAATTTGGATTGGTCACCGCACCTGCGTTTGGCACGGCAACAATCAACGACAACAACACGCCAACGAATTTCAACGATGACTTCATCGAGTACTTTGCAAACACCAACTCCAATGGCTTCGAGCAATTCACTTATGTGATCGTGACAGCAGACGGCGTTCGTAGCACGGCCGAAGTCACCATTGCTCTTGGCAACGCTGGCAGCGACGACTTGGTCGCGATCGATTTCGCGCTGGTTGACTCAAACGGTCTGCCAACCACCACGGTCGCTCAGGGAGAACAGTTCGGCGTACAAGTCCTTGTCGAAGACTTACGAACGGCCTTTGGTGGCCAGACGTTCGTGTTCGCCGGATTCTTGGATATCCTGTTCGACAGCGGGGCCATCACCCCAACGAACACCAACACGGCTGACGACTTTGACTTTGACGTCGTATTTGACAGTGATTTCAACACGCCTGCTGCTGTAGGCACCGCGGTGCGTCCAGGACTGATTGATGAATTCGGTTCATTGCTCATTCAAACCGTAACGGACACAGGAACCCTGAATCCGAACTTGATGGCAACCATTTTCTTCACCGCCAATTCAATTGGCACGACGACTATCGTGGGTGGACCTGCTGATAACCTGCCATTCCAAGACACCCTATTGTTTGGATCGGATGACCCGGTCCCTGTAAGCCAGATTCGATTCGATCGTCTGGATATCACGGTCACAGCTCCGACTACGCCACCAGCTCC
>CAZZDZ010000136.1:0-14401 GCA_964652675.1 uncultured Pirellulaceae bacterium
CGCTATCATGTCTTATCCGTTGTGATTCACCATCAAGGAAGCGAGCCCCTTGGACAAAAACCTGATTCCCAAGCTTCGATTCCACATCGCGCTAGACGGGCTCACGGAATCCGAACTGCAACACGTTGCGTCTTTTGGCGAACTGAAAGAACTGGTTGCGGGCGAGATTCTGATGAAGCCCGACCAGATGGTTGACGCGCTGTACTTGGTCATGAAAGGCCGATTACGAGTCAGCGGGAATTTCGGGAATGTGATCGACCACACTTTGCATTTGGTAGGCCCCGGTCAACATTACGGGGCGCTGGGAATCGTGATCAATCAACCGTTGCCATGTACCGTCCAGGCTGACCAGCCGACGCTAGTACTGCGAATACCTCGCGAAGACCTGTCGCAATTGTTGGAGCAGTACCCGAGAATCCGACAAAACCTATCAAACTCGATCGGCAAAACACTCCGCTCTTCGCTACTGGAACAGAACGCGGCGCGAATGCCTCGATTTGTCGCCTGCCTTCAATTTTCCAAAGATGGCCGTGATGTTGTCGGCCGAATGGCACGGCGTCTGTCTGGGCTGGATGAATCCGTTGCCCTTTTAACGGACGCCGAATCAGTCTACGCGAACCAAAAGGGGTTTGCCGAATCGCCTATCCAAGTCGAATCGCTCAAACGCGATGGCAAGTACGTCACCGTAGAGCAACGCGCTGAATTGTTGCGTGACGTCAGCGAGTGTAGTCGTGTGATCGTTGACGTTGATGGTCCTGCTGCGGTAAAGGATCTAGAGTTCTTGGTTGACTCGTGCGACATCACTCTCTGGATCGCATCAGAACAACAGTGCGGACAAGCCATTGAACTGATCAAGAAGGTCGCAACCAGCTCACCGGCCCGTAAAGACAAAATGTGCTTCGTTTGTTTGCCAAACGAGAACGAGATGGTTTCGTCATCGGTCAGGCAGTACGTTGATTTGGTCGACCGCGAATTCAAAGTCCCAGTGCGAACCGATGGCACTTACGATCGTTTGCAGCATCACGGTGTCGAACGTATCGTGCACCACCTGAGAGATGTGCATTTAGGGATCGCCTTAGGCGGTGGCGCTGCACGCGGAATGGCACACTTGGGCGTACTGAAGGTGCTGGAAGAAGCAGGGATCTTTGTCGACATGATGTCCGGCACCAGTGCTGGCGCTTTAACTGGCGTGCAGTACTGCGCTGGGTACGACGCTGATTTTTGCATCAACGCTTTCGAAAACGACTTGACGCCTGGACCGTTCTTTCGAATGCTCCCCAAAGGAGACGCTTGGTATTTGCTGTCCAAATACCGAACGCGGGCTTGGGACAAGATGCTGGCCAAGTACCTGCATGGCTGGAGTCTGGAACAATTGCTGATTCCATTCAAAGGCGTGTCCGTCGATTTGGTGGCTGGCCAGCAAGTGATCCACCAAGGCCGCGAATCGGCGATCGATACAATTTGCGCGAGCATCAATTTGCCTGGTATTTCCGCACCCATCTGTCGCGATGGAATGGCATTGATCGACGGCGGAACACTTAACGTGTTGCCCGCTGACGTTTTGGTCAACGCGGGTTGCAACTACGTTGTAGCCGTCAATGTGTCCTCTAAGATCAAGCAGGAGTTCGGCGGAAACCGACCGGACACACCGACTGGAAAAATGCGGACTCCAGGAATCCGATCGACTTTGGCCCGAGAGCGAGTGGTGCAAGATCGCAGCATGAACGCAATCGGAGCGCGGCCCGCAAATTTCGTTGTCGAACCAGATATTTCGGCCTACGCGTTAACCGACTTTGCGAAGACGCGAGAGATCGCCGAAAAGGGACGCGCCGCCGCCGATGAAAAAATCAACGAACTGCGAGCGTCACTGATGCAACTGGACGCGAAACTTTTTGCGAAAGTCTAGGCAATCATCCCACGCCACAAATCCCAAGCTTCAAATCGTTTAGATTTCAATTTGGTTGTGCAGTTTGGTTTCTTTGATGATCTGGCTGGCTTGTTCCATGAACGCTTCGTTGTCGATCAATTCGATCAAGGCAGGGTGGTTTAGCAATCGCATTGCAGCGTCGCCATTAAGCTCTCCGCCCTTATTCAACACGGCGTTGATCTCTGGATCGGTGACGAGTGAATTGACAGCTTCGGTCACCTCTGGACTCTGTTTCAGCTGCATCATGTTGGGGTGGTTCAAGAATTCGTTGATCTTGTTTGGATTACTAAATACCTGAACACTCTTTTGAATCGCTTCGATCTTGTTCAACTGAGGGATCATCACGAAGGGATTGTATTTTTCGATGTGCGGCCCAAGTTGGCTGTTGTGGGTATGATCCGTGACAGCCAAGATCATTTCGGAAACCGATTTTTTGCTTGCCGGTTGTTCGGCCTGCTGATTCGATCGTTGCAATTCCAATGGCTCGACGATCAAAAGTCCGCCAAGAAAAAGGAGGATCGCCACGGCACCTTGCAATGCTCCGGCTCCGAATCCAAACCAACTATTGGTCCAGGCCAACCGTGGTCGTCTTTTCAGAATACGGCCGGTGATCATCGAAAGGATAATTGTCCCTATCAATGCGATCGCAATTCCGATTGAGCCGATGGCAACCACGCGGTTCAACAAACCGCTGTACCCAAACCACTCGGCAAATTGACTTTCGTACTGCAGCCCCAGTTTCGGTGCAAAGTAGAATGCCGCGCCGAACGCAGCCAAGGACGCGCCCATTTTGCTGAATCCAAGTCGGAAACCGCTAAAGGCGCTGATCAGCACAACCAAAATAGCCCCAGCGCCGACATAGTCGCTTGATGACATGAAATACCAAATGCCGCCTGCAGCAAGTGCAGTAAAGAAAATCCGTCCTAGCCAGCTCATCCTTGGGCGTTCAAAGGGTAGTTCGTCTCGGTATTCGTCGTAGTTGGACATGGGTGTGATTCAGCGAAAGAACAGGAACGATCAAGGCGCCCTATCGCGCCTACCATGCTGAATCCTACGTCACTCTTTGCATCAGGGCAGACACGATTTCATTTGAATAACCGGTACATCCTGACCAATCGCGCGCTACTTGGACGCTTTTATCTCGGCAGCTTCCGCTTCCAACTTGGCGATTTCGTCTTCCAGCTCTTTGATCTCGCTGGGATCATCAGCTTGCTCACGCGCGCCGGCTAGTCGCGGACGCATGGTCTGCAGTTTCTTGTTGATGACACCCAGACGTTTTTTTTGCTTCTTGTCCATATCCAATTTCCTGTTGGGCAGTTTGCTGATCAAAACTCAAACAATGCCACGATAAAGTGGACGACCAAGACATACAGGGTGGTCCACAAAACGGTTGATGTGATTGCGTGGCTAACATCGCTAGCGGATTGCTTCGGCGATATTCCACGATAGTAACCGATTGCGGCCGTTCCGACACCGCAGGCAAAATTCTTTAGCATCACCCAGCCCCAGCCATCAAACATAGGCGAATCGGCTTGCAGGAGATTGCGGTAAAAATGCTGCTGCCAAAAATAAGGCCCCACATCACCGTGGGTCAGCGAAAAGGTAACCAAGCTGATCCATTTTGCAGCCGTGAACGCCAACCATTCCAACATCGGCGTTGCGATGATGAACGCAAACACAATCGGCACCAGCAAATAGACCTTGGGTCGAAATCCAAGCGTCTGCATGGCATCGACTTGGCCGCCGTAGCGTTTGACGCCCACATCGGCAGCCACTGCCGCACCACATCGTGCCGCAATCAGGACCGTCGCGAGCACGGGAACCAAGATCCGGTACAGAGCAAAGCCAATCGACGAAAGCAATTCATCAATCAACAACGGCTGTGTGTACAGGCGAAACGGAAGGAACCGAAACGTAAAGTACGTGCCGGTAAATCCAACGATCAAACCCGCCAACACCAAATAGACCCAAGCCGACGGTCCACCGACCAACCGCAAGTAATGCATCAGGAACCTGAGTCCCCACTTGATTCGCGGCACAATCGGAATCGCATCGTAAGGAAGCCGCGCCGTCGCAACGAGCGCCGATCCGGTTGACGTTAAGAACTGATCGGTCGCCACCGTCGCACCACGAACGAAACGATTGGTTTTTTTGGGTTGGGATTGTTCGGCATCAACTTTGTCATCTGCGGTCAAAGCAACCGGCTGCATCCGCTCGGGAATCTGATCCCATTGTTGTCTTGCAACAGGCACCAGACGTTTTGCGGCAGAATCCAACAACAAGACTTCGTCTGCGATCGGCAGCAGCGTTTCGTAATCGTGCGTGACGACAATGCTGGTTCGCCCATAATTGGTTTGTGTTTGACGGATGAGCTCGGCAACTTTGCGCCCACTTGCCGCGTCCAGCCCCGAGGTTGGTTCGTCGTACAAAATGATGTCTGGATCCGCTGCCAATGTCCTTGCGATTGCGAGCCGCTGTTTTTGTCCCCCGCTAAGGCCGGCAATGGGCGTGTTGGCAGGCACGCCCAGTTCAGCCAACCATGCTTTGGCGCTCTGCAGCGGAGGCTTGCGCCGATCACTTCGGTGGTCAATGGCGAATTGGACGTTGGCGGTTGGGGAAAGTTCATCGAACAACGCGAACTGCTGAAAAACGATTCCAACACGCTGCGATAAATCAACCGAAGCAGTCGGCCGACCATTTGCCGATCGATCAGAACCTGACACCGCAACGGTTTCTTTGTCAGCGGATTCTGCGTCAGTCGGTGCGCCACCGATCGAGCCTTTCCACGAAATGACATCTCCATCGCGCGGCAGTAGGCCCGCGAGTGTTCGTAGCAGCACAGATTTGCCTGCTCCAGAGCCTCCCACGATCACCGTAATTTTTCCCGGCGGAATCGTGACCGTTGTATCGGTCATCAAAACACGATTGGCAGCCTGGATGTGTACGTCTGTCAAACACAGCGGTTGCCCAGGCGATTTTGCGGAGTCATTCTTTGCTGCGTCACTACTCATTACTTGCCCTTGCCGTTTTCAATTGTGATGGCGGCTTTGGGAGCAACATTTGCATCGGCAGGCCTGGCTTGTTTGGTGCTGTTTTCTGTTTTCGCCTCGTATACAACGGGGTAGGGCATATGTTTGCCAGAAGTTTCAATGCGGCCGGACGATTCGCTACCGGTATGCCAAGCGACGATCCACTGGCGGTCTTTCCCGAGTATTTGGCTGCGGAGAACACGAGCAAAATCAGGATTGATTCCGGTGTCTTCGCTGCCAAACAGTTCGTCCCCGATGCTGCGGACAACCGGTTCCAAGCGATCGCCTGCCATGTCCAATGCCGCGCTCGCTTCCTCGCTACTCCAAACTTCGCTCCAGACGTCTCGCAGTCGATCGTTATCAATCAGTGTTTCCTTGAGGATCTTTCGCACCAGAGCTCTTGCTTTGGGGTCTTTTGCCAACTCGGTTGCGACTCCCGCGATTTCTCGACGCACCTCGCTGTTGCTGGCGACATCACCAACGATTTTTTGGACGGCTGACACGATGTCGTCCATCTTCGCTTCGATTACCGGCACGGCTTCTTGCTTGACGAATCGTTTCCATTCTTTTTCGACCAGGCCTTTATCCGTAAAAGGCGTTTTGTCGTAGACGGCTCGCCAACCGAAACGCCACAGCGACGCACGATTCCAAATCTCTTGACCAATCTCTTCGGCAGGCGGTTGGCCGTGCTTTTGTACGATCGGCATGATCTGTTGTTTGGCGAGCGGGATCAATCGCTTGCCAACGATTTCGTCGTTCCATCGATCAGCCAATTGGTCCAACTCCGGCCGATGCCTTTCAACGGCGATGCGAAACTCTTCTTCGATGACAGGCATCGATCGCTTTAAGCTTTCTTGGACCAGGGGAACAAACGATTTTGAAAGATCGTCTCCGTGCTGGGACATTGCGGTCGCCAATCGTTGCTGAATTCGCAGCCGCTTTTCGGGTGGCAACATCGTCGCCAAGACTTCCTGTAAGTCGCCCGTGCTGCGATAGAGAAACAGTTCGCACTCGTCGGCTGGCACATCAGATCCGTACCAAGTCAGTTGGACGTTGCGCGACGAACCCTTTCCGTCGGTCGCTTTTTCAGAGATTGCCGAGGTCACGTAGCCGATCTGACGCCAGGGTCCATCCTTTTCTTGAAAGAAAATCGGATCGTTGGCCCGTACGCCAAACGAATGATCTTGCACCGTCAAATGGTCTCTGGCTCCAGTAAAGAAGCCCAGCAACGATCCATCGCCTTGCGTGCCGGTCGCATCCACGATCGGTTTGATGCCAAACGCGACGGCAACAATAGCCAAAGCCCAGAAAGCGATTCCGATTTTGCGTTTGAGAAAACGACTCATAGCAATGGGTTCCACATAGTTGTTGGTGCATCCTTGATGGCGGCTGCCATTTACCATGGCGATTCTGACTCAACTGATTTTAGCAAAGCCCCCTTGCTAAACGGCTCATTTTGCTACGCTATCAGGCGCAACGAACTCGCACAGGTTCAGTTTCGTTGTCCAAAGTATCCGCTTTGTGATGGTCGTGTAACAGATCAGTAAACTCGCCATTGTCTTGGGCTGGAAATTTTGAGCTGAAAATTCTGGCCTGGAAATTTGTGGCGATGTCTCGTAGGGAATTCAGTCGTGGAGAAACCAAACAACGGCGATCGGATGAGTTTTAAGGCAGGCGTTGCCGAATTTTGGGATTGGTACCCCCAAGTCAGCCAGCGTTTTTTTGACACAATCGAAAGTGGCGATTGCGAAAAGCTGACCGATGAAACTGTTCAGTTTATGGCAAAGCACTTGCCACACATGAGCTGGGTGTTCGGTCCTGGAGAAGGCAAAGGGCATTCGTTTACCGTTTCGGGCGAAGGGATCGTGCCCAAACAGTTGCTCGCCGACTATTGGTGCAAACAGGCCAAGGAGTTGCCAGGCTGGACGTTCTTTTCATCACGACAACCGAGCGAAAACTCCCCAATGGCGATCTCGGTTGGCGAGCAAGACCAAGTCGATTCCGATGGTTTCTTGGTTCAAAGTGACGTCGACGACGAAAATCAATTGTTGCACATCGTCACTTGGCATCCCGCGCTGGCGAAAGTGCCGGAGGAACATCACTTTCAGATTCTGTTTTTGCTGTTGGACGATGCGCTTGGGGAGTTTGGCACTCAGACTTGGATCGGCGAAATCAAAATTGAACCGATCCCCCAAGGTGTTGAAACTCGCACGTTAACCGAATTGCCAGCTTACATCGAGCAAGTCAATCGGTATCACGAATGGGAAAAACTGCCACCACCAGAAACTTACACGCTGTACCAAGTCGATGAGCAACGTGACGGCCCGCGCGGCGACACGATTGTCGGAACCAGCATCATTCCAAACGTGGTGGGACGCTACATTCACCATCAAGGAAAACTGCCGGAGGATCCGCTGGAAGGAACCGGAGCGTTGTTGGCTTATGTGGCGATCGACAGCAAAATTTTTCCTGAAGGAAAACAGAGTGCTGTGCGTGGGAACATCGAAGACGCTTTGGACGAAGCGCTTGGGGCGCAGTTGAGTGGCCGAACGCTTGGCGGCGCTTTTGGCATCAAAGAAACTTACATCGATCTACTGCTATTCGATGGTGACGAAAGCCGCCAGATCGTTGAATCGACATTGCATGGACTGCAGTTGGGCGCCAAGACACGCATGGAGACGTTCGCCTGAAGGTAGCGTTGGGCGTTGGCGGCTTTAGCTGGCTTTAGCCCTTACCTTTATCCACAACTTTTTTGGACGCAGGGTTTAAAAAAGTTGCGGGTAAAGACAGTAAAGACGAATCTCGATTCATTGGTTCGAGATCGCAGTTTTCAAAACGATCGCCCAAACAATTCACTTGAGCTGTATCGGCTTACAGTCCGTCTTTTTCAAGTTGCTCTTTGTACTGATCTCGTTCTCGACGGGTCGCTTCCAGGTCAAAGATCAAGTACTTCATGTCTAATCGCAGTTGCGAGAGAGCTTCTTGAACGAGGTTCAAGATACGTCGACGGCGAGTGCTGCACTCAACTACGCGGTCCAAAGCTGGCAAAACGGCGTCGCGATAACGAGCGGGCAGAGCATTGATAGCGTTTGCCATTTCTTGCAACTCGGCCGGTGTCTCGTCGTTGGCTTTTCCAGCCATTCCAAAGGACGTTTTAGGCATTCTGAAACCCTGTTTGTTTGGACTCACCACACCGCGTCGAATAATGCGAATGATGGTCGTCGGGAGGAAGTGATTTGTGTAATGGCCATCCAATGCATTCCAGGTGCCACTTCCTTGCAACTACCCTATCCTAGTCGCCCAAAGTCGTTTGTCATCAACGACTTACAGCAAATGCAAGACGATGATGTAAAAAATACCGCGATGCAAATAATCAACAGCCTTTCGGCTTGGCTTGAGTATCTAAATCTTGGTATGCAAAGACTTTACGCTATTGGCGACGGCTTGCAACTATGTGTGGTGTTTTCACAACCACCACTTCGCGTTTACCGCACACCTCGCTCCACGAACCGCATGATTCGCCTCCGTACTGGTGATTCCCACTTTGGGCCATCGATCCAGTTGATTTTCGGAGGCTGACGTCGTGCGGTCGATTGTTCCGTTTCATGACTTCCAGGTCAACGGTCTATGAACGCCCTGCAACAAAGTCACGCAAAAGCACCGTCGGTCGTACCGTCTTGGCAAACATTGCGTTTTCGCTCCTGTTTGATCCTGTCGTTCGTCTTCGTTGGGATCGTTTCTGTCGGCAAAGTTGATGGGCAGATCTACGACGCTTTAGACGCGCATCCACCAAGATGGTCGCTAGACACCTCCGACTGCGAAGCCCGAATCTTGGAACACAAGCATTTGGCAAACGGAGGAATCGACGGACGCGCTTGCGAAGCAATTACCTTTACAGCGACCAACGGTAGCAAAGCGGAATTCATTTATCCGATCGAACCCGTTCGCGCCATCGACGACCTGAACGCAAAACTTTCCGTCATGAGCGCGCGTGCAGGCGCACAGATTGGACTGCGGGTTCGATACCCATACGAACGAGACGCCGAAACCCGACGCACGATTTCAACTGTCATCTACGGAACCAGCTACCGCGATCCGGGCAAGTTTCGTTGGCTTGGCATCGGCGCAATCGAAAAGCGTTTAAGACTGAAAACCGTCGCCGTTCGACAAGAACGCGGCGCCGACGCCGACCTAAACGATCCCTACATCGATGCGATCGTCATCAACGCTTACTCTGGTGCTGGACAAACCTCTCTGCGCATCGACGAGTTGACTGTCACTGGCATGGTCAGTGCCGGCAAATCCGGATTGGTCCCCAGTTCGAAAGCCGAAGCCGATTTTTCGCGCGAACATTCCAATCGTGTGGCAATCGATGGAAACGGACGTTTGCTGGGTCAGCCGAATGCTTCCCTTGCATTTCCTCCCAGCAAGATCACAAAGATTCTGCAACACAACGGCGAACCGCTTTCCTGGGTACGATCGCTTGGTTTTGACGCGGTGCTGTTGCGTTCGTCACCCGATGCAGCAATCTTGCGCGAAGCGATACAAAGTCGGATGATGATTTATGCCCCTCCGCCTTCCTCTCCTGACGCAAAGCTCCAATCCCTATTGGAACCGGTGGCTGCTTGGTACATCGGCAGTGGTCTCGCGTTAGATCGCAACCGAACAGAACAAACCGCCCTGACCTCGCGTCGATTGCGCAACCTACCACTTCGTTGGCAACGACCGATTGTTGCGGCCCCCGCAGAACGATGGCGGAGTTTCGCGCCGATGTTGGATGCCATGATTGACGACTTGCCACTGCGAGTTCGCGGGATCACGGCCGACGAAGAAGTCGCGGAAATGCTGACGACCCAATCCAAAGTTGGCGAGCGAATCCAAACGGCAGTTGGGATTGCAGCCATGCCCCCAGCAACCTCACTACAACAAACCGAATCGATCTCACGTCTGATTGGCGCCCCGCCACCAAGTGCATTCCGATGGCACTCGATGTATTTGCAGGCGATGCGCAGTCTGGAGTCGACCCCCAACGCTATCCTGTTTCGCTCATCCCGTTCGCTGGCCTCGGGCAGCGAGATGGACAACCAACGTTCCATGGCACTGAGCTATGTCAATCGCGTGATTTCCATGATCGCGCCGTGGGTCGCTGCTTCTACGCCTGCGCCGACATTGGCAACCGTCGGGGCGCCGTATCGATGTAGTCGACTGGTGACGCGTTCCAGTCATTTGCTAATCGCCAGTTCCATCGCGTCTCGAGGCAACGAAGTCTTGGCGGGTGATGGTGAAACCTTGGATATTTTGCTTTCACCCGAAGACGCAACGAAGACCGCATGGCGTCTGACCGACTTTTCAGCCCAGCGGATCACGCCCGAAGTCACCGCGGTCGGCTCCCGAATCAGAATCGTCTCGCCCGACGTCGTCGAACTGGTCGTACTAAGTAGCGATCCAAGCGTGGGTGATCGACTGAACAAATCAGCGCGTCAATTTGCACAACAAGCCAGTTTGGATCGCTGGCAACTGACAAGCGATGCGGTGCGTCGCGTTCGCCAAAACTGGAACGCGGCCGTAGATGGTCGATTTACAAACGCACCGATGCCCAGTGATCTTATCACAGTGGCGTCACGTACATTGGCAGATGCCGAACCGCTGTTTCGCGCTGGAAATGTTGACGGAAGCCTCAGGATGGCGCGTCGCGCCGACGCGTGGGGTTTGCGTTGTCAGTGGCGACTAAGCGAAGCTCTCATGCCTGACTGGCCCAACCCTACCAGTTCGCCTCCCATGCACTGCGATTCAGGGCCAATACAGATCGCGTGGCAACCACTGATGCAAGCCGATGGCTGGGGACGAAACCTGCTGACGACCGGATCGTTTGACCGCGGCAGCGTATTTGATGAAAGCCGATGGACGTTTGGCGATCGAAAGTCGCAGAGCGTCCAAGCGGATGTCGCGATGATGACGCGCGGCACCTATGCTGGCCAAGGTGCATTGCGGATGACGGTGACCCCGTTGACCGACGACCCGTTGCCCGGAGGATACGAAGGCACGGTGATCCAAGTTCGCAGCCCCAGTGTGCGGATTCCTGCTGGTAAAGCGTTCCGGGTCGACGCCATGGTACGCACACTTGGCTTTGGTGATCCGCACCAAGGCGTGTTGGTTTACGATTCAATCGGCGGACAAGAATCGGGAATTCTGATGCGCGGCAAATCCAATTGGACGCCCGTTCGACTTTATCGCCAATCGACCAACGAACAAGAAGTCCACGTGATGTTTGAAGTGATCGGGGCAGGAGAAGTCGCCGTCGACGAAGTTAAATTGCAAATCTGGGAGCCCAAACCCATTCCACTGATTCCTCTGTCACCGATTGCCGAAACCCCAACCGATACGTTACAGCGATAACGAAAGTTTTCCGACGCTATTCTCTGGCGATTCAATCGTTCATTTCGTCTTCGCCATTATCAGAGTGTGATTTTCGACGCCGCCATATTCGGAACACCGTGGGAATAACAAAACACAACGAAGCCGCGTGAGTTTTCCATCGCCAGAATCGTGACAGAGCGATTGGCTTTTGTGGAACATGTTCTGTTGTTGAAAACCACGGTCGCGCAACGTGCGAATAAGCGACGATGATATCGCCGACCGGTAACACTCCGCCAACGTAGCGTTTCTTTTCACCAGAGGTCCAAGGCAACCCAACGACTTCGCCCGCCTGAGCGATCGCGTGAGCTTGATCGATATCGCCGTAGATCTGCGCGGCTCCCATCATCAGCACGGTCGCCGATAACGAGCGTCCAAAAATCAGCGGACCACTATCGACATCGCCCTGACCGCGAACCCCCTTGGGATACTCAAGTACGCTCGGAATACCGAAAAACGTCGTCAGAAATTTGTCTCGGAATGTCGTGTATTGTTCCTTCGCAAACTCTGGATCGATGTCGGCCAAAAAACGCAAAATAATGACTTGCGATGTCGCCCGAGCAATGCTGACCGAATTGCCATCAGGCAGACTGGATGTGTGCGACACCAGACCAGTTGTTGAATCAAGCCTTTGGTGAACGTCTGAAAGCCACTTTGCTACGGTCGCCGCATATCGATCTTCTTGCGTAACCCGATCGTAAACGACCAAAGCGTGGATGGCGGGAAATGTGTCGCAGGGCCAAGCACTCCCAACGTACGAGGCCAGGAAAGGAGTCGTTGCTGCGGCCAGCGATTTGGCGATCTCGTCACACTCTGTTCGCAGACGCTGCAGTTGATCAAGATCTTTCCCGTCGGTCAGCAGAGCGATTCCGGCTTGCAAATCTGCTTTCCATGCACAATAGAACATGCCATGATCGGGCGGCAAGTTGACAGGGAACGGCGCCTTGCCGTCTTGTGATTCCAATGCCGCCACGGCCAATTTGGCTTGCGCAATCGCGTGCTGCGTTTGACTTGGATCTCGCAACGCCGCTTCGACCCAAGTCAAACCGTGTAGCGCGTGGCAAAAATAGAATCCTTCGGGAAAGAAATTCTGCATGTCATTGCCAGCTCCCGAGTCGATCGCGATACGATTCGCATTCAGCTGCGCAATCAAACTCACTGGCAACTGGTCATGATCCGGCGCCAGTGGACTGGGGGCGTACAAGCGAAGATTGGCCAATAGGACCAGCAACAAAATGGCACGCCAACACCAACGAGCAGAAAACCGAATGAATCGCAACACTAACGGCGCTCGCAAAAAACGGGGCAACAAACCCAACTTGGATCATCATTGATACTGAATTCGCCCAATCGTTGTTCGCTGCAAAAGTGGTGTATCGGCAGAGTTTCCGATTTTTCTTTGCGCAGGTCACAAACCAATGCAGCTTGTGAATCTCATTCATGCTGATTCAGCGTGTTGTGCTTCTTTTTCGATGCGATGCCAGTTACGAACCAGCGGAATATAAAATGCGGCTGCAAACAGATGCCCTGCAATGCCCACGGGAATTGACATCGTCATGAATGGGATGTCCATGAGATGGATTCCGATTAACCAAACGCCCCAAACAATCGCACCGCAAAACGCGAGAGCCGGACCGCGGCTAAGTGCTTCGTAGAGACAAACGAGCCATTGGTTCAAGGTCGACTTTTTCGCAAAAACCGTATGCAAACCACCCGTACAAAACTCAAACAACTGCAGTCCAAAAAACCAGCCGCCAAAAGCAACCAGTGCAGTTCCCAATACGTTCAATCCAAGGTTAATCGCGTGGGCCTGTGGAAAACTCGACACAGGTTTAACCGAAAAGAAATGGAACAGGACAAGGTTAGCCAAGCCTGGGACCAGCAATATCAACAAAACCATCCTGACAGACTTCCGCGCCGAGTCTTGAACGCGCTGAGTGTCAGAGGCAGACGAATTGGGCGGTTCGTAGGGATTCGTGTTCATGAGAAAAGCAGTCGGCCGCAGCAAAACCTTCGTTGACGTGTTTCTTGGTACGTTGGCATCATCAGATTGGGTCAGAAAGAAAGGGCAAAGCCAACAAACAACCTTGATTACTTTAACCTCGAAAAAGCCGGTAGCGGAAGTTGGCAAGACCTTCGGCCCATCACGTCATAGACAAGTGAATTGGGATGATCGATTTTGGCAGGAAGATAGGGGCAGGAAAATGACAGGCAAAGATATTTTCCTGCCCCTATTTTCCTGCCCAAAACAAGCCACTTTTGTCTGAACGGCTCTGGATATTCATCCAGGACGCTTGCATCGAGCCTAGTCGATCGTTGCGCCCCGTCCGGCGAACGATTGAGCCCAATGATATGAGACAACTTGTGGCAAGAATCACCGAGGGTTGATTGCAATGATGAAGAAGTGGGAATACTTGGTCGCGCGGGTGCGAGATGGAGTGGTGACGGAAGTAAACGGGAAGAGTTTTGGCTGGGGAAGCAAGCCGGTACTGCATCAATTCTTAAACGAAAAGGGCAGCCAACGATGGGAGCTGGTCGCGACCAGCTCGGGAAAGACAAGTTCGTACTACGTGTTGATGCTTCAACGTGAAGTCGTTGGCAACGCAACTTGAGCCGTTGCAAACGTTCGACATGGCCGCTGGCTCGTCCTTTGGCACGTGAACGACCAACAAGGTCAAGTGAATTGGAATGATCGATTTTGGCAGGAAGATAGGGGCAGAAAAATGACGGGCAAAGATATTTTCCTGCCCCCATTTTCCTGCCAAAAAAGCCACCTTTGTCTGAGCGTTTCTAGATATCCGTTCTTCGAATTGAGCCGAGCAGCTACTCAATTCGCTCAAACCCCGTCGGCAAGACCTTGAATTTTACCGGTGTTCCGTCTGGCAGATTGCAGTTGATTCGATACGATGCGATCGTAAAACCAAAATAGAGACGGTGGCAACGAAAGCTAGCAGCAAACCAATTTAGACATATTTCATCCCGGATTATTCACCAGGAACTTTGTAAAAGAAGAACCCATCGCGTGATCTCG
>CAZZDZ010000137.1:0-1873 GCA_964652675.1 uncultured Pirellulaceae bacterium
TCTTTCTTGGTCTTGCCAAGCGAGCTCGGGGACTCCAACTCTGCGTTCATGCTTCGATGTGTTTTCGTGTGAACTCTGCCAGCGAACTATAGGTTTAACCACCAGTCAGTCCGGGGGTAAACCGCAATACTACCGTTTATCACCCGACTCAGTCAAGCTTTTTGCGTTTATCGCGGATTCTTGTTAGTACTATTCGTAAACACTAATACACGGGTTCAGTACTGAAGGCTGGCTATGTCGGTGGTTGATTTTCGTGATGCGATTTTGCTTGCTAAGGACGATCTTTGGGAGAATGATTTCGTTTGGTTTCCGCGGTGGATTTCGCGATACTCGATGGAATTTCGTGGTGGCTCTGGTAAAGAGCTACCTGTGAACAGGCAGGTGGCCATTAAGTTCTCGCGATCGCTTTTGGAGCGTGGTCCACCGGCCTAGCAACGTTGGCAGGCGGTGCGTGCGATTGAGTGCTATCGAAATCTCGTCTTGCGGAGAACCGAACCGGATCTGTCGGATGTGGTAACGGTCTTGGTGAAGCTGGGCAGAGGCGAGCGAAACATTGATCTGGATGAGCCTCCGACAAGGGAAGAGTTGGTGGCATTGCAGGGCAAGTTGAATCGTAACGAACATCCAAGTATTCAGGCGATGCGCCGTGAGATGCGTGTGTTGCATTATGCAATGAGTCGTGTGTTGCATTATGCAATGAGTACAGAGCGGTCGTATGTGCGGTGGGTGAAGCGTTTTGGTATATTTGTGGGTTCAAAGGACTTGGAGCCTTTCGGGGAAGTGGACATCGCTTCTTTCCTTACTTCGCTGGCAGTCGACGCAAACGTATCGGCGAGTACTCAAAACCAGGCGAAGTCTGGTTTGCTGTTTTACTATCAGTGCGTGCTTGGGAAACGAATCGGTTTCATTGATGCGTTGAGAGTCAAGCGGCCCGAAACGTTACCGGCTTGGTTTCGTCGCGAAGAAATAGCAAAGCTAGATGAGGAGTTGTTTGGTGTGCATCACTTGATGTTTTTGTTGATGTATGGATCGGGATTGAGGCATAAGGAGTGTCGTCGACTGCGGATCAAGGATATTTGTTTTGATCAGCGAATGATTGTTGTTCGAAATGGCAAGGGTGAGAAGGATCGCGTGACTTGTTTGCCGGAGAACGCAATTGAGCCATTGCGGCGCCAGATCAATGCGGCCAAGCGAGTCCATGAAATGGATGTGCAAGAGGGTTTTGCAGAGGTGTGCATGCCGTATGCCTTGAAGCGGAAGTTTGGCAAGCGGGCGCAGCCTATTGGTTGGAAGTGGGTGTTTCCATCACGTCAGCGCCGACGTGATCCACGTAGTGGCAAGATATGGCGACATCACATTGGCGAAAAGCAGTTTGCCAACGCGTTAAACTTGGCTCAACATGCGGCAGGGATCGACAAGGAGGGGGTCCCACATTCATTGCCTCATTCTTACGCCACGCACATTTTGGACGCGGGCGTCAGCCTGAAGGTCATCCAAAAGTACTTGGTCCGTTGATCACTTGCTGGCGCTGCGTGCTAGTAAACCCTTGTAGCGAAAGTCTTGACGACTTCCGCTACTGAACTTCCACTTCGATCAGCTTTCCGCTGAACGGTTTCATGGGTGCTTCGGCGTCCACCGGTTTTCTTTCGTCAGTTCCGATGCAAAACGATTCCGATGGATGTTTTCCAATCAACTGCCCCGCAGCGGTTGAGACTTCGCGATCGTTGACTTGCAACGACAAATTTCCTTTTGCATCCAAGCTTGCTTTGATCGTTGATTTGCCTGCTGCGATCGCGGCGGTCACTCGATGAATCTCCTTGCCGGATGTACGAATGGCGAATACGCAGTCATCTCCCTTGATGTACAGCGAATA
>CAZZDZ010000137.1:1973-14387 GCA_964652675.1 uncultured Pirellulaceae bacterium
TGCCGGATGTACGAATGGCGAATACGCAGTCATCTCCCTTGATGTACAGCGAATAGCCGACAACTTCTCCGCCTTGAGCAACGACAATGCCGGACGGCTTGTCTCCTTGGATCGTTGCCGAGATGGCGAAGGCACGTTTGGCTATTTTCGGAGACCGGCTACTTTCGAATACGTCTCCAATTTTTACTTTTGACCACACTATTGGCTTGGACTTGTTTTTCGTTTTGCCGCCTGGTCGTTCGGGTGACGCCGCCGGGTTTTTGGGACGGGTCATAATCTCCGTGGGGCGCCGGTTGGAATTGATTTCCGCAACATGTGCGTCGTAAACGGCCTGCAATTCCTTGACCAGATCCGGATGGCCGGACGCGACATTGTTACGTTCACCAATGTCATCGACCACGTTGTAAAGCTGAACAGGATCTTTGGATGCAACGCGGCCTTTGATGGCGCCCTTGCTGCTATTCGTTTCTGTCCACGGGTAAAATTTCCAGGGCCCAGATCGGACCGTCCCGGGACCATGCATCAATGCATAGTATTTGTGCGGCGAAGTTGCTTGTGGTTCGCCGAGCATCAGCGGCAAAATATTCTTTCCGTCGATCTTTCGATCCGATAGTTTTCCGTCACACAAACCGGCGAGGGTCGGCAGCATATCGATCGTGCCAGCAACTTCGTTGCAGACACCGCCAGCAGGAATCGTGCCCGGCCACCACATCACGGTTGGTTCGCGGATGCCTCCGTCGTAGACGCTTCCCTTTTTTGCACGCAATGGCAGCGACGAACCAACCGCCGCGCCATTGTCGCTTGTGAAAAGCACGAGCGTCTTTTTGTCCAAATCCAGCGATTTGAGCGTCGACAAGATTTCGCCCACCGACCAGTCGACTTCTTCGATCGCATCCCAGATCAATTCGCCTGTGCGGTTTTCAAATTCTTTGGATACTGCCAGCGGTCGATGGACCATCGTGTGCGGCAAATACAGAAAGAACGGCTGGTCTTTATTCTCGGTGATGAATCGCACCGATTCTTGGGTGTATCGCTTGGTGAGCGTTTTCTGATCAGCGGGATACTCGATTACTTCTTGGCCACGCATCAGCGGTACATCGTTGCGTTTTTTGTGACCCGCTTTGACCGCTTCGATTGTCAGGCCACCAAGAACGGTAATGTCATCGGCAATCTTGTTTGCCGGATCGATCCACATGTCGTTGGAGTAAGGAACGCCGTAATAGGAATCAAATCCTTGGTCGGTCGGCAAGCAGGGCGGGAGGTGACCGAGATGCCATTTGCCGACACAAGCGGTTTGGTAACCGGTATCGCGCAGCATATCGGCGATCGTCATTTCGTCGGGATGAAGGCCAGAATTGCTGTTGGGAAACAGCACGGCATTCATGCTGAGCCGTTGGTAGTGGCAGCCTGTCATCAGCGAAGTTCGCGAACCGGAACAGACCGCACAGCCGACGTAAAAATCGTCAAACCGCATGCCTTCGGCGGCCATCCGATCCAAGTTGGGAGTCTTCGGTCCGGTCGCTCCATTAAACCCAACATCGCCGTAGCCCATGTCGTCGATAAATATGATGACCACATTAGGCCGCTGGGCAGCGCAGAGGGTTCGCGGCAGAAACATCGCCAGGAAAGCGATCGAGCAAAGGGAAATCGTTTTCATGGCGTCTAAGAAATGTTCAAGGCGAGAAGTGGGGGATGGTTCCTAAGGGCGCCATGGTTGCGGGCCATCTTCTTTTGGCTGCAAGAATTTTGCGTCAACGCGTTTGTACCAAGCGTGCAAATTTGTTCGCATCTTTGCGACTCGATCGGGATGTTTCTCCGCGATATCGTTCTGCTCGCTGATGTCATCTTTCAAATTGTACAGATGGACTCGACCGTCTTCGTATCGCTCGACCAGTTTGAAATCGCCGGTGCGAATCGCGCCACCGGGAATGCCACCTTGATTGCTGTAATGCGGGTAGTGCCAGTAAAGTGATTCGCGACCAAGTTCTTTTCCTTGCAAAGCAGGTTTCAAATCCACACCATCGATCTCGTGATCAAATTTCAACCCGCACGAAGCGGCCACGGTTGGGAACAAATCGATGGAGCAAATTGGCTGCTTGCTGACTGCGCCCGCTTGGGTGACGCCTGGGTATCGAATGATCCACGGCTCGCGAATCCCGCCTTCGTAAACCCAACCCTTTCCACCGCGCAGTGGCAAGTTGCTGGTCGGCGAGCCTTCGCTGGTCGATAGGCCGCCATTGTCGGAAGTGAAAATGACGATCGTGTTATCCGCCAACCCAGAATCATCCAGTTGATTAAGGACTTTGCCGACCGCTTGGTCCATCGCTTCAACCATCGCAGCGTAGACCGCATGCTTTTGTAAGATGCGAACTTTGCGCGGTTTTTTACCGTACACTTGTTCTTCGGGGGCGAACTGTTCACCTTCGACTGCGGCGGCTTTTGCTTTGTATTTTTTCACCAAATCGGGGCGTCCCATCAATGGCGTATGTACGCTGTAAAACGACAGGTACGCAAAAAACGGTTTGTCCGCGTTTGTTTCGATAAACTTAGCGGTCTCGCGCGCCAATCGGTCCGGCAAGTGGTCGCCTTCGGGACTTTCTTCTTTGATTTGCGGATTCTCGAACGGTGCAAAATATCGTTTACCCGTGTACGGCCCACCGCGACTCCAGCCGCCAATGTTCACATCGAAACCACGGTTCTGCGGATAGAATTCTTCACTTTCGCCCAAGTGCCATTTGCCGGCAAAGAATGTTGCGTAGTCCTTTTCTTTCAACGCCTGTGCGATCGTGATTTCGTCAAGCGGCATGTGGTTGGTCAACGGCGCCGGTTGAAACTTGCCTCCACGCTTGCCAGAGAAAAAATTCGTCGCCCCAACGCGCGTCGGGTATTTTCCCGTCAGCATGCTATAGCGTGTTGGCGAGCAAACTGGATTGGCGGCATACCCGTCCGTGAAACGCATCCCGGATGCCGACAGCGCATCGATATTGGGCGTCTCGTAAAAACAATCGGGATTGTTCGCGCCGACATCCATGTAACCTAAATCGTCCACCAAAAAGACAACAACGTTCGGAGGGCGTTTGCCGTTTTCGTCTCCTTGCGCCAAGGAATCATGTTGCGTCGTGCCGAAGACCAGTATTGCAGTCAGTACAAAGAAAAAACGTTTCATAGCGCAGTGCTTCTCTTGCTCTTTGCGTTGGATTGGATCGAGTATTTTTTACTGTCATGTTCCTGCTCGAGGGCCGCCGAAACGACGAAACTTTCTGGCGACGAAACTCTCTGGCAAGGAACGGTGCTGATGGACAGACTAGTTAGTCAGCGAGCCACCGGAAACGTGGCAAGATGGTGAGGAAGTGGACGATGCTGTTAGAATCCCCTGAATTCGTAAGTTTGCCACCGTTGCTGAGATCTGCCGCGATCAAAATTCTGTCGTAAAGTGTTACGGAGAAAACAGTTGCGGCAAATCCTAGGCTTGTGGTAGAATAAAGAGGATGCTTTGTGCATCTATACATCATACCTACCCACAAATCCGCATTCTTGACCACATGGTCCCCACCTCGTTGCGGACGGTTTGCTAGTAGCCGAAGTCACCAGACTTCGGACGCACCTCCGATACATCCCGAAAAGGCGATTTTCCTAAAGGCCGCCAGAGAGTATTCGGGTACTAAAAAGACAAATCAACCACCCAATCGTTGGAAGTTCGAAAATGCTCAATCGCAGAAGAATGCTACAAGGGATCGCGGCCGGTGCTGGCGCGGCTTTTGGTTCGCCGCTTGTTTCCGATCGCGTCTTGGCGGCACCTGCAACGAACACGCTGGCAAGCAACACGACGCCCAAACGCATTATCTTCTTCATGCAGAACCAAGGATTTCATCCTGATACCTGCGTGCCTCAAGGAATGAAGAACAGCAATTCGCTGGCCAACGTCAAACTTCCCGAACCCATCAGCCCGCTGGAACCTTACAAAGAACGCCTGCACATTATCAACGGACTGCACGGCACGCACACCAGTCCATCGCACAGCGCGTTCTTTGGCGCGTTGGGCGGGTATCGCGGAAGCGACGGGGTGCCACCAAGTGCTTCGACGATCGACTACGAACTCAGTAAAGCGTTGCCGCAAACACTGCTGCCGCATCTTTGCATCGGCATGGACTCGATCGAGAACATGACGTCCAAGCCGACGATTGCAAACTTGTCAGCCAGCGGCGCCGGTCAACCGATCTTTATGCATTCGAATCCGAATCATCTCTATCAGATGCTCTACGGTGGAATTTCCTCTGGCGACATTCGCCGGCAACACGAAGCACGATCAAACGCACTCAGTCAGATTCAAGCACTCGCCGCTGCCAAGGGACGATCACTTCCACGATCCGAGCAACAGCGGTACGGTCAGTACGTTCAGGGTTTCAAAGACGTAAACGGACTACGCAAACGACTGGATACGGTTTCGGATCACTTGCGCAAGTTCGCACCCGCAGTCGACGAACGATATACAAAACCAGAGTTCGAAACGGACTGGCACGATTGCTTGCTGGACCTGGGGATTTCGGCGCTGACCTCTGGCATCACCAATACGTTGACGATCGGTTCTGGTCGTGGCGAAATCTTTGGTGCGTGGAAGGGGCTTGGGATCACAGAGCAAGGGCACAACCTGGGACACATGGACCAACCTGACAATCCAATTTGGATCAAGATTCGCCAATACAACAGCCGCATGTTGGTCAGGATCATGGAGAAATTGGAGAGTGTTCCAGAAGGCAGCGGGACGATGATGGACAACACGCTGATCGTTTACACCAGCAACAATGCCGACAAGCAACATACAAACGGTGCAAACTGGCCCGTCATGTTGCTGGGCGACCTGGACGGCGCGTTCAAAACCGGTTGCTTCACGCAGTTGGACGGCAAGCGTCCGATCAATGCGCTCTATGTGTCTCTATTGCGAGCAGCCGGACAGAATATCGATCGATTCAATATGAACGATCAACTGGCCAAGAAATTCGACTCCGGCAACGGCCCGCTAAAAGAAGTGTTGGCATGATCAAGGACGCAATGATGAAGCACGGCACGCTCAAGAACATCGTCCCCCTCAGGAAAATCCTTCATCGTATGCGTTGTTTCCCTTTCGCCTTAGTCATTCTTGTTGGTAGTTTCTTCGCTGGTTTCTCGGCTGCCGCAAACGCGGAGACCTACACGCCCGGTCAGAGTGTCAACAAAGACCTTGGTTTTGCGAAAGCGTTTCTTGCCAACAATTGTTTGGATTGCCACGGCGAATCAGATCCCGAGGGCGATCTATCGCTTCACGACTTGGGCAAGGTCGACGAAGTAAACGCGGCGATTTGGAAATCCGTTTGGGCGCAGGTTTCGTTAAATGAAATGCCGCCGGAGGATGCGGACCAACCTGGCATCACTGCGCGGCTGCAGTTTTCGGATTGGATTGTTGGCGAACTGTCGCGAGAGATGAAAGACAAAGGCGGATTTCACGCGCACAAGGATCCTGTCAAAGCAAATTTTGTCGATCACGATTTGCTGTTCGGCAAGTTACCCGATGACGTTGTGCTCTTGCCGACTTCATCACCCGCGCGTATCTGGCGTGTCACACCGCAAGAACACATCACGCGTCTAAACGAGCTTATCAACCGGGAACCGGATTTCGATCCAAATAAACCAGGGGTTCGCACTCATGGTGATGTTGTACCAACCAACCACGGCGGCGAATTAAAACTGTACTTCGGCACCGATCGCATTACGAAGTGGCAGGGTGGAACGGTCGCTTACGCTACGTCGGTCAAAAGTATTCCTGCGGTTTTGTCATCGGCGCGAAAACATGGCTTGGAAAACTATCCAGATTTTTACTCGATCAATAGCGCCGAAGCGACACAGATCATGGACGCGGCGGACGATATCATTCGCTACATGGCGCACGGTCCGTTAAGCATTGCGAACCCAGATCAGATTACTGACGATCCCAATTCGTACAAAATGGAAGGCGACATTCGCGGGCTGCCTACCGCGATCGTCTACAGCACCGAAATCAAGCGACCGATGACGCCGGTCCACGACCTGATGCAGCAAGAAGACATTACCGACGAACACATGCGTGCTGCAGTTGATTACCTTTTCGAAGCGTTGACGCTTCGGCCACCCAGCAAGAAGGAATCAAAGGCGTACCTAAAGATTGTTAAGCAATCCGTCGCGAAACTTGGCAAAGAAGATGGCGCGGTGCTGGGCTTATCTGCGATCTTTTTGGACCGAGACGCGCTCTTCCGAACCGAGCTGGCCGAAAAAGGTAAAGCGGACAAGCACGGCCGAGTCATGCTGCAAGACTGGGAACTTGGCCTAGCAGTGCACCACGCGCTCAGCTACATCAAACCCGATGATGAACTTCGCAGCGCCATCACCGAAGGCCGAATGCGGACCAAAGCCGATGTAAAGCGTGAAGTCGAGCGCATCCTTGCGGACGAAACGATTCGTAAACCAAGGATCCTTCGCTTCTTTCGTGACTACTTTGACTATGACCTTGCTGGTTACATCTGCAAGGACAGCAATGCACTGGGGCAGACGGGTGTTAGCGCAAAAGGCGCCTCTCATTACCGTGCCATGTTTGACGCCACGGCGAGCACCGACCGTTTGATCGAACTGATTTTGCAAGAAGACAAGGACGTGCTGAAGCAGTTGCTGACGACAGACAAAGTCGTGGCGACAAAAAGTGACGATGTTTACTTCGGCACCAAACGGACCAAAGAAGAGGTGAAGAAAGCGGTCGCGTTAGCAAAGGAAGCGGCAGCGAAAGCGACGATAGAAGAAACGGCCAATTTAAAAGCGGCCAGAAAAGCGTTGGCCGAATTGGAGGAGAAGTACAAAGAAGACCCCACAGCCAAAACCGCAAAAAAAGAGATCGCAGCAGCCACGAAAGAGGTAAAAACAGCGACCAAAAGCCTATCGGCTGCGAAGAAAAAGATAGCTGGTGCCAATCACAATGTGGATCGGGCAAAATTGCAGGGACGAAGAGTTTTTGCTCGTGTCAGCCGGCGTAGCTTCGGCAACGGATCGTTGAAACCAGAACGTTCTTTGTCGACCGTCCCGGAAGGTCAACGGTTGGGTATCTTGACGCACCCAAGCTGGCTCGTTTCTCACTCTGATGCGATGGACAATCACGCGATTCTGCGAGGTCGATGGATTCGCGAACGATTGCTTGGCGGTGGCATTCCTGATGTTCCGATCACCGTGGACGCCATGCTACCGGACGAACCCAAAAATACTCTGCGTGAACGAATGCGAGTCACCAGAGAAACGTATTGCTGGACGTGCCACCAAAAGATGGATCCACTTGGGCTGCCATTCGAGATGTACAACCACGCGGGCGTTCACCGGACAACCGAATTGGACAAGCCCGTCGATACGTCGGGCGAGATCATTGATTCGGGAGATCCATCGTTGGATGGCAAAGTCGCCAACGCGATTGAGTTGATAAAAAAGCTTGCCGACAGCGAGCGTACCGAACAGGTATTCGTCCGCCACGCATTTCGGTTTTGGATGGGTCGCAACGAAACGCTCAACGACGCACCCGTGCTTCAAGACGCCCATCGTGCGTACAAAGAAAACGGCGGCAGCATGAACGCACTGATTACCTCCTTGCTAACCTCCGACGCATTCCTCTACCGTAATGTAGGTGCGCCAGCTTCGGTGGCGGTGAAATAGCCCCACGTCGATCGCACGCTGTCAATTCACAAAGTCGATTCAAGTTCGACTGAGCGCGTCAACGCGTTTTAGAAGCGTTGGAATTCGGTTGGGTCCGTGCATTTCGCGCAAATGCTCTGCGGCGAGCTCCTGATCGTATCCCGCAGCCGTCACAAACTGCGGATCTTTACTGGTGCCACGAAGAACTTCAATCGCATTGCTCGCGGTTCGAAAACGGTTTTTTGCGATCCCGATCACGGGAATCGTCGCGTCGAACGTTTCGTAGACGTAGGCCCCCAAGCCTTTGCGTCCATCTGGATCTAGCCACACGTAACCGTCGACAACAATCAGATCCGGATCGCATGCCAGTTCACCCAGTACTTGTTGCACGCATGGCAGTTCACGCAAGTAAAATTTACCCGGGACATAGGGTGCGATTTCTGCGATGTCGACAGTGTATTCCCCCCTTGGTTCGCTGTCGGTCCAATTGTCGAACGTTACACACGCGGCGCGGGCACCTCCCAGTTCGTGGTATCCGACATCAATACAGGCGATCATGGCTGGGTTTGGCACTGTTTTTTGGTGATAACTACCGTTGCGTTAACGAGCACGTCGGTTCAAGAGTACAAGGAAATAGAACGCTCGTGATACAGGAAGGTTCACGCGCCGCGCCGATCAGAGAGCAAAAGTCGCATTGTGCGCTGCTGCACGCTACTATCATGTCCGGTTCCTTTTTGTTGGAGAGTGGCAATGCGAATGATGTTAGCTGGGCTGGCGGCGATTCTTTTTGTTTTGCATGCGGGTGTGTCTTCGGCGCAAGAGACCAAGACACGCCCCAATGTTGTCTTGATCATGACGGACAACCACGGGGCATGGACGCTTGGATGTTACGGTAATCCCGATATCCGAACGCCGAACATCGACCGACTAGCCGACGAAGGCACGTTGTTCACGCGTGCGTTTGCCTCCAACCCCGTTTGCTCCCCCACGCGGGCAACTTGTTTGACAGGATTGATGCCGTCGCAGCATGGCGTTCATTCGTTCTTGGGTGGCGGCAAGCTACAGACTGGCCCCGAAGCACGCAACACGTTGGATAAATTCACTTCCCTGCCAGAAGTTCTCAGGTCCGCCGGTTACAAATGTGGCTTGGTTGGCAAATGGCATCTCGGCGGCAACCTAACTCCGCAAGAAGGCCTCGACGACTACTGGATCACGATGCCGCACGGGGGAACGAGTACGTTTTACGGTGCTCACGTGATCGAAGACGGAAAGATCCGCGTCGAACCAAAATACACGACCGATTTGTGGACCGAACACGCGGTGAAGTTCATTACGGAACAATCCAAGAGCGACGATCCTTTCTTTTTGTTCTTGGCGTACAACGGACCGTATGCATTGAGCCGTCTGCTGTTGCGCGATGGGCAAAACCGACACGCCAAATACTATGCGGACAAAGAAATCTCTTCGTTCCCAAGAGAACCGACGCACCCGTGGCAGTACAGCAATCGCGACTTCATTAACAATCCGACATCGATACGTCGTGTCGCAACCGAAGTCAGCGGAGTCGACGATGGCGTTGGCACGGTGATGTCAACATTAAAGCAAGCGGGGATCGATGACAACACGATCGTGATTTTTGTAGCCGATCAAGGTTGGGTTGGTGGCCACGGCGGGTTCTTTGGCATGGGCGACCACACGCGACCATCGACCGCGCGCGATGGAATGATGAAAATCCCTCTCCTGTGGCGTCATCCAAATAAGATCGCCGCTGGCGTAAAGTCCGACCAGATGTTCGGCAACTACGACGTGATGCCAACACTGCTCGGGCACCTGGGGTTGGCAGAAAAGATGCCGTCGGTGCCGAAGTCACCAGGGGTGGACTTTTCCAGCACGCTTGCTGGCAATGCCAAGGTTGTTTCCAAACCGATCTTCTACGAGTACGAAGACCTGCGCTGCATTCGCACTGAAACGATGAAATACATTCATCGACACCCAAACGGGCCGCACGAACTGTACGATTTAGAAAACGACGCGGACGAGTTTCAAAACTTGGTCGACGATCCCAAATACCAACGCCAACGCAAGTCGCTACATGATCAGCTAACGTCTTTCTTTCAAAAGTACTCGCAACCAAAGTATGACATGTGGAACGGGGGAACTTCGCAAGTGCGAATTCACTCCGGGGTCGACGAAGAGCTTGCGCAGTTAACGTCGGTCGATCCGCCAGCTTTGCCGGAGGGTTTCAAACCCGCACCAATCAACGTTCCGGTCGGTTACACCGCGGAACTTGTCGCCGGGCCGCCTTTGGTGACGTATCCCACGCTCGGTTGCTTTGACGATTCTGGCCATTTGTATGTTTGCAACAATACCGGTGTGAACCTGTCCAATGACGAACTGGAAGAACAATTGCCAAACGAAATCCGTCGTTTAAGCGATACCGATGGGGACGGACGCTTTGACCGGTCAACCGTGTTTGCAGACAAGATGACGTTTCCGATGGGCGGTGCTTGGCATCAGGGATCGCTGTATGTCGCTTCACCACCAAATATTTGGAAACTGACGGACACGGACGATGATGGTGTTGCCGACCAGCGGAAGGTGATTGTTGGAAAATTCGGTTACACCGGAAACGCCGCCAGCATTCACGGATGCTTCTTTGGCGCCGATGGGCGTATGTATTGGTGCGACGGTTTTCATGGGCATGAGATCAAAGACGACGACGGTAAGATTACCAGCCAACGCCAAGGTTCGTACATCTTTTCTTGCTTGCCTGATGGATCGGATGTTCAAATTCTGGCCGGCGGTGGCATGGACAATCCCGTCGAAGTCGACATAACGGAGTCCGGTGATGTGCTGGGCACCGTTAACATTCTTTACCGAAAGCCACGAGTGGATGCCCTGGTTCATTGGTTGCACGGTGGCGCGTATCCCCACCGCGAAAAAGTGCTTGATGAATTGAAAACGACGGGTGAAGTTTTGGGACCGGTTCACCGTTATGGGCACGTCGCTATCTCCGGCATGACACGTTATCGCAGCGGAGTGATGGACCATCAATGGAAAGACAATGTGTTTTCGACGTTCTTTAACCATGGCAAAGTCGTCCGGCTGGAGATGCAGCCCGAAGGATCGTCGTGGAGTGCAACGCAATACGATTTTCTTTCGTCGACCAGTCGTGATTTTCACCCAACCGACGTTATCGAAGACGCTGATGGCAGCCTGTTGGTCATTGATACCGGTGGCTGGTTTTATCGGGGCTGCCCAACATCTCAATTTGCTAAACCAGATTTGATGGGCGGAATCTATCGAATTCGTCGCGATCGCATGACAACGTTAGTCGACCCGCGCGGATTGCGAATCGACTGGAAAGAAAAATCGGAGGTGGAGATGATGCGTCTGATCAACGACACTCGGTTTGCCGTTCGAGCCAAAGCGATCAATGAATGTGTTCGCCGAGGGGCAGATTTCATCCCCACCCTGACGACTTACCTTCGACGAGGCGACGGAAGGATTCGACGCAACTGTTTGTGGGCGCTGACTCGTTTGGCTCAGCTGCCGGAAACTGCGAACAGCGCAACGAATGGCATTGCGTTGGCATTGAAAGATCCGTTGCCATCTGTACGGAAAATTGCATGTCGGTCGCTTGGTCAAAGCCAAGCCAAGGTCAATGCGAACTTGGTGACGCCTTTGCAAAAGGACCAAGATGCAGGCGTGCGGCGCGAAGCGGCAACCACACTTGGAAAAATCGGGGCCGCCAGTGCCGTGCCACACCTGATCAACCAACTTGAATCGGTGATTGATCGTAGCGAAGAACACGCTGTGATCTATGCCCTGATCGAGATCAATCAACCCGGCGAACTGGTGAAGTTGATTTCGGAATCAACTGCCGCAAAGAACTCGAAACTTGGTCGCGCAGCACTAATCGCGTTGGACCAAATGGATGCCGGATCGCTGAATGAAGATACGGTTGCACCTTTGCTGGATTCAGACGACGCGTCGCTAAGTAGTGCAGCCTGGCATGTGATCAAACGCCACCCCGAGTGGAAACGCTCGGCGGGAGAGTCGTTGATCCGTTGGCTGGACGACGCGCAGAGAACAATGGAGCGGCAAGCGATTGCTGGGAGCTTGGTGACGCGGTTGGCCGGTGAATCGAACGTTGCCGAGAAAATCGGATCGGTGTTGAGCGACGGCAAGTCGGAAGATGTCCGGAATCTGTTACTAAGCTCCCTTTCGAATTCTGCGGACCTACCGATGCACTCCAGTTGGATCGATCCAATTCGACAACTGCTTAGATCGGCAGATGAGACGGAAATAGATTCGGCGATCAACGTGATTGCTGCCACCAAATCGGATTCCTTCCGTAGCGAACTTGAATCGATTGGGGCAAGCAAAAACCACTCGGCACGCATTCGATTGAGAGCCATGCAAGCGGCCAAGGGGTTCACTGGACCGACCACCGATCAAATGTTCCAGTTGGCGATGGAGGTTCTTGCTGACCAAACGAACCCAAGCGATGCAATGGCATTAGCTCGTTCGCTACGGGCGCTGCGGCTTAATGACGGGCAATTGATTAAGTTGACCAAGCAATTGAAGCGGGCATCACCCATGCAGCTTCGCGAGCTGATCAAAGTCTACACACGAGTACGAAAGGCCCCGACAGCGCTCGCTTTCTTGGATGCGATTGTTGACGCCAAGTCTTTTTTGACGTTGCCCGAGAGTGAATTGTCTGACGTAATGAAG
>CAZZDZ010000138.1:0-14255 GCA_964652675.1 uncultured Pirellulaceae bacterium
TTGACGACTTCCGCTACGTAGGTATCAACTTTTTCGCCGTTCGCCTTAGTGTTTCTTTTCACCGAAGCAACGAACGACTCCGTCGTCATCCGCGACAAACAGTTGCTCGCCTGCGATAGCGGGACTGGCCAAGAAAGAACCTTTGATTTCGTACTTCCAACGCTCCTCGCCGTCTTTCAGATTCAAACGAATCAATCGACCATCCGACGCGGCGATCCAAACATCATCCGCGCTGATCAATGGTGATGCATCGGCGCGTCTTCGTAGCGTATGTTTCCAAAGGCGTTTTCCAGTGGCGATCGATATCGCGTCGACCTGTTTGAACTGGCTGCTGACGATCACCACGTCACCTTTGACACTGGCGCTGTTGCGATATTCGTGGTCACGATCCGGATCGACGTACTCCCACTCTTGTTTTTGGTTCTTTGAGTCGAAACGGTAAATCGTGCCTGCCATGATCGGCAAAAAAACGTCGTTGCCTTGGATTGCTGGCGTGCTGCCAGTTGGGCCACCCAATGGCAATGGTTCGCATGCGGCTTTGCCGGTTGTTAAATCGACAATGTGAAGCTTGCCATCGCAACCGCCCAGAAAACTACGATCACCCGCGACCGTCGCACTACATTGAACTTGGTCGTCGGTCTCGTATTCCCACTGTGGCTTGCCAGTTTTTGCGTCAAAGCAATACAGCTTTCCATCTTGGCTGGTCACCAAAACGTTCGTCTTATAAAACGCCGCACTACCACTGATCTCGCCACCGGCCTCTTGTTTCCAAAGTTCGGTGCCGTCATCAGGGTTGATCCCGTACAAGTTTCCTTCGACGTCTCCGATCACCATGACGTCGTTTTGGATCGCGGGCGAAGCCAAAAATCCGGTGTCGTAATTTTTTTGCCAAACCTCTTTGCCGTCCGCTCGATTGATTGCGTACAGTTTGCCGAACACATCGCCGGCAAAAACCTTGTCACCCACAACCGTCGGGGTCGCCTCGATTGCTTCGTCGGCTTTAAACTCCCAAAGCACATCCAGGTTCATTGGCAACTTGGTATCGGTCGCTCCCGATGATCCAGCATCCCCGCGCGGCACAGGCCAGTCGTTGCGGATTTTTTCTGGTTGCTGTGCTTTCGCTGCTTGACCTGTCGCAGCTTTTTGGGCGTTCGCGTTCGGTTCTTGTGTCGTTGTATCCGAAAGAGCATTCGCGTTTTGGAAGCAACCCATGGCGTGCAAAAACAGCGATGCGAACAACAAAGTCGACGCAATCGATACTAAGTGTCCGAAAGAGCAATTGGCTGCGAATCGTTTCGGCATCATCGATACTCCATGCGTTGGATTTGGTCTAAAACTTGGGCGTTGCGACCTTAACGGTCGGTAGTGGGGCATAATTTGCGAATCATACCGTTCGACAGAGAACGGACCCCGAAAAATCGCGATTGCAGGGTATTATAGGCCCGTTGCAATGATTGTTTCTCGATTGTTCAGGGATTGTTCCTCGGATTGTTCCAGGGATTGTCGCTTGCTGAAGCGGATTTTGACCGTTTCGCCCGCGTGCTTTCTAACGCAGTCGTTTTTCTCCTCCGCAGTTTCTGTATCCACCAAGAACCTACTTTTCAATCCATGCTTTGCGTTAGTCTCGGCCGGTCCCGTCATAAGCGGATGATTGCCGAACACAAATATTTGTCTGAACAGGGTGCAAAACTTGTCGAAATGCGACTCGACTACATTGGTCGGGCTGTCAATTTGGGACGTTTGCTGAACGATCGCCCTGGGCCAGTCGTCATCACCGCTCGGCGTCGCGAAGACGGCGGTCGCTGGATGCGCAGCGAGCAAGAACGCCTGACGGTGCTGAGATCCGCGATCGCCGCAGGTGTCGAATACGTGGATATCGAAGCCGACATTGCGGCGCAGATTCCTCGCTACGGCAACACCAAGCGGATCATCAGCTATCACGATTTTTCGGGTACGCCCGACGACTTGGGTGAACTGCACGCCGCGATGGCCGAAGAAGACGCGGACATCGTCAAAATCGCATCGATGGCCAACAACTTCGATGACAACATTCGAATGTTAAAAATGGTCTCCAACGCCAAGGTGCCAACCATTGGTATCTGCATGGGCGAAATGGGATTGATCACTCGCATCTTGGCCAACCGCGTTGGGTCTCCGTTCACGTTTGCAACCTTCAGCCAAGACAAGAAAATGGCTCCAGGTCAGTTGAACTGGAAAGACATGATGGAGATGTTCAACTATGAAGAAATCAACGACGAAACAGAATTGTTCGGCGTGATCGGCGACCCCGTTTCATCCAGCTACAGTCCGCTGGTTCACAATCGCGCGTTTCGCGAAGGCAACATCAACGCGGTGTACCTGCCGCTGCGGATCCCCACGGACGACTTGCCATCGTTTATGAAAAACTGTCAAGAGATCGGCGTGCGCGGCGTCAGCATCACCGGCCCCCACAAAGATCGTTCGATTGATTATTGCACGCAAGCCGAATCAAGCGCGACGGGCATCAGTGCGATCAATACGATGGTTTTTCATGATGAAGATCGATTGGGATACAACACGGACTACCGTGCGGCGATGGATTGCATCGAACAAACTTATGACTTGCGCAAAGACATCGATCGACCGATGGCGGGAATCAATGCACTCGTGTTGGGAGCGGGCGGGATTGCCAGAGCGGTCGCTTGGGGGCTGCGGCAACGACACTCAGAAGTCACGCTGTCGTCGCGCAACGCCGAACAGGCACGATTGTTGGCCGCAGAAGTAGGCTGCCGAACCGTTCCATGGGATGAACGCTACACAAACAAGCCAAAGTTGCTGGTTAACTGCACACCTGTGGGCATGCATCCTGACATGGACAGTTCGCCCTTCGATGCGGGTCGACTGAATGAGTACATGGTTGTGTTTGATACCGTTTTTAATCCTGAAAACACCCTGCTAATCAAAGACGCCAAGAAAGCGGGCTGTCGAATCATCACGGGCGTTGACATGTATGTCCGCCAAAATGCGTATCAATACAAACTGTTTACCGGCAAAGACGCACCGGCAATGCTGATGCGAAAAACCATCAAACAGGCAACCAATCCCGTCAAGCTGCACTAGGGTCGGCCTACGCAGGTTTCCGGCACACACAAAAGGCTACTTGTCACAGCCTACATTTCTGATGCAATATCCAGGTTGCTGAATTCGGGCCGCTGAGTAAAACGAAATCAAAGAGCCAATCCACCAAGCCATGTCGAGTTTTTCCCTTTGACAACTTCTTCTGCCAAATCCGATTTGCCTGATGGCGTAACGATTCGCCAGGCCTTGCCCAGTGACGCTCAAGCAATCCATGTGCTGTTGCGTCCCTTTGTGATGAAGCGATTGTTGCTTGATCGAAGCGAAGCGGAATTGATCGAACTGACGCGTCATGGTTTCGTTGCCGTGTCAGGCGAGAAGGAAACTTGTGTCGGGTTTTCGGCCGTGGAAGTCTACAGCACCAAGCTAGCAGAACTGCAATGTTTGGCGGTCGACAAAGCCCATCATGGAACGGGGATTGGCAGCGTACTGGTCAACGCGTGTGTGCGACGTGCCAATGAATTGGGTGTCATGGAAGTCCTTGCGATCAGTTCCTCCGAAGACTTCTTCCAACGTTGCGGATTCGACTACGCGTTGCCCGACCAAAAGAAAGCGTTCTTTTTGCAACTACGGCCACGACATCCCGAATAACGGCCCAATGGGTCGCTTCGTACGTCGTGGACATCACGCCTCTGAGGCCTACGGCGAACTTCTCGTGATTTTCTTGCGAACCCGATCGAGCGCATCACGTCCTTTACCGTGAGACCAAACAACTCACGCAAAATGATAAGAACGATGCAACTTAGACTCCAACTCGATACGCGAACACTGATACGCACGGCCCGCGATCTCGGCGCACTTCTCGCGCTGACAGAGCTTGCCTCCACGTATCAACGCATGTGACATTGGCTTCCATTACGAAGCGTCTTTCATGAGAAAGGCCCGATGTCGCAAAGCGGCATCGGGCTTTTTTTGTGCCTGAATCCAACGTCGGTGGCAAACGCTCACGGCGTGTGGCTCAGTGGTAAGAGCGGCGTCCTTATAAGACGAGGGTTGAAGGTTCAATTCCTTCCACGCCGATTGACGGATTTTCGCGAATCAAAGCACACATTTAAACACGGTGGTAAGTCCCTCTGGGAAGGGAGCTTGATTGTCTATCAACACGCTGCGGGTTCGACTCCCGTTACCATCGCTTGAAGAACGTTTTTTACAACGCCACATTCGACTACTGGCTAGGTCGGCTGCCTTTCGAGCAGCAGGAAGGAGATCGATACTCCTATGTGGTACTTGCGCAACAGCGCAGCAATTGATGGGGAGCTCGTCTAACGGGAAGACATCTGTTTTGCATACAGAAAATCGGGGTTCGATTCCCCGGCACTCCACTTTGGTCGTTTGACCAAAAACCAAAACGCTGAGGTAGGCCAACGGTGAGCCGTCTGTCTTAGGAACAGATGCGTGCGGGTTCGAATCCCGCTCTCAGTACTGCGATGGTTGGCGTTTAAAGAGCCAGCCAACGTTTTCGGCCTTTAAGTGTTTCGGCGGCACGCGTCTGTGGTATGGACGAAGACCGGGTTCAATTCCCGGATGGGCCTCTGAGGCAACCCATCAAGGCTCGATGGTGAAACGGATATCATCTCTGGTTTCTACCCAGAAGTTCCGGGTTCAATTCCTGGTCGGGCTACTTGGAAATTGAAAAAAACGCGATCAGCCGACGTGGCTCGAAAAAGAAAGGCACCGCTCTTGTAAAGCGGATCATGCTGGTGCAAAACCAGTCGTCGGCTCTAAGTAAGTATTTACTCAGCAGGCTTATCGGGTTCCGATTCAGCAATGGCAACCTCTTTGCTTGCTTGAGTTTCTTCTGCCGGTTCGACTGGCAGGACTGCCTGGGGCGCGTCTCGCAACCATGCGGGGATGATCAACACGATGGCCGCGTAACACAAGATGACCCAATGCGATGTTTGGTCACCGGGCCAATACGGCGATTTGTGCAGCGACAACCAGTATTTCAGTTGAAATGTCAAAGCAATCGGTACGGCGATCGCAAACGCGCCAAACATATCGGTCTTCTTCAGCACGAACTTGCGCAATGCGATCGCTATCAATGATGCCAAGACAATCACTGCTGGCAACACTTGCCAGCCAACCAAGATGCTGGGCATTGCGAGGATGGCGATTAGGTTCATCAATCGTGACGTGTCTTGACCAAGTGGGTTTAGCTTGGGATCGGCGGCTGGACACAGCCCGCGCGCAAGCGAACGACCGAACACGGTCGCAGCAACCAGGGCAGTGATCACGCGCATCAAAGCATCGAACCGTAAACCCGTTGGAATCCAGTCCGGCGGACGCATCGTCTGCCAAGGCACTAGCATCAACTCCGGTAGCACCAACATCGGAACTATCGCGGCAAAGAAACCGAACAAGACCAAACGCCATGGCAAACTGGTTTTGTCATATCGCACTAACCCAAATGCCCAACAAGTCGCAAGGACGACGGTATGGTAAATCAAAACGGTTATTACTAATCGGTCCACCGTTGGCGTCCAAAGCGGACCCGCATGGGCGTGAAGCACTTGACCGGGGATGCGCATCGACATTCGATAGATTTCGGTAACACCAACCAAGCTTAGCGATAGCCCCACACTGGCTTCGACAATTGGGTAACGAGCGGAAATGGGCAACCGACACGTGCGACAACGTCCGCCGAGCGAAATCCATCCGAGTACCGGAAAGTTATCGCGTCCTTTTAAGTGCGTTTGGCAACGGGGGCAATGCGAGCGGCCGTTGATGCTGACACCGCGAGGCATCCGCCAGGCAACCACATTCAAAAAGCTGCCAATCGATGACCCGAACCAAAATAGCCACACGAAAACCAGCACATCGATGCAGCGAGGTGTGATCAAATCGCCCATGTCCAGGAAAGAACTTTCCAGACTTTGCTTCCAAGCGATCCCAAAAATGTAGGCCGCGCTGGCAACCACCAGCGCAGCAAGCGTTAAGAGCAACGGCAAGCGGCTGCGAAATCGCCTTCGACCCACTCTGACTTTTTCCGTGTTGGCTGTAGAAAACTGACGAATAAACAACTGATCACCGATCGCCGCCAGTGTAAACAGCCCGTTAGTGTGGGTTGTCGACGCGATTATTGCAATTCGCCCAAATCGGCGGGTACTGATGAAGCCTCACGACGAAATCGAAGAACATCAGCGAAATTTTCGCTAACATACTGGGCCCGCCGTCGTTGCTGCTCAGAAACGGGCCAGCGGTGGCGTGTTTCCTTTTGGACATGTCCCAACCAAATGCCCGATTCCAATCACGTTCTCGTAGTCGACGACAGCGCAACACAGCGCGAACAGCTGCGCATGCTGCTTCACTCCGAAGGCTACGAGGTCGTGGTTGCCAGCGATGGTAATGAAGCATTGCGGTTGGTAGCAGCCAAACAGCCGAGCGTCGTTTTAACCGATTTGCAAATGCCTGGTATGGACGGGTTGGAATTGGTCGAACGACTTCGCGCGCAATCGCCGGCGGTCCCCGTCGTTTTGACCACCAGCCAAGGAAGCGAAGAAATCGCGGCAAAAGCGTTACAGGCCGGAGCAGCAAGCTACGTCCCCAAACGAGACTTGCAAAACTCATTGGCTCCGACCATCCGAAGAGTGATCTCGTTGGTTCAGAAAGAACGTCAGCAGCAAACGATCGCGCGGTTCGCCGTGGAAAGCTGCGTCGAGCTTTCATTGATAAACGATGACTCCCTTGTGCCCAGCGTGATCGCTCGGCTGGAGCAACCGATCATCGAATTGGGCACGTTTGACGAAGGCGAACGAATGCAAATCGCAATGGCACTCGACGAGGCGCTCGTCAATGCGATGATCCACGGCAACCTGGAGGTTTCGTCAGAACTGCGTGATCTTGACGAAGGGCAACAGTATGTTGACCTGATCGAAAAAAGAAAACAGCAGACACCGTACCGTGATCGACGCGTAAGTGTGCGACTGCAAGCGGACGCCAAAGAAGCCGTCTTTGTGATTCGTGACGAAGGCTGCGGATTTGATTTGTCCACGCTAAGAGACCCAACCGACCCAGAAAATTTGGACAAGACCGGAGGTCGCGGGCTGTTGCTGATCAATGCGTTTATGGACGAAGTGCGTCACAATCAAATGGGTAACGAAATCGTGATGGTCAAACGAAAATCTGCGCCGAGCACAGATTCGTAGATCCCCAAACACGATTTGTACTGAACGCGATTTGTAGATGCCCATTCCAACCATTCGTCACAGCCACGCCAACCAACATGCTGTTCGCCAAGACGGTCAATACGTCTTGTATTGGATGACAGCTCAGCGGCGAACCCGATTTAACTTTGCATTGCAACATGCAGTGGATCGAGCCAAACAGTTCAAAAAACCGCTGGTCATTTTTGAACCTTTGCGAGTTCGATATCGATGGGCAAGCGACCGAATGCACCGGTTTGTCATCGAAGGCATGCGAGACAACGCGGACGCATTGACCAAGAAAACGGTGACGTATTTTCCGTACGTTGAACCCAAACCCGGCGCCGGGACGCCGCTGCTGCATGAATTGGCATCACGAGCTTGCACGGTCGTGACGGACGAATACCCCTGTTTCTTTTTGCCACGGATGATCAAAGCCGTCAAAGACCGAATTCCGGCTAGATTGGAATTGGTCGACGGCAATGGTGTGATGCCGATGCGATTGCCCGAGCGAACGTTTACCGTTGCGCACAGCTATCGGCGTTGGATGCAAAAAAACATTTTGGATGTCTTGCTGGAGCAGCCCAAAAAAGACCCGCTTGGGCGAACCAAACTTCCGCTGCTGGACAAACTGCCCAAGTCGATCACCAGTCGCTGGCAAGCCGCAGATATCGAAAACTTGTTATGCGGTGATGGCATCAGCAAAATACCAATCGACCACAGCGTGCTGCCAAACTTGCAAATCCCGGGTGGTTCGGCAGAAGCAACCAAGCGGCTGAATCGGTTTGTTAAAAAAACGATTACCGCATACAGCGACGACCGAAACCATCCAGACGAACACGCGACCACCGGACTGAGCCCTCACATGCACTTTGGGCATATCAGTGCGTCCGAGATTGTCACTCGCGTTTTGGAATCCGAATCGTGGACACCCGATCAAGCCAGTGTGGCCAACGGCAAGAACAATGGGTTTTGGAATACCAGCGAACAGGCCGAAGCGTTCTTGGATCAAGTCCTGACGTGGCGCGAAATGGGTTTTAACTTGGCGTTTCGCGAACCCGATCTGTACGACAAATTTGAATCGTTGCCAAACTGGGCCCAAGCGACACTGATCGAGCAAACCGCCGACGAGCGACCATCCATCTACGACTTGGACCAATTCGAGCGAGCCGAAACACACGATGAACTTTGGAATGCGGCCCAACGTGAACTGGTTCAAACCGGCGTGATGCACAATTACATGCGAATGCTGTGGGGCAAAAAGATCCTTCACTGGACACGAACGCCCCAGCAGGCGCTCAAAATCATGATCCATCTGAACAACAAATACGCGCTGGATGGACGCGATCCGAATTCCTACAGCGGGATTTTTTGGGTGTTGGGGCGATACGATCGCGCCTGGGGGCCCAAACGCCCCATCTTTGGCAGCGTCCGCTACATGACCAGCGACAGCGCCCGAAGGAAACTGAGGCTTAAAAAATACGTGGCTCGCTTTGGGCCAACCAACGAAAGCCTGTTCGATTGAAGGCTGTTTTTTTGACTCAATGACGGGAATGTCGGTCAATCTGGCACCAAATAGCGGTGCGGTGGGCCTGCCGTTACCCCGAAAGCGATCGATCAGTGCCCTGATTGGCCCATTACCCAGTAATTCCCGGCAAAAGGCCTTGCTGAGTTTCGATCGGACCTATAAATTCCTCGATTCCCTGCGGGGCAACTTGGCTGACAATATAGACGTGCCAATTCCTGCGGATTCAGATTCAATATCCAACCAAAACAACAAAGTCAGTTCTGTGGCGGCTCAACCAACATTCATGGCCAAAGAGGGCCAAGTCGAAAAGCAATGGCACATCGTGGACGCAAGCGATGAAGTACTTGGTCGGCTTGCCAGTGACATTGCGGTCATCCTGATGGGCAAGCATCGCCCTCAATACACCCCCCACGTCGACTGCGGCGATTTTGTAATCGTTGTCAACGCAGAAAAAGTTGCCATGACGGGCCGCAAAATGGACGCTCGTCACTACACCTGGTACACCGGCCACCCAGGTCTTCGCCTGGAAAGTTACGGAGATCGTCAACAGCGAAAGCCAGAAGACCTGATTTACCACGCCGTTCGTCGGATGTTGCCAAAGAACAAATTGGCCTACCAAATGATCAAAAAGCTAAAGATCTACACCGGGCCAGATCATCCGCATTCGGCTCAACAGCCAGCCGTGCTTGAGCGAACTGGCAAAAAAGTTTAGAGCGAACAAAATTTGACTCGCAGGTTTCTGCGAATCGTATTAACAACACACAACAGCATTTAACCAAACACAATTGATTCATGGTTGCGGTCAAGAAAGACAAGATTAACGGTGACGCACTGGGCACCGGTCGTCGCAAAAGCAGCGTTGCTCGAGTTCGAGTACGTGATGGCAGCGGCAAAATCACGATCAACAAAAAGACGCTCGAAGAGTACTTTGTAAACGAGCAAGATCAACAAGCCATCAAGGCAACGCTGGCGGCGGTTGAATTCGGCGACAAAGTAGACGTGCTGGTTCGAGTCAACGGCGGCGGGACGACGGGCCAAAGCGGAGCGGTTCGCATGGGATTGGCGCGTGCTCTTGTCAGCTACGACGAAGCACTCCACGAAGCACTTCGTGAAGGCGGGTATCTGACCCGTGACTCGCGTATGAAAGAGCGTAAAAAGCCCGGTTTGCGTGGTGCTCGTCGAGGCGTTCAGTTCAGCAAGCGTTAATCGCTGCTGGAAAATCAGCCTTTTCGTCACCCTGGCCTTTGGTTTAAAATCAGCTATTTGGCACAGATTGTGCATGTTATATTGTTGGTGGTCGAATTGGCTGCCAAGATGGCCAACTTCAATTTCGCGACCGATTCACCGTTTGTCGTTAAAAAACAAAGCTTTGGTCCATTAATTGAGTGAATCGCGATGAACGTCATCGCAAACTCACAGAGCTGATATGGAGACTGTTCGGTCATTTGGACGGCAGTTGATCGTATACAGCTGGTATACCAAAGACTGACAAAGGTTGAATTTTGGGTAAGAAAGAAGAAGCATTCGAGGTCGAAGGGACCGTCACGCAAGCGCTGGCAAATACGCGTTTTCGTGTCCAACTGGAGACGGGTTCCGAAGTCATGGCCCATGTAGCGGGTCGCATGCGAAAACACTTCATTCGTATCGTTCCAGGCGATAAAGTCCGAGTGGAGCTGTCTCCCTACGATCTAACAAAAGGCCGAATCACCTATCGCGAACGATAGTGGTTCATTGCTTTTCTATTTGCACTGGGTGGACTTTCGGCAAACCAGATAGAGCCGAAAGCCGTTGATGACTTCTGCTACGGGCTACCAGTTCACTGCAAGTTACCCGCTTCTGCAAGCATAATCCGCCTCTTGCCAGCCCTCTGTCGTTGTAATTGCAGCCCCTCGTCACCGCGGCTGGTTGGTAAAAAATCGGGCGATTTCGAAACGGACATGTTTCGATGCAGGTAAAACCTGATGAAGGGCACTGATAAAAGACGTATGCCATGTGGACGTTGCTGGCTTGAATCGTAAAAATCGACTCACGCACAGTCGGCTTTAAGCACACTCTGCACATTTATCGGTACGCTCTGGATCGATTGCGTGGCCTTGGCTGGATGCCCCAAACTTGGTTACCGCGCCTCCATCTCAGCTTATTTCAGCCTTGGTTGGACTGGGCAGACAACGAACTACTAAGTTGGCGAAAAGATCGCCTACACGACTTCTGCGGACAACCGTGTCATGGCCCAAATGCCTTGCCAATTCGGCTCCGTTTCAAACTACTAATCCAAAAGGGATAGTCCAAATGGGTTTCTCGAATCTTTCGATTCGCAACCGAATCATGTCGATTGCTCTCGCAGCAGCGACCGTCACGATGTTGCTACCGTCCAACCTACTTGCTCAAGAAAAACTGCAAAAAGGTGGCGGCAGCGCCACAATGTCCGATGGGACTAAACCAGTTGTGGTCGTCACGATCGGTTCGATCAGCAAACTGATGCAAGACGTGAATTACGTCACCAGCATCGCTGGCCAACCACAAGCCGGTGGTCTGTTCCAGGTGATGGCCGGCACAGTTACTCAAGGCATTGATACTTCGCAGCCAATCGGCATCCTGGTGCCAATGGTCGATGGGTTACCTGAGCCGATAGCTGTGATCCCAACACCCAACGTCAAAACAGTCCTAAAGCGGCTGGAAGCCCAAACCGGTCCCGTTGATGAATTGGACGACGGCACATTGGTCATCGCTGTGGGCGCCAACACGGTTTACATTCGCCAATCCGGCGACTGGGCAGTGGCCGCAAGAACACGCGACGTACTGGCCCTTGCACCAGCTGACCCAACCGCATTGTTCACTGGGATGGGCAACGCCTACGACTTGGCATTTCGTGTCAAGATGCAGCAGATTCCCGAAGACACCAGGAACATGCTGATCGGACAAATGCGTCAAGGATTCGAACAGGCAATGGCACAAAATCCGGCTGGCAGCCCGGAGATGGCCGAAAACACGATTGAGCAGATGGAGCGAATGATCAATGAAAGTGACGAAATCAATTTCGGTATCAACATTGATGAAGCCAATAAGCAAATCGCAATCAATTTTGCGTACGCTGCCCTCGCAGGAACTGAGCTGGCAGATATCTACAACGGTCAAAAATCAATCCCGTCGAAGTTTGCGTCGGTCATCAATCCGGCCGCAGCTGCTTACTTTCATTCTGCCGCTAGCGTCAGCCCTGCGGCTGTCGAGCTGGCAACCAAGAGTCTAGAATCCACGTTTGAAGCGATTCGTGGTGCTTTGACAACTGAGGGCCTGCCTGCCGATCAAGCCGAGGAAATCAACGAAATGATTGATCGAGTTGGCGATCTGTATATCAAATCGATTGCCGAAGGAAAAATGGACATGGGTGCTCAACTGATCGCCAATGAACAAAACTTCAAAATCATGCTTGGTGGTTTCGTCTCCGATGGTAACGAAGCGGCTCAAATTGCCAAAGATTTGGCAGCGAAAGTTGACGAAGCGGCAGCGGGGAAAGAAAACGCTCCTCGATTCAAATTCGATCAAGGAACTTACAACGGGGTCACGATGCACGTCATCGAAGCCGATGTGCCCGAGAGCGAAGACGAAGCACGTCGTATCTTTGGCGAAGTCCTGCGAATTCATATCGGCACCGGACCAAAGTCTCTGTATGTCGCTGCGGGCAAAGAAAGCGAGTCGATGCTGAAGAAATTTATCGATGCCGGTGCTAACGACGCTGGTGCTACCGACCGTCCGGTCGGGCAAATGCGATTCACGTTGTTGCCAATCCTGAAATTCGCGCAGACGATCGACGATAACGAAGTGATCTCGACGATGATCAATTCGCTTGAATCTGCTCCAGATCCCGGCGAAGTACAAATAGTCAGTGAAGTGATCCCCAATGGTACCGATGTCAAAATCGCCATCGGCGAAGGCTTGATCAAGGCGATTGGCGAGGCGGTCACCGCAGCTCAAGGTAATCCACCTGGCCAATTCTAGGTTTCGGCGAAATTGAAATTTCATTGACGCTCGGCTCATTCGTGAGCCGAGCTTTTTTTGAATCCAAACGTTTTCAAATCCAAACAACACACATCGATTTTCAGCGAGACGAGGCAGTGAAAAAGAAACCGATCTTTCTGGCGTCCGCAGTCGTTGCCCTTGTCGGTTCGTTCTTGTTCTGGCGCGGCCAAAATGCCGGGACGATCGATGCGACCAATGTTGGCCCCAACACGGTGGAGCAACAAGAAGAGTCAAAGACTCGCGCGGTCACCATGGGCGAAGTCCTAGAGCTTGCTCAAGACGCACGTGATCACAGTGCTACGAACCTAAATGACTACACCGCGACGTTCGTCAAACAAGAAGTCGAAGCGAACGGCAAGCTAGGTCCAGAAAGCTCCATTGAGATGCGGGTTCAGACGCGTCTACGAAATGAAACCGACGATGCGCCAATGCGCGTCTATCTTCATTTCACCGCGCCCGAAGCGGTCAATGGACGCGAGATCATTTGGGGCGAAGACTTGTACGACGGGCAAATGGCAGTCCACGAAGTCGGGATGATGATGGGCTGGAAGACTTGGTGGCTGGATCCCAACGGCATCGTTGCAATGCAGGGGCAGCGGTATCCGATCAGCGAAATCGGACTTGTAAAACTGGTCGAAAAGCTGATCGAGCGAGGCGAAAAGGATCGTAACAACCCCGATGTGACTGCCACACTCACAAAAGATCATTCCATCGATGGCGTCGAAGCTCAGTTGATCCAAGTCCGCCGCGCAAAACCCAGTGGCGACGAAGATGAAGACTTTTCGATGGCAGAAATTTCGATTGACCCAAAACGGAAACTGATCCTGCAATACCGAAGTTTCGGGTGGCCTGCCGAGGAAGGGGACGAGGAATTGCCGCTACAAGAGTCCTACACCTACCGTGATATCAAGACGAACATTGGCCTGAAAGATATCGATTTTGACGTAACCAATCCGGCCTACAAGTTCCCAAAGTGACGTCTTTGGACGAAACGTTGATCAGTCACAGCCAGACACATAGTCACGGAAACAAAAGAGATCGTGAGCACCAACCCAGAACAGAAAAGTCCACGCGAATCCATTCCGGTCACTGAACCAGAGGTTCCTTCATTTTGCTGCATCGTCTACTTAGACAAAGACAACGGCACAGAAACGCGTGCCCATGTTGCGAACTTGCCCGACGCCAGCGGGAACGTCATCGAGGCGACGGGATCCAACGAGCGAGAAGCGCTTCGTAAGATCGTTCCTTTGTTCAAGAAGATCGTTACCGAATTCCATCATGGTGATGCCCCGATTCCCTGGATCGATCCTATTCCGGATCCAACCGGTAACGAACAAAAACGCATCATTCCCGTTCATCTATAATCCGGACGGCAAAGGACCTTGTCTTTACCCACAACTTTGACCGCAACGTTTTCGATTTTTGCGGTGTGAAACTAAGTCCGAAGGACTTCA
>CAZZDZ010000139.1:0-5652 GCA_964652675.1 uncultured Pirellulaceae bacterium
GTAACGGACTGTTCAGCGCGTCGTACGGATCGTATCCGCTGTAGTCACGATCATCGCAATACTTCAGCAGCGATTGCGCTGCATCATCGACAAGTTGTTCAGTATTCACCAATTTTTGATTCTAGGTTTCTTGCTGGTCGGCTGGATGCCCGCTTGTTCGAACGAGATGCCTGGACAAATTGCAGCCAATAAAGCCGGCCGCGCTAGTGACTAAAAACTTCATTTTCTTTGTCGGTTCAGGTTCGAGATTCAGTTTTGGGGTGAAACGCCATCTAAGGCAATACGATCTGATCGGACCATGGTTTGTTCTGGAAGTGCCAATCGACACAGGCTTTTAGCCCATCATCCAAGCTGACGGCAGGTTGCCAACCGAGCATCTCTTTTGCTTTGTCGATATTCGCTCGAGTTGTGACAATGTCTGCCACGAATGGATCTTTATAGTCGATAATGGCTTTCTTTTTCATCAGTTCTTCCAGCTTGGCAATCACTGTATTGAGCGATACCGGCGTTGCCCCGCCTCCTAAGTTAAATACTTCGTAGCCGACTTTCTTGATTGCTGCGATTGTCCCACGAGCAATGTCGTCGACGAATGTAAAGTCGCGTGATTGTTCGCCGTCCCCAAATAACTCAATGGGGGTTCCTTCGTCGATCCACTTGATGAATCGAAAAATGCACATGTCTGGGCGGCCAGCCGGGCCGAAGACGGTGAAGTAGCGGCACACCGAAATATCGATGCCGTAAAGATAGTTGTAAGCATACGCCATGGCTTCGGCCGATTTTTTCGACGCAGCGTAGGGCGAGATTGGTGTGTTGACCGGCAGAGTTTCATCAAAGGGCATCGGTTGTCCCGCGTACAAAGATGACGTTGATGCCAAGACATACTTGCTGACGCCATGATGGCGAGCCTGCTCCAGCAAGTTCAAGTTGCCCATGGCGTTGGTCGTCATATAGATGTGTGGGTTTTCCATGGAATACCGCACGCCAGCGCGGGCCGCTAGATTCAAGACCGCGTCGAACTTGTGCTTGTCGAACAGCTTTCCAATCCGTTCATTGTCTTCGATGTCGATCTTGGCGAATTCAAAATCAGCACTCTGGCTCAATTGATCAAGGCGATGCTGTTTCAGCGACACGTCGTAATAGTCGTTCACATTGTCGACGCCAACGACCTGATGCCCGCTTTCAAGCAACAAAGAACTAACGCGCGATGCGATGAAACCAGCACATCCGGTTACCAGGAATTTCGATTTAGTTTGGGGTGATTGATTCAATGGATTCAGCAAACTGTCAGAGAAGTTGAGGCAGGCAGTAAGGAGCGTCTATTTGTTTTTTAATTGTCGTAAGTCATCGGCGGCCATTCGTTTGATGACTGCGTCAAACTGGTCGTTTCCGGGGATCGCAAAACGCGCCCTTCTGGCTTCGATCAGTGCTTCGCGGTTGCGACCCTGTCCACGCAATCGATTGATTAGCTTCAAACGTATCCGCGAATTGGCCGGTTCGCACTTAATGGCGTCTTGGTACTGTTTGAACGCAAGTTCGTAGTCATTAAGTTTGAAAGCGATATCACCACGCAGCGAAAGGCAGCCACTCTGTTCCTCTAACGAATCGCATTCGTCACAGGCGACAGCGTTCATCGCATGCGTTAAGTACATTTCGGTGTCAGCATCATTTCTGTTCATCAAACGACTGGCGACCAAACGCACGCGTTTGGGAGAATTCGGGACGACGTCCAGATACGTGATCCCTGCGTACCGCCGTGAATTTTCCAATGCTCTATCGGTAAGGTTTGGCTCGCGATCAATCGCTGATTTCCAAAGCTCTGTGGCAAAATCTAATCTGCCACTATCCGCCGCGTACTCGCCCACCAACATCGTTGTTATTGGATCGTTGTGGTGTAGTGCGTGCAACTGGTCGATGATGTCGTTGGTGAACTGCGGATCAGAAACAACAAAGTCCATGTATAGTTTTGCTGATCTCGCTTCGGATCCAAGAGGCAGTGTCAAAAGCGATCGGTCGTAGACTCCGATTGAACGAGCATAAAGTTTGCTCTCAGATTCAGGGACAGAGTTCTTGCGACGGTTAGATGGATTGAGCCTTTTATAAATCTCATCTGCCTGGGCAACGGATTTGGGCCGCTGAGCAATCGTTTCTTGCAATCTTGCTCGTTGATATTCGATATCCCCAAGCAGAGTCAGTAAATGAGATTCTGGCGAATCCCCCAGCTTGCTCTCAATTCGCTGAGACCAATCCTTAAGCGCCTGCTGATCTCTTTCGATACTCTTAAATTCGTAGCGGCAGTTGCGAACGATTGATTCGACTTCCGAACTGCGTTTTAACTGACTCAGTGACAACACCGGAATGACAACTGAAACGATTGCCACCAGAGCCATCCACCGCTTATCGCTTTGAGATTCAAAGAGAGATTTTCTTTTGCGTGGTTGAAAGTCACTGATTTCCTGTTCGTGTTTGCCCTGATCTTGGTTTTCCTTTTTTGCGGTTTCAGTAACCAACATACTGTTGGCTGCATCACGTGAAATGATTGCGGGAATGAGTATTGCGACTGCAAAGAGGTTTGCCGGGATACTGAGACCAAAATCAAAAAGTTGCGAAACCAGAATTGCACCGACAAGATACCAACCTGTCGCACGAAGCCCTTGGTCAATCGGATCGGGAGATTGCCCCAGACGCCTCAGTGCTCGAATCAAGATCACGAAAATACTCAGAGCGAGAAGCACGCCCATTATCCCTTGCTCAACAAACATCTCCAACCAAAGGTTGTCAGCGTGGTGAGCCCAAGTTCGAATTCCGTCGCCTTGATGCGGCAAATAAGCGTACGCGTACGTTGAAAATCCAGAACCAGTCGGCAAATGAGCCAATCCCGCTTGCCAGCCGTCTGGCCAATGCATCATCCGACCATCATTCAAAATCGTATCAGCGTTTGGACTGAAAAATTCAAACCGTTTGATGCTAGCCAAGCTCAGTCGCAATGGCGTCAGCAATACCGCAGCTGCGATGCCGATGGATGCGACCACAACGGGCAGTGTTAACCAACCACGCCGCTGTCTGATCCAACCAAATGCCAAGAGTGCTCCCGCCACCATCGCAATCATGCCACCACGGGATCCACAAAGTAGAATCCCACCAACACAAAAAACGCTACTGACAATCGCAGTGATCGAGTAGCGATCGCTGACCAGCGACATCAGATCATTCAGTTCGAACTGATCGTCATCCACCTCTTGTCCTGTCAATGCCATCAATCGCCACGACAGGAGCCCCAAGCTGCAAGCAAGGCCAATGTTCATGAACAGTGCGGCGTTGTTTCGATTGATGAATGCGCCAAACGTTGCGTTTGCATTATCCAATACGGCGTCAAAAAGATCTGCGTTGGGAAAGGCTAAGCGTGTCAGTCCAAATGCAGCTTGGGCAGCCGCACCAACCGCGAGGCAACCGAGCAGAAACGCAATCCGCGGTCGCGAGTGAAAGACCATTGATGAAGCAAAGACCAACCCAAACACAAGTGCAAGCACTGCTGTTGCATGTTGACTGTCGTGAGGTGCGATCGAAATTGGAAAGGACGTCGGTAATTCACTCGCCGGCAATATCGGCTCGAGCCACTGTGTATACGCTGCGTACGATCCGGGGCTAAGTGTATGAACAAGATCTGGGGACAGCGAAACAACATGCAGTAGCGAATACAGAATCCACAAAATCATTGGGATCAGCAAAACGTGCTGCTTTAAACCACCAGGATTTCTGTCTCCAAACATGGCCGCACATGAAAGCAGTACTGCGGTGATGACGGCAAAACTTGAAACGTATTGAGTCCACTTGAGGACTCCGCCGAAATCGAATGACACCAAGATGGGTATCATCACCAGCAAAAATGCTGATGCCCAAACAAGGTTCGATCGCAAAAATCTAAAGAGAAACAACGTACTTAGATCGTCGTGGTTTTTTTCGAGTCCATCAGTATTTCGCGATCAGACATGACCATTTGGCGTGCTAATTGCGGAAGTTCGGTTTGGGCTTTCCAGCTTAACTGCGTTTCAGCTTTGCCAGCATCACCAACTAGCCGAGACACCTCGGCTGGTCGCATATATCGTTCGTCTTGGCCGACATGGTCTTGCCAATCCAAGTCAACCGCATCAAACGCGGCGACCAAGAAATCACGAACACTGAATTGTGTTCCGGTCGCCAGGATAAAGTCATCTGCGTGATCGTGCTGCAGCATCCGCCACATTGCATCGACATACTCGGGGGCATATCCCCAGTCACGCCGACCATCAAGCGCCCCCAGCATCAGTTTGTCTTGCAGGCCAAGTGAAATGGCTGCTGCTGCGCGTGTGATTTTTCGTGTCACAAACGATTCGCCACGGCGAGGCGATTCGTGGTTGTAACAAATCGCATTGGATGCAAATAACCCAAACGATTCGCGATAAAGTGTCACCATCTGAGTCGCAAATGCTTTGGCAATCCCATAAGGCGTCACCGGCCTCATCGGAGTCTGCTCGTTTTGCGGCGAAGAGTCTGGTCGACCGAATATTTCACTACTGCTGATATGCAAAAACCTTGGTTTGGCATCTAGGTCACGAACGATCTCTAGTAATTTCAGCGTGCCCATCGCCGTGAATTGGCATGTTGTCTCTGGAATATCAAAGCTGGCGCCAACATGTGATTGGCCAGCCAAGTGGTAAAGTTCGTCCGGTTGGGTCTTCAACAGGATCCGGCGAATCGTTGTCGTGTCGTCCAAGTCTGCGTAGTGCAAAAACAATTTCTTGTCGTACACGTTCTTGTCGTTGAACAAGTGGTCGATTCGCGTTCGTTGAATCGAACTGGTTCGACGAACGATTCCATGAACGACGTAGTCCTTTCCCAGCAAGAGGTCCGCTAAGTACGAACCGTCTTGGCCAGTAATTCCAGTGATGAGCGCTGTGGGCAAAAGAGCGTCTGGTAAATGAAAAGCATTGAAAAGAAAAAGCCACGTCCCAACCAGGTTGAGACGTTTGATTGGACTTAGAATGATTGGGCTTAGAAGCCAATTCCTTGATACTCAAAGCCATGCTGCTTTAGGTCTATCTGCTTGAGCAGATTCCTGCCATCGAACATAAACGCTGGCTTTTTCATACTGCTATGAATCGCTGCGAAGTCACATTCTTTGAATTCGTCCCACTCTGTCAAAACGGCGACTGCGTGCGCGTCTTTTGCAGATTCCGAACAGCTCTGAGTGAACTCGATGTTGTTCGCCAATAGCTGACGATTCGCTTCGCTAAGCGTGCCATCGGGTTCAACCAAGACGGCTTCGAGGTCTTTGATTGCTTGATCCTTGCTGACTCGTGGGTCATAGATCGACAGCTTGGCCTTTTCCAAAAGCAGATCACGACAGATGTAAATCGCGGCCGATTCGCGTGTGTCGTTCGTGTCTTTCTTGAACGCAAATCCCCAGATCGCGATCTTCTTGTCCGAAACGGTGTTAAACAGCGTGCGAACAATTCGGTTGACGAAGCGGCTCTTTTGGTGGTCGTTCATTTTGACGACCTGTTCCCAGTACTCCGCGACTTCGGGCAAACCAAAATACTCGCAAAGGTAGACTAGGTTCAAAATGTCTTTTTGAAAACAACTGCCTCCAAAACCAACCGATGACTTCAAGAACTT
>CAZZDZ010000139.1:5752-14191 GCA_964652675.1 uncultured Pirellulaceae bacterium
AAATGTCTTTTTGAAAACAACTGCCTCCAAAACCAACCGATGACTTCAAGAACTTGGGGCCAATGCGCGAGTCGGTACCAATGGCGCTGGCGACTTCGTCAACGTCTGCTTCGGTTGCTTCGCAAAGTGCAGAGATTGCGTTGATTGATGAAACTCTTTGAGCCAAAAATGCGTTGGCCGTCAACTTGGAGAGTTCACTGCTCCACAGGTTGGTGGTCAAAATACGTTCTTTAGGCACCCAATTTCCGTAGACTTCGACAAGAGCATTGATCGCAGCCTCGCTTTCGCCGCCAATCAAAACACGATCGGGGCTCAGAAGGTCCTCGACGGCCGTTCCTTCTGCAAGAAACTCCGGATTGCTGAGCACGTCAAACGTGGCTCCCGTCTCGGAGTTTGCCAAAATCGTTTTGACGGCCTCGGCTGTTCGTACTGGCAACGTCGATTTTTCGACAATGATTTTGTGTCCTTCGGAGACCTCTGCAATTTGCCTTGCGCACTTTTCGATAAACTCCAGGTTGGCGGCTCGACCCGCACCAACACCAAACGTTTTGGTTGGCGTGTTGACGGAGATAAAAACCATGTCCGCCTGTTTAATCGATTCACTCACCTTGGTCGTAAACGTGAGGTTCTTGCCTCGACATTCTTTGACGATTTCTAGTAATCCGGGTTCGTAGATAGGTAGTTCGTCCGAATTCCATTGAGCGATTCGGTGCTCATTGATATCGACTACATTTACTTCGATGTGGGGGCACTGCTTGGCGATCATCGCCATGGTTGGTCCGCCGACATAGCCAGCTCCAATGCAGCAAATTTTAGTAACTTTGTGATTCTCAGCTTTATTCATCGTGTTTGTCTTGGTAGCAAAATGGTCTTTGAGTATTCGTGTCCATCCTTGGCAGTCTTTCCTTCGTGGATGGGTTTAGGTATTCGATGCGGCGGTTAGCGGTTCCAGTTGACAATCTTCCAGTCTCACACTGACTCCCCGCTCCATAAAACTCACGGCAACCAGCAGTCTTGTTTCTTGTTCACGACGCACGATTGTTCCTTCATAGCCTGCAAAGACGCCGCTTTTGACTCGCACTTTTTGTCCGCTTTCCATGCGGCTTTCAACCGTCAGTGGGGCTCCGATGTCAATGAGATCTCGGATCTGTTTCAGGTCTGCGACTAATTGCTCTGCGTCTTGAACTTCTGTTGCTTTCTGCACACAACCTGTACAGATCGCTTTGTATCGGGCTTCGTCTTCGCCACACAGAAATACGTAGTTACTGAACAGAGGCGCGTAAGTCACGCGGATCCGTCCTGCCGGCGAGCGTCTTCGGTTTGCGACTTGAGGAGCGAGGTGAAATAGGTCCAGGTCTCGCAGCTTACGCATCAACGATTTCTCTTGCCGCGACTTGGTGTACAGCAGCCACCATTGGCAGTCCGACACCGATTGCATTTCAAGCAAATCGCTTGGGTGACAATCGGGTTCCGGTGCAAGAATGGGCATTGTGCTTCGTAAAAAATGCTTATGTTGGGGCGGACTTCGTCCACTTGGGTGACACACCCTAGTCGAAAAATCTTTACTGCCGAGTCCAAATGACGTTCTTTATGATCGTCCGTTTGGGGGACAAGTTGACGGCAGGTTTGAACCCTTGAGGATGATCTAATCCCTACTTTTTGGCAAGGTTTGACTGCCAAAACAATCTCAATCACGAGATTGTTCCGGCAGAATCAATATGATTGATAAAACCACTACAAGGGCTGCGTGCCGTCAAGCAGAAAGTTTGGGGCAGATGCGGCGACCTGCTGCAAGAGATGGGTAAACTACGTGGCAAGTAACAACCAGAGTTACTCGTCTGGAGAAGCTGGCTAAGTCACCAAGAGCTAATTCACCAAGAGATCGGGGATTCAGCAATGCGACAATTTTTTGATCGAATCAGGAGCGAACCGGAGACACTTGGTTGCTGCCAACTTCGCCAGCAGAGGGGTCGCTCAGGTTTTTATCGGATGGATCTGCCTGGCTTTGAGATGTTTTGGCTGCTTCTAATGCCGCAATGACAACATCAATCTGTGGGCTTAGTTCACCGAGCTTTCCACTGAGTTCTGCGATTCGGTTGTAGACCGTTGAGTCATTTGCAGGGGCAACGATTTCTAAGATCCCAATGCTCACCTGCTCTCCATCCGATTCACGTTTGGTAAACAAAGGGATACGTACAACTAACTGAAATGCTTTTTCAGGCAAGCGAACGCTTTTCCATGACGCGTGATAGCCTTCTTGGAGCCACGCCAAGTTAAGGTCGATCCTGACCTTTGCCAAATTTTGGGACTTCGCAAATGACACCAACGGATCCCAGACGGTTTCCCAATTGCCATTACCCTGCAGTGGTACGCGGGTTTGCAAGGTGTTTGCTTCGCATTTACTACTGCGAATAAAAAACGATCGCGTAAAGTTGTTTGTCTTACCCAAAATAAGTCGCAGTTCTGCGTTACCGAACGAGCGGGTGTAGATCAGGCTGCCCAAAACAAGCGCAACGCCCAATGCTGCTAGTGAGGGAGCGCGTAGCCAAACAGACAGCACTGACAATAAGGTTGTGAAAAAACACAGGGAAGCGACAACAGCCAGCATCCCCAACGAGCCAAACTTTTCCTGTAGCAAGTGGTGAAGATGACCCCGGTCGGTTGCGTAGATACTGCGCCCTGTCAGCCATCGTCGGACAATCGCTGCTGATGAATCAAACAATGGGATCGCAAGGATCGCGACGGGGGCAGACGCCAAAACGGTCGATTCTTTCAGGTTGCTCCAGACCGCCAAAACACCAACGAAAAGACCAATCATCATGCTTCCGGCATCACCCAGAAAGATGGTCGCAGGAGGTTTGTTGAACATGAAAAATCCAAGCAACGCACCAGCAAGCGCAAAACCCACGACAGCACTAAGCCATGAGCCTTCGAGAAGACTGACAATTGCAAGCCCTAAGCTGATAAAGAAGCCTGCTGTTGTTGCCATCCCGTCGGCTCCATCGATCAGGTTCAATGCATTGACCGAAATCAACAGCCATAGAATCGTGATGGGAAAAGCGAGAACACCCAAACGAACGGGAAAACCGAGTATCGAAATCCCATCCACGACTGTGCCGCCGCCAACGATTGCGATAAGGATCAAACATTGCAAAAGGAGTTTTTGACGCCCTCGCAGCGAGAAAACATCATCCACAAGTCCAACGAGCAATAACCCGCCAGCCGCCGCAAAAAGGATGTACCACTTCGGTGAAATGTGCCGGAGAAACATTTCACCAAAAGATCGATCGATCATAACCACCGCAGCAAACGTGATCGCAAGTGCACCGTAAACGGCGATCCCTCCACCAAGTGCGATTGGTTTGCGATGGAGCTTGCGCTCTGCATCCGGGCGATCAACCATTCCAAACTTGCGTGCTAAGAAGCGGACACAAGGCACCAGGGCCAGCGATGAAGCCAGCGAAAGAACGATGGTAATGAAAACCAGCCAGGCCATGGAATCCCGGTGATTAGAAAAGGAAGCTCAGTTGAGGGGTGAAGATGTCTACTATAGAGCGAGGCCGCAAGACTGAAACATCTACCTATGCCAAATTCGGCATCTTTGTCAGATAACCGTGTTTTGACCCTCGTCATCGGTCAAATCCATGCAGGGGGCGTCAATTTGATGCCAATGCTCTTTGACTGCATGTGCATTCGGAAATTTACATAAAACCCCGTCAATCGTTACAGATCACGTTTCCGTCAGTTTTGGTTAATCCCGGACGACCGTTACGGCGATAAATAACCCTGAGCGGGATGCCAAACGGCACCACCCGCACAACCTGCATGACCTGACTACCGAATGCCGTTGATGCCAAGGGGGGCCAAATGGCGATTCGTTCACTAAGTGCCGTTAGCGCACCAGTAAACACAATCCGAAACACAGACTCGAAAAACACTCTCAATCAATCGGGAGATGTCGAGATCTGTCAAACCTATTCCGCCCCGATTTCAACTCGAAGTCGGCTGGCTTCCATCGTAGCGATGGGCTTCATTGCCCTGCTCGTTGGCAGTTCAACCGGTTGCTCGTTGACGTCCGGCTCTTGTCGATTCATGAAAAAGCAAGCTTGTCTTGATGATTTCATGATCGGCTACCGCAACAAAGCGTTGGCGGCGAAAGCGTGGCATTGCGAAAAGCATTGCTTCAAGGACCACTGTAACATCCGAGACATTCAGGCTGGCTACATGGCTGGCTTTGCCGATGTCGCCGCTGGCAGCGATGGCTGTATTCCCGCTATTGCTCCGTCGGAGTATTGGGGATGGAGATACCAAAGTGCTGACGGCCAAGCTGGCGTAAACGCATGGTTCCAAGGATTCCCAATGGGAGTTCGAGCAGCCGAACGCAACGGAGTCGGTAATTGGGGTCAAGTGCGACCGCAGGGAGCCAATGTGCCACGGCAAAAGCAAGCTGTGTTCACTCCTCCTGGTCGCCGAGATGCAACCGACGAAAAGGATAATCCGTTCTACGAAGAACAGTATCCCTACGAGCCCGCACCATACGAACCCGTCGAAGACGGTTCCGATGAGGGAGATGGTCCCAGCGACGATCCAATCGGTGATGCCTTAGAAGAGGGCTTGGAAGATGAGCCCATGGCTCCAACCGAAGTGCCGTTTGAAGAAGAGGCTGAAGGTGTGGGGGACGCAATTCGCGACGCCTTGGATGCTGCAACGGGTGATGATTCCGCGTTCAACGAATTCAACGATTCGCCTGATGCTTCGGCATCCATCGGCGACGCTGAGTTCAGCACCCAAGCAAGCGATGAGATGAGCTACACAATCAAGGACGCTGCACAAGAGTTTGTCGAGGACGTATTCGACGGCGAAGCGGCAGAGACAGTTGAATCGGCTGAGGCATTCGTGAGCGAACTTCCGTTCTCGTTTGAGTAAGCCAAAAGTTGCATTTGAAGACCTATCAGACACGACGGCTACGTGACGCAGCCTTCGCGACACAATTTGAGCCTTCTGAGGAAGAGAGTTCAGGGATGACTACGAAACTGAAATCAAACAACCGCGCTTTCAAAGCGATGGGAGCGGCGTTAAAAACGCTTGCAGCAGGTTTGTTTGTAACCGCCGCAACGGGCTGTTCCACGCTGACCCAGCCAATCGACGGGGTACCAGCTAACCGATTGCCCAGCGAGTTCTTTGCTGAACCAAAGAATGATCTGGTTCCGGTCGACATCTCGCTGCTCTCCATTGAGCCACCGCGAGACTACTTGATTGGTCCAAATGATATTCTGGGGGTCTACATCGAAGGCGTCTTGCCATTCAATCCACCCAACGCACCACCAGAGCCACCACCGGTCAGTTTCCCCGACGGTGACAGCACATTGCCACCATCGATTGGATTCCCGATTGCAGTGCAGTCCGATGGGACGCTCTCGCTGCCATTGATTGAACCTCTGAACGTTGATGGATTGACCTTGGAGCAAGTGCGTGACGCGATTCGTGACGCCTATATCGACAATGATATTTTGCGACCTGAAAAAGCCCGGCCGATTGTTACGATCATTCAAGAACGAACCGTGGACGTGATCGTCGTGCGAGAAGACTCAGCAGGATTTGGTGGCAACGGTGGTCTTACACAACAGAACTTGGGAGCTCAGTTTATCCGAGGAGGGAGTGACCGAAGTGCCAGTGGAGGCTTGGTCAAGCTAAAGGCATATCAAAATGATATTCTGCATGCCTTGGTCGAAACTGGGGGACTACCAGGTCTGAACGCAAAGAATTCGGTTAAGGTCTTGCGGGCCAGCAAATCTGACCAGCGAATGCGAGCCCAATTCCTGGAGCAGTTCCACGCCCAGCGTGAAGCAGCACTGCTTGACCCTTGTATTTGCCCGCCGGAACTACCCGAAGATCCATCGATCTTAAAAATCCCACTCCGATTGCCACCTGGTGTCGTCCCAGACATCACATCCGCAGATGTTGAATTGCTCAACGGAGACATTGTCTACATCGAATCACGCGAGACGGAAGTTTTCTACACCGGTGGATTGCTACGCGGCGGCGAATTCCCGCTACCACGTGACTACGACTTGGACGTTCTCGGGGCGATGGCCTTAGCTGGAACCGGTGCCTTTGGGTCAGTCGGTGGCGGTGGCGGTGGACTACTTGGCGGCGGCGGTGTTGGGCAAGTATCACCAGGGCGACTGTACATCCTTCGCAAGACTCGCTGCAACGGACAAGTTGCGATCGAAGTTGATTTGACCGCAGCGATCAACGATCCGCGACAAAGACCACTTGTTCAAGCAGGTGATACCCTGATATTGCAGTTCAAGCCAGAAGAAGAACTCCTGAACTTCGGACTCGGAACCTTCTTTACCTTCGGCATCCAAGCAATCTTGCGTGATTAACTGCTAACGCCTCAAAGAGTCCCGCGAAACGCGAGCCCAGCTTTCAAATCGAAAGCTGGGCTTTTTTCGTGGAATTCTCCGCCTTCAAGATGTCGATTTTACTGCTGTATGTTCGCTCGCTCGGTTTGGATTTCGACGTCGATTACCTTCTGAAGTTCGCTGGGTGTGCCACGCGTTAGATAGGTGAATTGATCAGGCATGTTCACGTGCTGCCACCATTCGTCTTTTGGATGGCCCCAAGTCTCTGATGGGATCGGACCAACCTGTTGGTTCACCCAGTCGTCGTAAAACCAGCCGCGTTTGACCGTCAATAAATCCACTCCCGGATCGATGATTGGTATTGGCTTGCGTCCGTTTAGCGACACAAGAGCAAGGCAGTAAACTTTGATGTCGTTCACACCTACCTTTTCAGCATTGCGTTTAAATTGCCAAGCCGCCTGCCTGAGTAATTCTGGATTCCGTTCGGCGCGTCTTGCTTGGTACTCGGTCATGACAATCGTTGACGGATAGTATCGCGTGGTTCCATCAGGGGCGACCAATTTGAAATGTGCCATCGATGATTTCTGACGCAACATCATGCGCCAAGCAAACCGTTGGCCTCGTTCATTCCAGCTTGGGGTTCCTGGTACGATCCAAGGACGAACCGGCAGCAACAATTGAACAATCACATAAATGGCAGCCAATGCGACGCCGCACTTGCCAATTGCTCCCTGCGGTAGCCAGAGTTTTCCCTCAAGGAGCGATTGGTTCTGCAAGCCAATCTCTTTTGACTGCCGGTAGTTGATGGGCGAGTCAGAGTAATTTGCGAACAGGCATCGCAACAAATTCCCGAACGTATCAATCGGAAAGAACACAATCAGCGTCGCCAGCATCAGCCAGGGAAAAACGCCGATCTTAAATAGAAATGCATTAGACAGGTGGAATCCAACCGCCAACGCAACGGCTAGCCAACGCGTGCGTCGGTACAACAGCAACGGCACGATCAACAAGTCAAACAGCAATCCACCCCACGAAAAAATCAACGCGTGACCGGGCAATTGCGTGAAGTAATCGACAAATGCAAACTGTTTACGGTCGTTCAAGATCATGCTGGCAGGCAGCCCACGCATCCAATCCAATTCCATTTTTGCGATGCCACCGAAAACATACGGCAGGGCAAGCTGAAAGCGGACGAGCCAAATTTGCCAACGTGGACACGTCGCCCCTGGCCTCTCAAACCCAATGGCCGCATCAACACTTAGGCTTCTTGCCGACGGCAAGAAAACCAACAGCCCCGCAACGCAAGCGAGCAGGTAGTAGTGATTCAAATAAATTTGACGTTCTACCAACAGGACGTACGCAACCGATCCGCAAAGAACGGCTGCAGACACTCGCGTGAACAAACCTATTGCCAACATTAGTGCGGCAATTTTGGTGACTAAGAAATGCCAGTAAATTCCATTGCCTGGCCAGAGCTTCACCCACTCGAATCCCGCGTACTTGAACAAGAACTGCGGATCCTGAAAGATCGGTTTGAACAGCGGGACAAACTGCACGGTCCCATCAGGCAATGTGAATGGAACGAGCTGAGTGTAGCTTCGCGCCCAAAAAAACAAGCTAACTCCGGTCACAACACGCAGCAGAACCAGAATCGACAGATCAACACGTTGAAAGAGGCCGTTGCGAACCGAATCGGTTGTGAATAGCTGGCCGAATCTGTTCATGATGGTCGCAGGTCATGAAAAACGAATGCAAATGAGCAAGCGATATCGTACCACGAAACCCTTTCGGTGCCGACGCATTTGAGCTTACAGAGCCAAGAAACTTGTTTCCAACCAGTCGCTCAGCACTGTGTCAACGGATTGCTCTGGCGTCTCGACTTCGTCGCCAGCGATTCCTTCTAAGTCAACAGAATCTCCGTCGACCGCTGGAGTGAAGTGATAGGTCGCTGCCTTTAGCACTTGATCCGAAATCTGTGATTGCGGAGAAGACGATTGCTCTGTCTCATTCGCCTGGGCATCGATTATTTGCGCACCAAATATGGTTGCGGTCGAAACGAACTCCGATTCAG
>CAZZDZ010000140.1:0-14143 GCA_964652675.1 uncultured Pirellulaceae bacterium
CCCAGCCAGTAGAAATGAATGATATTTTTCGTTGTGGATTTGCACGGCGGAAACCGGAGGCGACTTTTTGAACCACGTCCGAATTGGTCAGGTAATCAACCGAGCATACGCCAACAATTTGACCATCGGCGAGCCAGGCAACGGGCAAGCCGCCGTCGGTTATCGATTGGATGGGGCTGCGAGAATGGAGATCCACCAATAGACGCATCTCCATTAATGTTTGAAGGATTTCGGCCTCGCTGGCGTCCTGGTTGGCCAGATAAAACATGACGTCGGCATGTTCGATGCCGCTCAGGATTCGATAGAATTTAACGAAGGTCAACTTCTCTAGCATCGTCCAGCGAACATTGTTGATGAATGCGTTTTTGATTGGAGCCCAAACACCCATTTGAGTCAGTTCCGAATCCAGGTCCGCGATAATTTCATGTGGAGCTCGAGCCAGGATGACTTGTTGTGCATCTTCCATGGAAGAAAGCAGCCCAAGACCCGGGATCGCGGCGCTCAATACGAATTTTGTAGCGGCTCCGCCCACGAACTCTCTGGCTACCAGAGCATCAAGAAGATGGTCCAGAACGGGGTTTCTGGTTTCCGGATCAACCCCCAAGCTTACAGCCAATTTTCTTCTTGTTTGAGAACCTACGCGACGATCAATTGGGTTAAGCAAGTCGGTGGCCATTCTCTCAAAACCTCTGGGCGCCCGAGAGAGAACGCCAAGGGGATCCGACAGAAGATGCCCAGCGCCGCGCGGTGTTTTTTTGACCGTTTCCCAAGCGCTATTGAGCGAGATTTTTTCCTGACTCATCGCGCCGGCGGCTTCGATGGCTTTCAACTCGGAAAGTCTTTTTTCTAAAAGCAAGATCCCGGATACAGGAAAGGTTCCGTGGCGAGTTGAAACTTGGAACTGAAACTGAGAATCGTTGACCGTAACGGGGTTTGCAATCTCGTAGGTCGAAGTCTGAATCAATGATGCCGGTAGAATCGTGGACACTTCAAACTGATTTGGTTCCGATTGAGCCAGTGATAGGTTCATCGTTGCATTGAGAACCAGTAAAACGACTGAGCTCAAAATCACTGTTCTTTTCATCGTCTTGATCTTTTTAAACGGAAAGCAATCGCGTTAAAAACGCCGACCATCATTTTGCTTGCACCCTACAGAGTTGTCGGAAGTGATGGAATATGAAGATGTTGCAAATGCCAGCAATCTGGGAACCTTGACTTGTGGTTACTGGACTAGAATTCGCCGAGCTCTTCGGCACGCCAGCGACTGAATCCAGTGGTCGCTAAGTTATGCTTTTTACGCAGTTGACGGAATTCTTCCATGTGCGGTTTTTGCAAATGGGTTTTGAGGGTCGCGATTGATTCCCATTCTTCGTAGACGTGGATGTCGTTTGGGTTTTCGATGTCGAACCCAAAACGATACGCTGCCACGCCTTCGTCGCCAGCTAGCGTGGTTTTCTTGAGGTTGCTTAAACAGGCCACGACGTCGTCGCGGCTTTCGTCGGTGACGGAGATGATGCCGCTAATTACGATCACGGGCGTTCTTTGCGTTTGGGGATCGGACAAGTAATGAATCGAGATTGTTTGATCGATTCAATGAAACAATGAGAAACTAGTTGCCGAGCAGCGACATAATGTAGCCCCATGCCCATGCGTAAGCACGGGGTTTGGCGCACGCATTTTGAAGTTGCGCGTTTATGGAATCAGAAAAAAGCAATCGCATGGAAATATCGTTCGACATGAAGGGAAAACCAGCCACTCCGTGGCTGGCTTTTCGGTGCCGCTATGTCAATATTCATACAATGCGCAAACGCGTGTTCCCAAACGATTCCTGCGGAAAATCACCCACCTAATGACGTTTTGCGCAACTGGTATGTTGCATTCAACAACAAACTCACGCGTCGGCTTACCATTTCTTCTGTCATTGCAATTTAAAAAACGACTTGCCCTGGTCCGATTCGGTCTAACTGAGACAAAACGATGAAACTACGCCCTTTGAGCCGCGCTGAAATCCGCGAAGTCGACCGAATTGCAATCGAAGATTATGCGATTCCAGGCATGGTGCTGATGGAAAACGCTGGAGCGGGGGCTGCTGCAATCATTGACCAACTGCAGCCAACCGGAAAAATCGTGATCTTGTGCGGAAAGGGGAACAACGCGGGTGACGGGTATGTCATCGCGAGACATTTGGAGTTGGCCGATCGCGATGTTTCGCTGGTGAGCATTGTGCCTCTGGATTCTCTTGCGGGTGATGCGTCAGGGAACTTGGAGATCGCGCGTCGTTCACAGTTGTCAATTTGTCTGGTCAACACGAAAGCTGAAATCGAAGCGGAACTGGCCAGCGCGGATGTCTTGGTTGACTGTTTGCTGGGAACCGGAGCACGCGGGCTTCTGCGCGGTCTGTTTGCGGACGCTGTAAATGCGGCTAATGAACGAACATGTTTGAAGGTGGCAATCGATGTGCCAACCGGCTTGGACTGCGATACGGGCGACTCCCACGAATGCGCTTTTCGTGCTGAGCATACGATTACGTTTGTTGCCCCCAAGATTGGCATGGTGCTTCCACATGCCCGTCAGTTTGTGGGTGAAATCCACGTCGTCTCAATTGGCGCCCCACGTAAAGTTCTGGAATCGTTTCAATAGGTCGGGGTTGGGCGCGTTTACATGATCACTGCTGCGTCAAAGCGGATGTGCTGTTGATAGGGTTTTGCGGGATACGACCCTCTTAACGCCAGCTTGTAAACACTGCTGGCGTTTTCTTTTAGTCAAACTTTTGCGGCGCGGTAAGAATTGCCGAGTGGATAAGTACGCCGGAGTTGTTTCGCTATCATTGCGTCGCGATTGGCCGGCTGAGACGTGATGGATCGCCTCCCAACCGTGTTTCTGTTGCCCACAACAGCGGCACAAGACCCATCTTGCTGGAAAAACCTCCCGTGAAGCTGACTCTTTCTCCCGATGAGTTCGGTGCGTTTGTCGCACCGGCTGACGTTCCAATCGTTACAACCAATCCCGTCGCTGAAACTCTGAACGAGTATTTGCTTGTTTGCGAGGCAAGGTCGACGACGCTGACTGATGGCTACTGGCGTTTCTCGCTCGAAACGGCCAGCGGTGAATCAGTGTTTGATGCTGAAGACATCGAAATCGGTGACTTGAACCGACTGAGTGTTCTGGCAGCCGTCCGCGGTTTGGAGTTTATCGAGGGCCCATCGTCGATCACGTTGCTGAGCAACAATCGTTACTTGATCAAATCACTTAGCGATTCGTTACCGCGTTGGCGGCAGAACGATTTCATCTGGGAACATTTTGGACGCCGGGTCGATGTCCAAAATGCTGACTTGTGGCGCCGCGTCGATCGCGCTCTTGAAATCCATCGCGTCGAAGCTTGTTTGGTGTCATCGCGTTTGGTTAGTCGCGGGTTGGTCGGACGCCACGATCAGGTCACCTGCGACGGCATTGTTACACGTCGCACCGATTCGCCAGCGGCGAATGCGGATTCAACCGCAAGTCGATCGGTTGTTCCCGCGCCCAAGATGGCGTCTCGCCGACGCGGCAGTAGGCCCAATTCGTCGGAGCCAATTTCAGCACAAAGTTCAGATCCGGCGGTCCGCGTTAATAACGCCAGCGACCGACTGCGTCGTCTGCTGATGGTCAGTTCGTCTGACATGGTTCCACCCCGTTCACGGTTTACTTCCGCTGATCTGATGGATGAGAGCTAGTTCTGATATCCGGGTTGGCCGGGTTGTCAAATTTCCGCTGGGTTTCGCCGGCACATTCCACCGATTACTTCCTTTTCACGTTTCGCGCTGAAGCGTCACATCACGGATTCGATATGCATACCCAAGTCTCACTTTCCGATATCGGGCGCCTGATCGACGGCACACACGATAATCCGTCATCCGTCTTGGGGGCTCATCGCGTAGACTACTTGGGCAAATCCGCGACCGCTATTCGCTCGTTTCTTCCCGAAGCCCAGGCGGCATGGTTGATTGACAACCACAGCGGGGTACGTCGCCCGATGCGTCGAATCCACCCATCGGGATTTTTCGAGGCGATTTGCGATGGCGCCATCGACGCGGCGAGCAATAATGACCAAAATGATTCTTCTCGCAACAGCGACACTTCAAGATACCGCATCCAGATGGCTGACAAAACGGGCGACGTAGTGGATATGCAAGACCCTCACGCGGTTCCTTCGATCTTGACCGATCTGGATCGTTACCTCATCGGCGAAGGCCGACACCTGAAGTTGTACGAACGACTTGGTGCTCAGGTCCGCACGGTTGATGACCAAGCCGGCGTTAACTTTGCCGTGTGGGCGCCCAACGCGCGTTCGGTCCAAGTCGTTGGTGATTTTAATCATTGGGATGGCCGTGGGCATGTTGCCAAAGTTGTCGAAAACCTTGGCATCTGGGAGCTTTTCATCCCCAATGCCAAAGCGGGTGACAAATACAAGTTCCGCTTATTGGATCAAAACGGCGAATGGGTCGACAAGAGCGACCCAATGGGTTTTGCCGCAGAACTGCCGCCGCTGACGGCGTCAATCGTTGCCGATATCAACACGCACCAGTGGAGTGATGGCGACTGGATGACGCGTCGTGCCGAATGGAATCCGATGCACGCTCCGATGAACGTGTTCGAGGTGCACTTGGGCAGTTGGCAGAAAGACCATGGTCGCACAAACGGTTGGTTGAACTATCGCGATCTTGCGACACGATTGGCTGAGTATTGCCACCGTATGAATTTCACGCACGTTGAATTGATGCCAATCAGCGAGCATCCATTCTCCGGTTCGTGGGGATATCAAACCGTTGGGTACTTTGCCCCAACCAGTCGTCACGGCAGCCCCGAAGATTTCATGCATTTCGTCGACTACATGCACCAAGAGGGCATCGGCGTGTTGGTTGATTGGGTCCCCGCCCACTTCCCCAAAGACCAGCACGGGCTGTATCGCTTTGACGGTTCAGCGCTGTACGAGCATGCGGATCCACGCCAAGGCGAACATCCCGATTGGGGCACCATGATTTTTAATTATGGTCGCAACGAGGTAAAGAATTTCTTGATCGCCAATGCGTTGTATTGGTTGGACAAGTACCACATTGACGGACTGCGAGTCGACGCGGTCGCATCCATGTTGTACTTGGACTATAGCCGCGAAGGCGACGATTGGGTTCCCAATGAATATGGTGGTCGCGAGAACTTGGCCGCGATTGATTTCTTGCGTGAATTCAATGTCGCGGTGCACGACGAGTATCCTGGAGTGGTCACGGCAGCCGAAGAATCAACAGCGTGGCCTGGTGTGTCGCGGCCGACTTATGATGGCGGGCTTGGGTTCACTTACAAGTGGAACATGGGCTGGATGAATGACACTTTGTCGTACATGCAAAACGAACCCATTCATCGCAAGTACCATCAAAACGAATTGACGTTCAGTTTGATCTATGCGTTCACCGAAAATTTCATGTTGCCGTTGTCCCATGACGAAGTCGTTCACGGCAAAGGGTCGCTGATCAGCCAAATGCCTGGCGACATGTGGCAGAAATTTGCAAACTTGCGATTGCTGTATTCGTACATGTGGACGCACCCAGGAAAAAACCTGTTGTTCATGGGTGGTGAATTTGGTCAGTGGAACGAGTGGAACGACGAAGACGGTCCGGATTGGATCTTGCTGGATTTCGACACTCACCGTGGTGTCCAACAGTGCGTGTCCGATTTGAACAAAATCGTGGTCGAAAATCCCGCTCTGCACCAGCTGGATTTCAGCGGCGAAGGTTTCGAGTGGGTGGACTGCATGAACGGCGATGACAGCGTTCTGGCCTACCTGCGAAAAGGCTTGGACGGTGCCCCGCCAATCCTCGTATGCTGCAATTTCACTCCTGTTGTTCGCACGGGCTACCGAATTGGCGTCCCCACACAGGGGCATTGGAAAGAAATTTTTAACAGTGACAGCGAAGCCTACGGCGGCAGCAACACCGGAAACTATCCCGGTCGCGACACAACAGGCCAAGGCGAGCATGGGCGTCCCGACAGTATCTTGGTCGATTTGCCACCTTTGGCAGTGACGATTTTCCGTCTAGAAGGCTGATACGGTCGAGGCGTTGATAACTAAATCGGCCGCGTGAGCCCCGTCAAATTCTGCTCACGCTACTACGGTCGTTAAATGACGGTATAGTTGTAGGGACCGATGCGTGAACCGCGTCGGTCCCTTTTTTGTTTCTGCTCTCGCTTTTGCTTGTCCTATGCCTGTCCAAATGCAGCTCGCCCGGATCATCATTTCCGAGCTGACCGACAACCAAATGATCTTCTTGCGAGAAGTCGACGGTGAACGTGAGTTTCCAATTTTGATTGGAATCTTTGAAGCCACCAATATCGACCGACGCGTCAAGGATGATTACCAACCACCTCGCCCGTTGACTCATGATTTGATCGTGCGTGTTGCTGAATCAATGGATGCGACCGTTGACAGTGTTGTCATCAGTGACTTGAGCGATCACACGTATTACGCCCAACTGCGGCTTCGTACCGCCCAAGGCAAAATGGTCGAGATCGACTCACGTCCAAGTGACGCGATCGCAGTGGCGGTTACCTTCACACCAGCTCTTCCGATCTTTGTCTCCGAACATGTGCTGGACGAAGCGACACAGAACTCAATTTAGTTAGGTCGTCGCCGACGCAATGCCGCTGCGGGTTCCACGAGATTGAAGTGTCGGTGTCACTGATGCTAATTGTTCCGACACTAATTGTTCTGGGGCTGTAGGTACGTTCGATACGGGCTTGCTTAGTTACGGGGATAAACCAAATCAATCAAATGGGAAACATGCTGACTCTTACGGCGGCCAATGAGGCTCGCGAGTTCGTTTACGCGTTGCGTCGCGATGGCAAGACAGTGGGAATCGTTCCTACGATGGGCGCTTTGCATCAAGGTCACCTTTCGCTTGCTCGCGCCAGCACAGAACGCTGTGATGCTACGATTGCAACCATCTTCGTGAACCCAACACAGTTCGCCCCCGACGAAGATCTAGACAAGTATCCGCGTACGCTGGATGCCGATCGCGAGCTACTGCAAAACGCCGGAGTGGATGCCGTGTTCGTTCCCGATGTCCAAACCATGTATCCCCCAGGCTTCAGCACTTTCGTTCAGCCTCCCGATGTCGCAAAACCACTGGAAGGCACGTTTCGGCCTGATCACTTTCGCGGCGTCACCACGATTGTGATGAAGTTGTTTCAGTTGTTGCCGGCCACTCATGCATTCTTTGGCCAAAAAGACTATCAGCAACTGCAAGTGATCCAAGCGATGGTTCGCGATCTGAATGTCGGCATCGAAATCGTCTCGTGCCCAATTGTTCGCGAACCCGATGGGCTGGCATTAAGCAGTCGCAATCGCTACTTGAACGACGAGCAGCGGCAACGAGCGTTATTGCTTTCCGAGTCGCTTGCCATTGTGGACAAGCTTGTTGTTAATGGCGAGCGAAATGTGAAGACGCTTGAATCAGCGATGCACGATTGCTTGTCAGCTAGCGAAATGTCAGTCGACAAAATCGACTATGCGGTTGTGGTCCAACCAGAAACTCTGCGTCCCCTAGATCAATTGGATTCTAGCGCGATCGCATTGATCGCAGCTTATGTTGGTCAGACGCGATTAATCGACAATGCGTTTGTCCAGCCCTAAGAATGAACGCGATTTTCGGTTATGATGTTTGACTCGACAGAGTCACTTTTCCTGCCACTCTGGGCAATCGCCCACCACGAGGCATCACTGTGTTGGAAAAACGATTTTCGTTTTATCAACGATTTCGATCGGATCTCGCGTTCTGCAGCATGGCTGTACGGCGATCGATCGTTTTGGCGCTGGCGGCGCTCGCGCTTTTGTCCTACGCGCCGTTGGCCTATGCGGTTGATACCGTTGCAGGAAATCAAGAACGACCAGAGGGCAAGAACTCCACGCCGGATGTGTCGGTTGTTCGTGACCTTGAGGAGCTAAGAGGCTATCTCGGGCCTGGGAAAAGCGAAATGCAGCCGGCGCCGTTCCAGGTCGAAGCGACCCTCGTTCTATACGATGAATTTCGTTCGTGTGTGCGTTTAGAAAACAACGGTATCCGTCTTTTGGGTACCCTGCCATTGAATCGGCCGGAGTCCAATCCGCAACTGGGGGATTTGGTTCGTGTGAGCGGCGTGACGCAACCAGGTGTGTATCGCGTCCAGATCAAAAAGCTGGAAGTGATCGGCGTGGGTAAGATTCCCACACCAGCGAAGATCCCTGCTATTCTGCCCGCATTTGATATACGGATGATTGGTCACTACTGTCGGCTCCGAGGGAGGGTGACAGAGGTTTCGTCGGTTGGTTCGCGACATCAATTGTTGATTCGCAATTCAGGCGGATTGCACCGGTGGGCGTTGGGAACGGATCAACCCGTGTCTTTCACAAGGGATATCATCGATCGTATTGTTTCGGTCGACGGAATTGTTGTAAGTGAAAGCGAGAGTAAAAATCGTTTCATGATGGCGATGAGCTCAGATCAGCTTTCTTTCCCCAAAACAGTTTCCCCCCAAACAGATTCAAGGCCAATCGATCTCCAGGAAATCCAAGGAGTGGTGCTCGCCACGGATAGTCGTAAATACATTGCCGTTTCTGACGGCGCTACGGTTCACTGGCTGAGATCTGAGTTGCCTATTGGCGTCAAATCTGGTGACAAGGTGCACTGTTCGTATTTGCCGTTTGAGTACGGTGCAGACGACACCACAGGACTGCTAAGAATGCTTCGCGTGACCGGCAAATCAAAGTTGCCGCCGCCCAAGAAGGTTACGGCACTCGACTTGTTGGATGCTTCTCAAACACTCAACCGAGTTACCGTTACGGGGACCGTTCGCGATATACAGATGTGGCCAGGCCGTACAGAGCTTCGTCTATCACAACATGACACGCGATTTTCGATCCGAATTGATCGAGACAGTTTGACGCCCGAACATCGAAAAATAAAAGTGGGCGACGTCGTTGCGGTTACCGGGATCCGGCGATCGGTTATCAACAACGAAAAAAGCGATCTTGATTTTCGGATCATGGCTAGCGATCCCATTTCCATCGAAATGATAGAGCGTTCTTACAGTTTCTCTTCAAAACACTTGGGGATCGCCGCTTTGGTTGGTCTTTCTGTAGTGGGATGTTTTGCGTTTTGGAGCTTCGTGCTGCGTACTCGAGTTCGCAAGCAGACGCGAGACGCGAGAATTTTGGCGTCACGGCTACAGGCTTCTTGCAATGCGATTTGCGAAGGAATTCTGTTTTTTGATTCCAATGGAAAACTGATTCAGGCGACCGGAGTCGCGGAACAATTAATCGCCGACTGTCCGGTGCAAGAATCGAACACGACGGTTGTCAGAAACCGCTTGGCGGAGGCAGTAAAGGATGCCAATGGGTTCCGCGCCTTTTGGGATGCATCATTTAGCAACAGCAAGGTGATGCCCAAACAAGACTTTGCACTCGCAGACGAATCCGGTGTTTTTGCATTTTATTCGGCACCTGTCGTCAACGATCACGGCGATGGTCGTATCGTTACGGTCGAAGACGTCACGATGCGCAAAAAGTTGGAGGTGGAGATCGTTCAGTCTCAAAAAATGCATGCGGCTGGACAACTGGCCGGAGGCATCGCGCATGATTTCAACAACTTGCTGATGGCAATTTCTGCCAACTTGGCGCTCAGCGAACTACATTCATCCGATTCCGCCAAATCACAAGAGCATGTCGCGATCGCGTCGGAAGCCGTTGATCGTGCAGCCATGTTGACTCAACAGTTGTTGGGTTTTTCGCGACAATCACCGCTCTCGTTTCAGGTCGCCAGCGTCAATGATGCCGTCACGCGCGTTGGCGAATTTATGCGACATATTTTGGGTGAACAAATCAATTTTTCGCAAACGATGGCAGTTGATTTATGGCCCGTTTGCATCGATAGCGAACAAATCGAACGCGTCATTTTGAATCTCGTCATCAACGCTCGAGACGCGTTGGGAAACAACGTCGGGCAGATAACGATCATCACCCGAAACGCAAAGCACGACGAAATGGGTGACTGTGTCCAAATCCAAGTCCGTGATGACGGATGCGGCATGGATCAGCAAACGGCCCAACGTGTTTTTGAACCGTTTTTCACCACCAAAGACGTTGGCCAAGGGACAGGGTTGGGATTGGCCATGGCGTTTGGAATCGTTCGTCAGCACGGTGGGGTCATCGAATGCGAGAGTGAACTTGATGTCGGCAGCACGTTCACTGTTTGTTTGCCGAGAACAAAATTGCAATCACCCAACAAAGAAAAGACCAACCACGTGGTGCCTGCCAGCTTGGGCAACGCGAGTGACGAAAAACGAGCACCACAGCGACGCGTTCTGCTGGTCGATGACGAAAAAGTGATTCGTGATACCGCGACAGCATTACTTAGCGCGCTCGGTCACCACGCGGTTTGCGCTGCCAACGGTCAGCAAGCGCTGGACCAATTGGATGAAGACGCAAAGTTTGACTTGGTAATGCTGGATTTAGCGATGCCAGTCATGTGCGGACGCGAAACACTGCGAAATATCAAACAGCGATATCCCAGTTTGCCGGTCGTCATTTGCAGCGGTTATAGCGCCGATGCTCAATCGTTGCTGGAAGACGAATCGATCGCCCCAGAAGGATTCATCGCCAAGCCGTTTCGCTTAGACGAGATACGTCAGGCTGTGGCTTTGTCAGACGAAAACGCAAATCAACAAACCAGCCATCGCAACGAGCACTAGACGCCGTGCGCTAACTTGCCAAGGTTGCTTGATACGAAACCAATCGCGCTGAACATCGCAGGCGATCGTGGTCTCGTTTTTGCCATCGGCAGGCGTCGTCGAAAAACCGAATTCGACGATTTGTTTGGTCGGCGAATTCTTGTTCGCGATCCAAAAGATTGCTCCGGCGATAACGCCACAAATCAACGCGAAGCTAAGTGCGTTGGGGTGGCGTATATTTTCTTGGACCGCTCCCAATTCAATATTCGGTGCTTCGCTACGATCGCGGTACATCGCTTGTCGGGATTGATCGACTAAGTGATTTGCTTGTTGCTCTCGCGTGTGCCAATAGCTGGCGGCTGCGTCATCGCTTGGATTTTTGGCGTAGTGTGATGCCAGTTCCTGCTGCCAACTGGCGACCGCATAGTCACTTGAAGGCCGAATGTCGTTGTGCGATTCCCAAAACCGACGTATCTTTACTACCCGAACGTCATCTGCTGGCAATACAAATTCTGTCTGATGCCCGTGATCGTCCCGATGGATTAACGTTTGTTGCGGTGGCAAGAACGGAACCAGCGAAAAGCAAATCGCGGTGACGAGTGCTGCTGCCAAGGTCGCTTCGATCGTTGCCGCTAGGTTTTTCATAGCAATGATTGCAAACGAGGGAGGAGTCATCAGAGAATTGTGCCGTGCGACCTTGATTGAAAGGCCGTAGCGGAAGTCGCCAAGACTTTCGTTTTATCGGGAAACGGGGGCTAACGCCGCAACGCAATCCTTGCGAAAATAAGGGAATCGAGTGACCGCCTTGTCGCTCAAAAAATCGACCAATTGAAATGTCGATTGAGCAGGATTGCCCTTTGGCGCATAAATCATTGAAAGTGCAAGCAACGTGTCCCAACCAAAACGCCCGATTGGGTTCCAAGTCAAAATTTGTGGCGTAAAGTCTGTCGACGATATTCGGGCGGTGGAAGCAGCAGCCGCAAGCCAAAAGCTGACGGCGGCCGTTGGGCTGAATTTCTATCCTCCCAGCGTTCGATATCTTGACCCAAGCGAGTCGACGACACGAGCGATATCGGAAGCCGCTGCCCAGGCGAATTTGCTGCGAGTCGGTGTTTTCGTGAATCTAACCATCGACGCGATTGAAAGCATTTGCGATTCGGTTGGATTGGACATTGTTCAATTGCATGGCGACGAAGAACCAAAGGTTGCAGCCGAACTGATAGCAAACGGGCGTGATGTGATTCGGGCAATCAAGCTTCCGGCGGCGGAGCTTACGACGACGATGATCACGGAAAAAACATCCCCATGGTCAGCGATCGGATGTCATGTTTTGTTGGACGCCGATGCTGGCGCACAGCATGGTGGCAGCGGCAAATCGCTGAATTGGGAGACCGTCGGGCAATGGGCTCACGAACATCCAAATCTCTCCTGGGCGTTGGCCGGTGGCATAAATCCTCAAAACGTTGCCGAATCGATTCAACAAACCAACGCACCGACTGTGGATACGGCTAGTGGCGTCGAAGAAACCCGTGGCACGAAGTCAGCGGCGCTTATCCATGGATTCTTTCGTTCTGCCGCGTCGGCGATGTAATTCGATCCTCGCGAGGTGGCTTAAAAACCTTGCTAGAACACCGCAAGAATCGCATTCTGAGGGCAAACTGCGGTTTTCATACTAGCCGCAGTGTCTATGATGTTCGTGTCGAGCGGGATGTTGGCATGACCAGTATTCTTTGCTCCAACCCTTGGCGATCATTCCGATTTGGAATTGCCAAGGTTGTGACCAGCGGGAGTCCCCGTGTTGGGTCCGTCGCCCTGAGGATGGGCAAGCCCGCGTTTGGGCTGTAGTACAACCCTTTGGATTCCCCGAAAGAGAGAAACACACATGAGTGTTGCTTCCACCGAACAGTACGTGTTCACACCTGATCACAAGAACGGCATCGACTACAAAGTTGCCGATCTTTCGCTCGCCGAACAAGGTCGTAAAGAACTTGATTTGGCAGAAAAAGAAATGCCAGGCCTGATGTCTTTGCGTGCCGAATTTGGCAAGTCAAAGCCGTTGGCTGGACAACGCATCATGGGCAGCCTGCACATGACCGTGCAAACAGCTGTCTTGATCGAAACCTTGACTGAACTTGGCGCCGACGTGCGTTGGGTTTCCTGTAACATCTTCTCCACTCAAGACTCAGCAGCCGCCGCAGTTGTCGTTGGCAAAAACGGCACCGTTGACGCACCTGCTGGAATCCCCGTCTTCGCTTGGAAAGGCGAAACGCTGGAAGAGTACTGGGCTTGCACAGAGAAATGCTTGGATTGGGGTAACGGCCAAGGCCCAACTCAAATCGTTGACGACGGTGGTGACGCCACCATGTTGATCCACAAAGGCGCCGAGTTCGAGAAAGCTGGCGCGGTTCCTGGACCAGAAACAACCAACAACACCGAGTACAAAGAAGTCCTGAAGACTCTCGCTTGGACATTGGCTCAGGACCCACAGCGTTGGACAAAAGTCGCAGCTGAGTGCCACGGTGTTTCCGAAGAAACCACCACTGGCGTTCACCGATTGGTCGAAATGGCCAAAGACGGTTCGTTGATGTTTCCTGCTATCAACGTCAACGACAGTTGCACGAAGAGCAAGTTTGACAATGTCTACGGTTGCCGCCACTCGCTGATCGACGGCTTGAACCGTGCAACCGACGTGATGATGTCCGGCAAAATCGCAGTCGTTTGCGGCTACGGTGACGTCGGCAAAGGCTGTGTTCAGTCGCTTGTTGGCCAAGGCTGTCGCGTGATCGTCACCGAAGTGGACCCGATTTGTGCATTGCAAGCCGCGATGGAAGGCTACGAAGTCACGACTTTGGAAGACGCCTTGGATGTCGCCGACATCTTCATCACCACGACTGGCAACTACAACATCATCCGTGTCGAGCACATGGAGAAGATGAAGGACAATGCCATCATCGGAAACATTGGTCACTTCGACAACGAAATCGAAATGGCCGAACTGGAAAAGATCACGACGCGAGACGAGATCAAACCACAGTACGACAAGTACACATTCAAAGACGGCCACAGCGTGCTGATCTTGGCCGAAGGCCGTTTGCTGAACCTTGGCTGTGCGACCGGTCACCCAAGCTTCGTGATGTCCGCTTCGTTTACGAATCAAACGATCGCTCAGATCGACTTGGCCATGTACGCCAACGGCAAAGAAAACTTGTCGGGCGTAAAGTACGACAAGAACGACGTGTTCATCTTGCCAAAGATTTTGGACGAAAAAGTGGCTCGTTTGCACCTAGATAAACTGGGCGTCAAATTGACCAAGTTGTCCCAAGAGCAAGCGGACTACATCAATGTCCCAGTCGAAGGCCCTTACAAGCCTGACCACTACCGCTACTAATCGCCGATTCGTTGGTTCCTT
>CAZZDZ010000141.1:0-4564 GCA_964652675.1 uncultured Pirellulaceae bacterium
GGGCCCTCCCCGGCCGCTACCGCGTCCGACCCTCCCGCAAGCGGGAGGGTGACGGGAAAACGTCACGAAAAAAGGTCGCCAGCGAAACCCTTGACGGTTCTTCGCTGCGACCTGATTTGTTTGAACTTGCGTCTTATGACGATGTCTACCGCTTACGGGTTCATCGACAATTTGTCGCCCGCTGGCTGGGCCCCACTGCCGGGTTTAGCTCCCGTTTGAATTTCTTCCATCCGAGCTAACACTTCGAGTGCTTGGGTTGGCGAAATCAGTTCCTCCAGCAAAATCGCTGGTTCTTCGGGGTAGTTATGTGGGTAGATCAAATTGACTGGAATCAACGACCGATCCGCACGCTTTAGATCGCGAGCAATTCGCTCTTCGCGACGTGTATCGTCGACGGCGATCAATTCTACGTCCAGTTCTTTCAGTTTCTTCAGTACTTCGGCGTTAGAGAAGACACGCTCCTCGTTTACTTGGCAAGTAAATCACCAGTGGGCTGTGTATTCGACCCAAATCGGCCGTTTGCTCTCTTTGTTTTTGGCCAAAGAATGGGCGACTTTTCCGGGGTTCCATTTTTGCCAAGCTAAGCCACCGGCGTGCGAGCTAGATCCAGCCGGAGCTATCTCACTTGCGGCGCCGTAGCACATCCAGGCACCAACACAAGCAATCGCGAGTGGCATGGCGTATCCAAACAATCTACGTTTGGTCTCCGGAATGTGCGGAGCGGTGTAGTTGCCGTAATAGAAAGCGGCTAGCCCAATGACGACCAATGCCATCGCAAGCCATGTCAGTCCGCTGACGCCCGTTTGGTTTCCAAACGCTCGCATGAAAAACGCAACCGTCGCGAATAACGCGAAAGCCATCGTAACTTTGAATGTTTCCATCCACGCACCAGGACGCGGAAGTTTATTGATCAGTACAGGGAAGAAACAAAGCAGCAAATAAGGCAATGCGATTCCCAGCGCGAAGATTGTGAACAAGAACATTGCGACGCCCGCGGTTTGTGCAAGCGTGTAGCTCATCGCCGCGCCTAAGAACGGCCCCGAACAAGGAGTCGCTACCAAGGTGGTCAAAACGCCCGACAAGAATGAAGCCGAGTAGCCTTCTTTTCCTTGGATTGATCCGCCCACGCGGGTCATCGATGTACCAAACTCGAAAACGCCAGCCATGTTCAGGCCAAGCAAGAACAGCAAGACGATCATCGAGCAAACAAAATACGGATTGCCCATTTGGGCGCCCCAGTTGATATCTTGTCCCAGCGATAGCTTGACGGCCAAAATGATTCCGGCCAAAACCCACATCGCGACAACCAATCCAGCGGTAAACGCTAGACCATGCTTGCGAATCTTTGCAGGATCGCTGCCGGCTTGTTTGACAAAGCCCATGACTTTCAGGCCAAGAACAGGGAAAACGCAGGGCATCAAGTTCAGCAGAATACCGCCAATGAACGCACCGATCATTGCTGACCAAAACGTGGTGGAAGCACCTGAACTGACGCCACCAGAGCCGACTGGGTTGGCGGCCATTTCGCTGTACGTCAAATACCGAATCTTTTCGTCGGGGTTGTAAAGCTTTGCCATCTCCGCAATCGCTTCGGGGCTGTCGGCGGCAACGGCCGACGAAATAGCCGAGATAGCCTTGGGCTTTTCAGCGGCTTTAGTGTCATTGGCAGTCGCGTGCGAATCAGCGGGAGTGGCTGCTGATGGGGCTGTTGAGTGGTCTGCTGACTGGTCAGCAGGGGCAGGGCTTTTCGCAGGCGGGTTGGCGGCTGGTGCGCTCAGTTTGTCGACCCATTTCGTTTCTGCAGCGGCGTCTAATCCTTCTGCTCGTGTGGCTGCAACCAACTTAACCGCGACGGCTTCGTTTCCTGCATCCCCGACAGCGATCGTCGTTTTGAATTTGACGGCGGAAGGAGGATGGCACGAATTGGACGTGCAAGCTTGATAGACAACAAACCCTTCGACGTCGTGCTTGCCCGCCGGTGTGCCTGCTGGTACTTCAATCGGCAACGTCCAAGTCACGGCGCCTTCGTGGAAACTGATGCCCTTGTCGACGACGACTTCTGATGGCGTCGACGGAGCGGCAATTTTCAAACCACTTTTCTTTGTGACGACAAAGTTCGTGGAAAAGTTTGCAGCGTCCGCAACACCAGGATAAACGTGGAACGTTTTGTCAGGCGTCGCGGTAAACTCAATGACGCCACGTCCACCAGTTGGGATGGCTTTGGAAGCAACCGATGTCCATTGAACGGGGTTGTCCTTTTCGCGAAACGGTTTTTGATTTAACGGAGCAAGCTTGCCGGGCATTCCCTTGGCGGGAGCGGCCTGTTGGGTTTGGGCTACGCCCTGGGATTCTTGGGCTACTGTTGCCGGAGGCGTGTATTGGGCAACCAACACTTCTCTAAACGGCACGCACTTGCCAGCATCGGTGCAAGTCAGCCCGTCGACTGCAACTTTGATTTCACCTCGGTAATCAGGTGGCACGATGATCGGCACCGACCATGTAACGCTATCGCTGAATTCTTCGATGGTCAGACCGTCATAGATGTCCGACACACTTGTCTTTGGTTCGTGGTCGGGTCTGAATGCTCCAGCAAGCTGAACCGCTTTGGGGGATTCGATTTTCAGTTTGGTCTTGAGCGGACCACCTGGGGCTTGGGTTGTGGAGTAGACGTGCCAGCCTTCTCCCAAAGCAACCGCCACCTTCAACACACCGACGTCGCCACCGGGATTGAGTGTGTACTGGGTATCCCAAGTTGCAGGTTCGTCGGATGATCCACCGATCGGAAAGTTGGGAAACCCGCCTTCGGTTGGAAAGTCGCCCTGGGCACAACTATGGTGCGTCGGCAAAGCCAGGCACGTGATCGCCATGAACGCGGCGAACATCACAGATTGAAAAACGCGTGATTGCATCGTTTGATTTTGGATTGGGCAATTGAGTTGAATTGTTTTTTTGTCCGCAACAGAACTTCGCTACGTTGTTTAAACCCCTTTCGGGAACGCAGGCTACATGGAAATTTGCTGGCAAACTCCGTTTTTACACGCGTCAAATAGACCGCGTCAATGTTTTGTCTCAGTTTTTCGTTAGGTCGCAGAAAGTGCTGAGCGAATCAGAGTGTCGATTCGATCGGCAATCTTTTGATCTTGGCCGGGAAAAGTCCGGTTCCCCACAAGCATCCAAGCGATCCAGTTACCGAGGCTTATCCAAGTAGCACTGAAATGGAGTGCTTTTGCGAGTGGGACTTGATCGGCCCCCTCTGTGTTTGGAAATGACAGATTCGGACCATATCCCGCCAAAACCGCTTCCCAAACGTCCTCTGTTTTCTTCGGGTTCTCGAAATGGCTCGAAAAGCTGCCTGCCCAACGCACTAGGTCTGTCAGCGGCAAATCGAACCGAATGGCATCAAAATCGATCAAGCCAACCGCTCGGTCTTCGGCAAAAAGGATGTGATCGCGGTGAACGTCTCGCAATACATACTGTGTTTGGTATCGATGAGCAGCGTGCTCATTAATAGATCGGGAAATCTCGCTGGCAACTGCAGGCCAATTTTGCCGTAAAACTTGCTGCGCACGTATCAGTGAGTCATTTAAGACATCGCTGAACATAAGTTGACTTCTGTCGAATGCTTTGGGCAAAATTTGATTCAACTGAGCAACTCGCTCAATTCGACTCGCCAAACACAGCGGTGATTTCGACAGCGGCGATGTCGTTTGCGTGCCCAGCCCAGCGACGCTCTGGTGAAATGCACGGATAGCTTTTGCGCCCGTGACGATCTGCTGAACCGAAGCGTCACGGGGCAGCTTTGTACCGGGCAGCCAATTCGCAATCTCCCAGCACTGGTTTTTGTGGGTAGCGATTGTCTGCGGGCCATTGCTGTTTCCGTTCGATGTGATCTGCAGCAACTGGGGAACGATCTGACATCCAGATTGACGGGCAGCGGTCTGAACCCGATGAACTTCGGCCACACGGTCTTTGTTGACCGACGCTGGCCAACAACGCAAGGCAAGCGAGCCAGCGCTTTCGCTTTCGCAGCGGTAAACGCGCGCGCCGCTCATTCCCGGCGGCGTTGGCTTTGCAGATGTGACTCCATGCAATCGCTGAATCGTTGTTACGATCGCTGGCGGGATGGACGAATCGATCACGTTGAAATGTGGTCGATCAAAGCGTTCACTTTTTCGCGGATCACGTCGTCATCGCAGTAAAAGCGGATTCGCCGTTTGTCATCTTGCTCGGACGAAGCATCCATCAAGTCGATGCAAACCCAAAGTGTGTTTTCCGGCATCACACTTGGAAAACGCTCAGCCCATTCGACCAGTGTCCAAGCCATTTCGTCGTCGAATAGTTCGTCGACACCTAATTCCAAGAATTCGTCTTCGTCTGCCAAACGGTAGGTATCGAGATGGTGTAACGTGATTTGGCCGTGATGAGTTTGCAGTAGCGTGAATGTCGGGCTGGTGACTTCGGCTGCATCCATGTTGGCTGCCCGCGCGATCGCTTGCACCATGGTCGTCTTGCCGGCGCCAAGCGTGCCGACCAATCCAAATGTAATCCCGCCCGGTAACTGATC
>CAZZDZ010000141.1:4664-14106 GCA_964652675.1 uncultured Pirellulaceae bacterium
TGCCGGCGCCAAGCGTGCCGACCAATCCAAATGTAATCCCGCCCGGTAACTGATCGACCAAGGCGGCAGCTAGTCGGTCCAGGCCAGAGAGGTCCAACGGGTCAATCTGTCCGATCATTCTGGCGAGTGGTTGCGGCGAAGAAGCGTTCGTCACGATGAGCTGTTACTGGGTTTCGAGTTGCTGTGGTTTCGAGTTACTGTGGTTTCGAGTTACTGGGGCCGCCGAATGGCAAGGAACTTTCCAGCAATGTTGACGCAAGTTGGCCCCGCTGTCGACTTACGATCGTGCAAAATGAACAGAACTCCTATCTGTTTCGTCAAAACGGTACGCGATGGAGACTGCAATTACGCGAAATCTATCTCTGGGGTACGATTACGACGCAATGGCGACCGAGCGATTTTTCAAGATCGTTGCGGTTTTCGGCTGCCAGGACGATGAATTTCAGCCAGACGATAAATTTCAAAGGAACACAGTGGAGCAATTGAATTGGATTGGATGGCTGTTTGGCGTGACAATGGTCCCGCCAATGCTCATTTGCGCTTTGAGTCTCTATCCGGTTCGCCGATTCGCATTCCAACTGGGGCTGGTGGATCACCCAGGTGGGCACAGCAGCCATTCGCAAGCGACTCCGCTGGGCGGCGGCATTGGGATCTGGCTGGGGATCATGGCAAATTTTGCTCTCGGCACGCTAATGGTCGCGCTGGCTCGAAACAACGACGCCATTAAGTCGCGAATTCCTGAAACAATCTGGCCGTATCTGGACGGCATTTGGGAACGAAGTGGCGAAGCGTGGTGTTTGCTGCTTTGCGGAACGATCCTGTTCGTTCTTGGTATCTGTGATGATCGTCGTGGTGTAAAAGTGGGCGTGCGGTTGTTGGTCGAATTCGCAGTCGCGGCCTTCGTCGTCTACGGGCTTGGCTTTGGACTAACGGCTTTTATCGAAGCCGCTTGGTTGACGAATTTGCTGTCGGTGATTTGGATCGTCGCAGTGATCAACTCGTTCAACATGCTGGACAATATGGACGGGCTCAGCGGTGGAGTGGCTGCGATCATCTGTGCATCGATGGCGGTCGTGATGTTGACAACGCCGGACCCTGGTAGCACGCGCCCCCAGCTGTTCGTCGCCGCACTGCTGCTGGTTGTGTGCGGATCGTTGCTGGGGTTTCTGTGGCACAATCGGCCGCCGGCCAAGATATTTATGGGCGACGGCGGTAGCTACTTGGTCGGTTTCTTAGTTGCCGTTGCAATGCTTTTGGCAACCTTTGCTGGCGGAGGCGGTGCGACGCCGCGACCGCACGCGGTGCTCGCGCCCGTTTGTGCGATGGCCGTCCCGATGTACGACATGGCAACCGTGCTGTGGATCCGAATTCGTGAACGACGCAGTCTTTTCCAAGGCGACCATAGCCACTTTTCGCATCGCTTGGTGGGTCTAGGGTTGTCACGTCCGCGAGCCGTTTTGACGATCTATTTGGTAACGGCGACTTGCGGGCTGGCGGCTGTTTTGTTGACTCATGTAAACGTTTTGCAAGCTGCCGCAGTGCTGGGCATCGTCGCTTGTATGTTGTCCCTCGTCGTCATTTTGGAATCAACCGGATGGCGAAAAAACGGCGAGTAAAGCCGAACGCAAATCGCGATTCGCGTTCCAAAACGCACGGGGATTCTGCTGGCAAGTCGTCAGGCAAGCCAGTTCGGGCGACGCATACCAAAGACGCTGCCGGAACCATCACACTGGCCAATATCTGCTTAGCGATTTTGGCAGGCGCATTGATCTACGTGTCCTATTTTCCGAGCGATTCGGTCGCAGTCGAAAGTGGCGATGCGCTGTGGTTCGGCGTAATTGCGATCCTGGTCGGGACGATCGCAATCAGCGATTCGATTTGGAATCGAACTTCTTTGCCAGCCAACTTGGACGTGCCCGATGACAAACGACGCCATAAAAAACAACGTCAAAAGATCGGTATCGCGCTGGACTGCTTGGCTTGCGGCTTGCCGATTTGGATCATGCTGGCCGCCTTTTTTACATCCGCGCCTGGAAACCTGCGTTTGGCGACCAACGAAGCGTGGTTATGGGTCAGCGGCGCGGCCGTTTTCATGGCTTCACGACGCATCTTTGTCAATTTGGCCGCTCGTCGAACGATCGTCTTACTAATCGCGCTGTGCGCAATCGCATTGGCAGTTCATGGCTTGCACCAAGAATGGATCAGTTTGCCGCAACTAAGGGCGCAATACGAATCGGACCCCGACGCAGCGCTCGCCCAAATTGGCATTTTTGCCCCGCCAGGATCATCTGCAAGAATGGTGTTCGCCAATCGCTTGTACGACGGGGGAGCGACGGGAACATTCGCGCTGGCAAATTCGTTGGCTGGCGTGCTGTTGGTTGGTTGTTTGATCGCAATCGCGGCATTGCGTTTTCAATGGCGGCAAATGCAACGGCACGAAAAAGCGACCTGGATCGTTGCTCTGTTGATTTGCGCGGTGTGTTTGTCGTACGCGCGTAGCAGGTCGGCGACAGCGGCAACGATCCTGGGAGCAGTTGCGATTCTGTTGGCTCCTTACATTTTGGGACAGGGTGATTCCGACCAAACAAATCTGAAATCGCGGATGCGCAAGATCATGGTTGTCGCCGCCGCCTGCTTGGGCGCCATGCTGGCCGCAACGACGATGATCGCCGCATTTGGAAAAAGCGAATGGTTCGAGCAAGCGGTTCCGTCGCTCGCGTTTCGTTTTCAATATTGGCGATCAACATGGCAACTGGCGCTCGATCACCCTTTGTTCGGCTGCGGTCCCGGAAATTTCAAAGCGATCTACCTACAGTATCGCGAAATCAGCGCGAATGAGCAGATTGCGGACCCGCACAACTTTTTGTTCGAAACGTTGGCCAGCGGCGGCTTCATCGCGCTCGCTGGCTTGGTCGCATTACTGGCGGTCGGAGCCTGGGTTGGATACCAGAATTGGTTTGCTGATGCATCCGCTGTGGCCAAACAAACTCAAACTGCCAGCGATCAAAACCCCAGCGATCAAAACGCCAACAATCAAAGCAATGCGATTGTCAGCAAATGGAGTTGGCTGGGGGCTGGCGTTGCTTTGTTTTTGATCTGGCTGTTGGGATTCGTATCGGGACAGTTTCCCGACTTTCAGGCACAGGCGATCGCCGTTCCCATGACGCTGGGCTTCAGTCTGTTGTTGTGGCCGGCTGCCAGCAGACTTAGCAGCAACAGCATCGATTTGATTTCAGCCGTTTGTGTAGGCGCCCTGCTCGTTCATTTGTTGGTCGCAGGTGGATGGACGGTTCCTGGAGTTGCCATGTTGATTTGGCTGTTGGCTGGCGCTTTGACTCGTTTGACAGAGCATTCAGAGATCGAAACTTTGGAGCACCCAAGAAACGGAACCAAGACAAACGCAAAGCAAAGGGTCGCGCCGCTGGCGATATCGATCGCAACCGGAGCATTGCTTCTGCTTTGTTTAAATGTGTTTTCGCTCAAACCGGTCCAGCGAGCCGCGCGTGAAATGGGCAACTATCAAGCGATGCAGCAGCCGGGCCAACGAACTGACCTGCGTTCACTGCAAGCATCATTGCAGCGGGTGATCGAAGCCGATCCGTGGTCCCCAGAGGGACACTTGAGCCAAGCCGATTTGATCCATTGGCAGATTGTCACCAGCGAAAGCCCACAAAACTCAACAGCAACAAAACAATGGGAAACTTCGCTGGATCAAGCAATGCGACTGGCAGGCCAAAGCCCGTCGCTGAATCAAGCGGCGGCTCAGCAAATTTTGCACGTCTATCAGCGATGGGGGAACCGATCTGACCTCAACCGGGCACAAGAACTGCTGGATATAGCTGCGAAATGGAGCCCAGCGGACCATTGGATTACCGCACAATTAGCCGCCATCGCAGAAACAAAGGGGGAATCGGTCCGAGCACGCAAGCTGGCGAAAGAGGCTAAACTAATGGCTCAGTTGGGTAACAATATTGTTCGTAGCCTTGATCTGCAGATGATTTATGCGGCCGAAGTGGTCGGGACAGCGGCAATCGAGAGGCCGAAAATCGTCCCCGCAAGTAAAGCTTTGGCGAACCAACTCGACAATCTGCCCGTACTTGATCAAAATTGACCGTCTTCATTATTGACCGGCCTCCATTGACTGGTCTTCGATTTATTCCCTCCACACGATTCCATAACCACCGTGAAAAATTTTTGGTTGTTCGCTGTACTTTTCGCCGCCGCTGGCCTTTCGATTGCGTGGGTCAGTAATTACATGCGTTTCGGGTTCCGCGACGCGCGACTGGGATACATGACAGATGATGGCAGCATCAATGCAAGTAACGTGATAAACACGGTGAAATCGGGCTATAAAACGTCCAACGCCAAGGTCGAAATGCTGACCGAGCTCACTCACGATTTTGGCGTGATGGCCCCCGATGAAAAAGGCAAGTTTGTATTTCGGCTCAAAAATGTCGGAGAAGAGCCTCTTTCGTTAGTAGAAGGCGAGTCCACGTGCAAATGCACGATTGGCATCCCTGGAGACGACGAACTTGCCCCCGGAGCTGAAACAGAAATCGTCGTTGAGTGGACCGTCAAAACAAATGAAAGCGAGTTTACGCAAAGTGCTCAGATCATCACAAACGATCCGACCAATGTGGCGTTAAATCTAAAGATCACCGGAACGGTCGTCCGCGAGATCGAAATTGTCCCCAAGAAGTGGACCATCGGGGACGTCGCTTCGGGGGAACCCTTTGAAGTGAAAGGGACTGTTTACAGCTACTACAAAAACGATATCAAACCCGGCAGTCAGCGATTTTCAAGCGAGCAGATGAACGAGCTGGCCGATTTTGACATCGAAGAATTCAAACCAACCGAAGAAGATGGGGACAACGCAAAAGCGCGACAAGGCTTTCATATCACCGCTAAAGTCAAAGGTGGCATGAGACAAGGTGCCGTTTCAACCAGATTCTTGTTTGGTTTTCAAAAACTCGACGAAGATGGCAATGTCATCAAGCCCGAAGATGAAGAGAAGGAAGATGAAGATCTTGAGTACTTCTCATCGACCAATGTCTCTGGGCGAATTGTCGGTAATCTCAGCATGATCGTCGGGACCAAGGTTCAGAGCCAATCAAGTGGCGGCTACATCTACAAATTTGGGAGACTTGACTACAACGATTCGAAAAAAGGGAAAGCTTTTATCGTTTTGAAGGGTAGCGAGCGAGAAGCCACAAAACTTACCATTGGGGAAGTTAATCCGGCTGAGGCAATCCAGGCAAAACTGGGGAAACCGCTAGTTCGAGAAACCCAGGTGCTGTATCCATTGGAATTGGAGATCATTCCTGGTGACAAACCCTACGACCTTACCGGTCATGGGAGTAATAACTACGGAACGATATGGATCGAGTCCGATAATCCCAAAGTAACAAAAATGTTGATCGCCGTGCAATTCGCGGTGGACGCAAAATAGGGTCCCGATTGATGACAGACAATTGGTTCGCTCAGAAAGTTCAAGTGGCGATATTGATGAGTGACCCAGGATCCAACGGAGTGGATGAACCTATGAGAGACAATCGTTTCGGACAAACAAGCGTTTTGTCCTCAAACCTGCAAACCGCCCACCCTCATGTTTTGATGGTGAAATGGTGGTTTGTGTGCTTCGCTATTCTGATCTGCGTTTTGATTGTCGGCTGTAGCGATCCAAATCACTCCGCAAAAGAACCCATCGCCCGGCTCTCTTTGCCATCCCATGACGACGCGCCCGCGGTGACTTCGCCAATCGCCCGGAAATCAGGTTCAATATCCGTTCGAACCGTCAGCGCCACCATCGATCAAAATAGCCCAGCCGCGCGGCGTGCTTTCCTGATGAGCAGCCTGCAAGCATCGACGCCCAAACGCTCCGCAACAACTTTGGTGCAAGCTGGCCAGGCAGTGCCGATTCCCGTTTTGCCACAAACACCCGGCAGCGCTCCAAGTCAAAATCAAGTTCCCATTGAACTGATTCCAACACCCAAAGGAGTTCCCGACGACAAAGCAAAACCTTTGGACAGTCAAACGGTGCCTGGATCACCCGATGAGCGAATGGCAAAAACTCCCGACTCCATCAAACAATCGACAGCCGTACCAAACGAAACCGAACCGGCGTCGGGCACTCCAAAGAAAACTCCAAAACTGGGACCGGTCACATTCACAAACTGGAAAAAACCAGATGTGACTTTGTTTATCACTGGCCAACAAAATGGCTACATCGAACCGTGTGGATGCACGGGATTGGATAAACAAAAAGGTGGCGTTGCGCGGCGAATGACGTTCATGAAACAGTTGCGCGAAAAAGATTGGAACCTTGTCCCGATCGACGCCGGAAATCAGATCCGCCGAATCGGTCAACAGGCCACCATCAAATTCGGCTGGTCGACCGAAGCACTCAAGAAGATGAAATACGAAACGGTTGGATTCGGGCCAGACGACTTGCGGCTCAATTCCATTGACCTGCTGCAAGTCTGCGCGGCCGACGATCCGTCGACTGCGTTGTACATCGGTGGCAACGTCGTCTTATTTGGTGACGAATCGTATACCCCGCCGGTCAAGATCGTCGAAAAGAACGGGATGACCATCGGAATCACCACCATTCTTGACCCCAAGAAAATCGACTTCCCACTAAACGAAGACGTTGTTGTCAAATCAACAACCGAAAGCGCCGTCGCAGCTTTAGCGTCAATGGCGCAAGCCGATTTCAAAGTCATCTGCTTCTATGGTGAAGAGGATGCCGCAAAACAATTGATGCAACAAATTAGCGGCTATGATTTGATTATCGCAGCGGGTGGCTACGGCGAACCACACTACGAACCCCAGTTGATTGATCACTCAGAAACCAAGTTGATCGACACGGGGTACAAAGGGATGTATGCCGGCTTGGTTGGCTTGTACAAAGATTCCGCGTTTAAGTATTGCCGCGTCCCGCTGACTCACGAATACGAAGACGCTCCGGCGATGCGAAAGCTGATGGGGGATTATCAAGAGCAACTCGAATCAATCGGACTCGATGGACTGGGGCTTGAACCCAGCCCCCATCTGTCGGGTGATGAATTCGTAGGAACGGCGACTTGTGGTAAATGCCACACCGAAGCATTGGAGACATGGGAGGGAACGCCTCACGCCGATGCCACCGCCAGTATCGTCAAGCCACCAAAAGAACGCGGTGACGTCGCACGCCACTTCGATCCAGAGTGCTTGAGCTGTCACGTGACCGGTTGGAATCCACAACAGTATGCTCCGTACAAAAGTGGTTACGTCGCTCTGGAAGTAAGCAAGCATCTGCACGGCAATGGCTGCGAAAACTGTCACGGCCCCGGCAAGAAACACTCGGATGCCGAACAAGAAGGCAGCGGAGCGAGCGAGGCTGAAAAATTGAAGTATCGCAAATCGATCCAATTGCCTCTTGAAAAAGCCAAGGAGCAATGCATGAAGTGTCACGACCTGGACAACTCGCCAGATTTCCACACGCCTGACGCATTCGAAGATGTCTACTGGCCCGAAGTAGAACACTACGGGTTGGACTGATTTCTTTCAGTCCAACCACTGGTTTCCATTAGTCCAACCGCAGGCAATCCGTTTCTACTCGCCGGTTGGAATCAGCGGCACGCGAGGTTCTTTTGCCAGAGAGAACGTCAGACGCTCGTACCAGGAATCTTCTGAGTTGACCATCGCCTGGATGTTCTTCCAAATTTCTACCGGTGGTCCGAACTCGCGCCAGTCGATTGTCAAAACACGAACGCCACGGCGACGCATTTCACCGAGTAATTTTTGGTAGTTGTCGTACAGCTGCTGCAAGTAATCCAGCGGCACGCCTTCCTCTTCGGAGCGTGCGCGAGCCGACATTCGCTCATGGCATTCTTCGGGTGTTACATCCAAGTAAACAAAGATATCTGGCGGCATCACATCGCGACTCATATTGCGATACAAGTCGACATACAGCTCGTATTCTTCTTTGGTCATGAAACCACGTTCCATCGCGGTCGTCGCAAAAACCGTGTCACCATAAATTGGACGATCCTGGACGACAACGATTCCTTGATCGCCCCAAGCTTGTTCAACGGCCAAACGATGTTGCTCGTAACGCTGGCACAGCATGAACATCTGCATGGCGAAACCGCCGCCCGTGTTCTTGCCTGTCTTTAGGTCTTCGTAGTAGCGTTCCAAGAAGTGGTTGAATTTGGGATGATGAGTGGGCTCTTCCAAAACACGTGCGGGCCAGCCAGAAGACGTCGCGGCGGATGCAATTGCGTGGCAAGCGTTTGATTTCCCAGCACCAATGTTTGCATCAATGGTGATAAAAAGGCCTCGCTTTTCACCTGTACTACCCATTCCCATTTTCTCTCTCCTTCTCCGTTGCAGAAATACATCCCATCACTCGAATTGACCCGTTTTTGGCCAAAACGATTTGCTAGCTTCACAACGTATCGCTCTGAATGGCCCTTCGCAAGCTCACCCAAGAATTACTTGCGAAGCAGTTACGAAGGCTTGCCCGGAGAGTCGGAATAGGCCCGCAATAGTGCCAGAGCGATCGCCAAGTTGGGTGATTTATGGCGAATTTAGCAGTTGGTTCGTTGGCAGACCCTGTCCGCATCTTGACGACCAAAACGCATGCCAAATCTATCCGTCACGGCCAAACGTATGTGTCGTAATACAGGCCGGCGACGAACAATACCAACAGGCACGTGCCCAACAAGGCGTTGAGGAACTACGGCCTAAAGATCTAGGCGATGAATCCTGAGGATAAACCACCGGCAGCACGCTGGGCGTAACACGAACGCTCGACACCGTCTGGTCGGCTATTACTTGGCGGAGTGAGCTTTGATAGATCCGGGATGTCGTCCGGGTAACTCATTAACGCCGCAAAAAGTTCAGGATCGCTCTTTTGGCAAACGTCGATAATCCTCAGCCAAGTGAGTCTCCACCGAATCAAGTTGGGTGAATTCAAAGCCATCACCGCGATGACACGGCGTGCTTCGTCGGTCAAACCGGAAAGTCGCCCATCGAGATGGACTCGAACCGCGGATTCTAAAAGAGCCTGTGCCGGGTCTGGCACACGCCGTTTCCCTTTACGGAGATTACACGCGTGGCACGAATAGACAAGATTGTCGTACTCTAAACTCACCTCTGGCGAACTAGCCACCGGCTCGAAGTGGTCGAGGTCAAATTCACCAAGCCGCTTTCCCCACTGTTCGCGAACCAGACAGTACACGCAGCGAAACGAAAACTCGTCACGCAACCATGGCCGGAACGATTGAATGTCCAAATAACCAATCGGCCCGTGACGACGAACTAGCGGTCCGCCAGGGTATGTGAATGCAAGCGGTGGCACACTACGAATCCGGCTTTGACAGTAACCGTTTGTGTAGCTTCAGAGCTTCTTCGATTGGCGGCGAGGCTATTTCATCGAAGTGCTGCTCCGCCATCTTTT
>CAZZDZ010000142.1:0-14034 GCA_964652675.1 uncultured Pirellulaceae bacterium
GGTGCTACACGAACGCTTGGGCGTACCAGCAACGACCCGGGCGTCGTTGGGGATGTACAACACACAAGACGACATCGCAACATTTGCCAACGCAATGGCAGACGCGGTCGCGAACATCCGCCGCTAAGCATCACGCTACGGCAGTTTCATTACTTCGACTTTGCGAATGTGCACGATGCTGCCCGGATCATGATGCTGGAACGCAAAATGTCCTTCCTTGAACGTTTTGTTGAAATCCATGAATTCGTAAAGCTCATTGCCGTCGATCGTGACTTTGATACGCGTCAGGTCGCGCTTTCGCCAAACGTCATCGCGAACTTCTATCTCGTAGGTAAACCATGTATCGGGTTTGACGTGCTGTTTGTAAACGTGACACATCCCGTAAAGAGAACCCGTGCGAATTGGATCTCGGTGCGTGCTATCGATCTGTGCTTCGTAGCCATCGCTAAAACCGGGTTTGCGGGTCGTGCGAAAGTACATCCCCGAGTTGCCGCCATCGCTGATCTTTACTTCTGCTCGATAGCGAAAGTTTTTGTAGGGGCCGGACGTGTTGACAAGCATTGATGGGGGACCGGATCCCGAAAGCGCGCCTTCTTTGACACTCCAAACACTCTTTTCGTTTCCAACACGCTCCCAGCCATCAAGCGACTTTCCATCAAAAAGCGAAACCCACTTTTCGTCTTGTGCCTGAGCGTGAACAGTGAGGGCAACGAAGCAAAGGAGGCTGAAACAAATTTGGCGAGCGAACATCTTGTTTTCCAAAAAGAGGAAGGTAAACGCGAACGCCAAATGGCATTGCGTTGTAGATTGATGAAAAAGGGTGGGATTCTGCCAACCAGGAGCTTGTTGGGGACCTATCTAACGGGCAGGCGAGCGACAGTTTACACGAACCGAAGGTTGAGGGGAGTACAATCCGCGCTACTACACTTTGTTCGTGTGGTTCTGTTCGTGCGGTTCTCGTCAATGCTGCGGCACTTATGATAAGTTGAAGTTTGCAATCCTGCGTCGATCCGAGAAAACGATCCGAGAAAACACCGTGCCATTGAACCGAATCCTTTATGCCATCGGCCTGATTGTTGTTGCGTCGATCGAATCCGTTTCTTTGGCGCCCTGTCTTGCCCAAGAACCTGCGCAGAAAGCTGCAGCGACGCATAAACACTCCAATCGACTGGTGGACGAATCTAGTCCTTATCTGCTGCAACATGCCCACAATCCCGTTGACTGGTACCCGTGGGGTGAAGAAGCGATCCAGAAGGCTCAAAAAGAGAACAAGATGATTTTCTTGTCGGTCGGCTATTCCGCTTGCCACTGGTGTCACGTGATGGAGCGTGAGTCGTTCGAAGATGCTGAAATAGCCAAACTGATGAACGAGAAGTTTGTTTGTATCAAAGTCGATCGCGAAGAACGCCCTGACGTCGACCAGATTTATATGACGTCCGTTCAAATGATTTCTGGTGGTGGCGGTTGGCCGATGTCTGTTTTTCTGATGCCGGATACTCGACCGTTCTGGGGCGGAACCTATTTTCCGGCGCGAACAGGAGATCGAGGAAAAGCGACTGGATTTTTGACCATCATCAATCAGATCGACAACGCCTGGAAGAAGCAACCAGACACGGTTCGCAAACAGGCCGACGCGGTGACCAAAGCGATCAAGGAAAACCAAAAACCATCACAGAACCCCAGCGAATCACCCGCCGCCAAAATTCAGTTGGACACCGTCATGGTGGATCGTGTCGCATCCGCGTTGGCTTCGCAGTTTGATCCCACGTTCGGTGGCTTTGGCTACTCGGCCGCGAATCCAAATCGGCCAAAGTTTCCCGAGCCGTCTAACTTGGTTTACTTTTTGGACAGAATGAACCGAGCGTCGGTTTCATCGACAGAACGCGCGGCCGCAAAAGACATGCTGTCCAAATCGCTTGATGGGATGATTAGCGGCGCGATGGTCGATCACCTTGGCGGCGGTTTTCATCGCTACAGTGTCGATCGCAGGTGGCAAATACCGCACTTCGAAAAGATGCTCTATGACAACGGACAGCTTGCGTCGGTCTACGCCCAGGCGGCGGTCGAGTTCGATAGCGAAGAGTATCGGCGAACCACAATGGGCATCTGCGACTTTGTCCTCCGAGAACTGAAAGCTGATGCGGGCGCCTTTTATAGCGCGCTGGATGCGGACAGCGAAGGAGAAGAGGGCAAGTTCTATCGTTGGACAAAAGAGGAAATCGCTGCGGCGGCCAAGACGATTGATCAGTTCGATTCGTTTGCCGACATCTATCGCTTCAACGCAGAACCGAATTTTGAAGGCGAGTTTTACGCGCCCGACCCACGTTCATCACTAACAGAAGCCGCCAAGAAAAACGGAAAATCGTTCCAGGCCTTGGACGATCAACTGGCGCCGGTTCGGCGCGTGTTGTTTGACCAGCGCAGCAAAAGAGAACGTCCAATCACAGATGTGAAAATACTGACCGCTTGGAATGGGCTAATGATCTCCGGATTGGCGGATGCGGGACGTCTATTAAAAGAACCCAAGTATGTCGATGCGGCTAAGTCGGCAGCCGATTTCATTACCAATGAGTTGATGGACGACAGCGGCAGGCTGAAGCGGACGTATGCCGCCGGCACAGCAAAGTTGAACGCCTATTTGGACGACTATGCGTTTCTTGCAAATGGAATGATCGCGTTGTTTCGTGCTACGCAAGACAAACGATGGCTGGAATTAGCGAAGAAGTTAACTGACAAACAACTTGAACTGTTTTGGGATGAAGCCGACGGCGGGTTCTACTTTACCTCCAGTGATCACCCCGCGCTGATTGTTCGCGTAAAAGATCCAGTGGACGCTGCGATCCCAGCCGGAACAAGTGTCGCGGCAGAGAACCTAATGTTTCTGTCAAAGCACTACGAGGAATCGAAATACGCAGAAAGGTTGCAGCAAACACTCCATTCGCAAATACCAATGTTTCGTCGCGCACCAGGCGGAATCCCCAGGATTGCTGCAGTTTTGGCGGCGTACCTTGACGAAAAATCCCCCTAGTGAGTCGTCAAGACTTTCCGCAGGCCTGGTTCGGCGGATCCAATGTGGCCGAGCGCTCCGCGGTCGGAGCGCACAGAACCGACCGCGGAGCGTTTGGCCACAATAAATCGACAAGCCGTCAGGGCTTTCGGCGATTCACGATACCCACTGTAACTCTTGACGGTTTCGCTCCTGCTGATATCGGGAAAAGTTCAACGGTCGATTGAAGTGCCAAACGAAACACACGGAACGCGATTCTAGTTACAATGTCGAACCTTAAATCAACCCCTGGAGACCATCGATGCCGTCACTTTCTCGCCGTTTCGCGCTTAAACTAATCGGACTCACCAGTGCGCTGGGTATACCTAGCAAAACGCAAGCTCAGGAGTCGAAAGCGGCAGTAAAAAAACAGTCAGATCCGACTGTCAGTTGGACGAACACGCATGATCGTGTTTTTCTTGGTGGTGAAGTCTGGGCCAATCCAATGGAAAATTGGCGGGTCATCGATGGGGCTGCAGAATGTGTGTCTCAGGGAGCCGACCGCAACATTCAATTGTTGACACACCAGTTGACCGACAATTCCAAAGCGTTCAGTGCAAACGTGACGATCAGCCAAGCCGAAACCGGCAAGCAAGACCTAGGCGCGGGTTTCAAGATCGGCGTTCGTAGTGAACTGAATGAACATCGCAGCAACGCGTTTGCCAAAAACGGAATCAAAGTCGGCTTGGTCGACGGCAGCCTGATGGTTGGCAACGCGACCAAGCAGGTTGACGGATTGAAGAACCCGCAAAACGTGACGTTAAATGTGGCGGGTAAGCCCAGCGGTCAGAAATATTCGTTGGTTTTAACGGCTACCAATGGTGACGGCGAACAACTTGGCCAGCTCTCCAGCGAAGTCCCCAAGGATGCCGTTTTGGGTAACATCGCATTGGTCAACAATTTTGTGCCGCAAAAAACCGGCGGTGCGGCAAATGCGAAAAACAAGAAAAAGCGAGGCTTTTCCGGCACGGGTGGCCGCTATCGTTTTTCTGATTGGACGGTTAGCGGCCGCGCGTTCAAAGTCACGCCGGAAAATCGATTCGGTCCGATTCTGTGGACCATGTATTCGCTAAGCGATTCGCGCGGCGACGAAGGGTTTGTGATGAAGCTGTCTGCGCTGACAGGGCCGATGGGAGCGGAGGACAGCAAAGACATCGAGCTGTTTGTTCAAAAAAATGACCAGTGGCAATCACTGGGAACAGCCGCGCTGGACACAGACGCTTGGACGGCGACTTTCCGTATCGCCAATTGGGACGAAAAAACTGAAACACCGTACATGGTCGTTTATCGCGAGAAACATCGTAGCGGCAGCGAAACCGAGTCGACTTGGACAGGCACGATCAAAGCCAATCCAAGTGGTCGCCCGTTGCGATTGGGCGCGCTGACTTGCCAGAACGACTACGGATTTCCATACGAACCAGTCGCTAACAATATCATCAAGCTTGACCCGGACATGTTGTACTTTTCCGGCGATCAACTTTACGAAAGTCATGGTGGATTTGGACTGATCCGTGAACCGGCCGAACCAGCAATCTTGAATTACCTGCGAAAATACTACCAGCACGGTTGGTCGTTTCGCCACGCGATGAAAAACGCGCCCACGATCTGTTTGCCCGACGATCACGATGTTTTCCAAGGAAACATTTGGGGCGAAGGCGGCAAGGCGATGGACGTAAAAAAGAACGGAGCTTCCAGCAACGGTGGCTACATCGAACCCGCACGGATGGTAAACGTTGTTCACAAAACCAACTGTGCTCATCATCCCGATTTCTACGACCCGACACCCGTGGATCAGGATATCAGCGTTTACTATGGCGACATGGTTTATGGCGACGTGAGTTTTGCGATCTTGGGTGACCGTCAGTGGAAAAGCGGACCGCAGAACGTTGAAACCGGCAGTGGGCGAGCTGACCACGTGAAAGACCAACAAGTAGACACCAAATTTTTGGACAAACCCGGATTGGTGCTACTGGGTGAGCGGCAAGAAGAGTTTTTGAAGCACTGGGTGGACGATTGGCGCGGACACAAAATGAAAGTGCTGTTGAGCCAAACGGTGTTCGCTGGGGTCGCGACTCACCATGGTTCGCACAATGGTTACCTAAAGGCAGACTTGGATTCGGGTGGTTGGCCGCAAACGGCGCGGAACAACGCGATTAACATCATTCGCAAAGGCATGCCGTTGCACATCAATGGCGACCAGCATTTGACGTCTTTGTCTCAATATGGAGTCGACCAGCAGCGTGATAGTTGTTGGTCGTTTTGCACGCCAGCGATTTCGGCGGGTTACCCGCGTTGGTGGCGTCCCGACGAAATGAATATGCCTCATGAAAACCGTCCCGAACATGGACACGAAAACACCGGCGAATACTTGGACGGGTTCGGCAACAAGGTCTATGTTTACGCGGTCGGCAACCCCGTGGTCGGCAAAGACAAGAACCGCTACAAAAAAGCACATGAGAAAGGAAGCGGATTCGGTCTTGTCACCATAGATACAGCGGCGAAAACTTATCACTTGGATTCGTTTCGCTTTTTAATCGACGCCACCGATGGAAACGAAAAAAATCAATTCCCAGGTTGGCCGGTCACCATCGCTCAAAAAGAAAACTCAGGAGATAATCTGCTTTCGTAAACTCTCGCCGCTTATCCTCTGTCGTTCCCACCCAATTCAAAAGCCCACCCACCAAGTATGAAAACTCAATTCGCTGCCTTCGCTCTATTAGCCACGTTGCTTTTCTCGCCATTGGCATCCGCCGAAGCGCCCAGTGGATTCACTCCCCTGTTTAACGGCACTGATTTGGACGGATGGCATGGGCGACCGCATTTCAGCCCGATCAAATTGGCTGAAATGGAGGAGTCCGAGCGATCAGCAAAGATTGCCCAGTGGACGGCGGACGCCAAGAAACATTGGACGGTCAAGAATGGTGAACTGATCAACGATGGGCACGGCGCATACTTGGTGACCAACAAGGACTACACCGATTACGAATTGTTGGTCGATTACAAAACGGTGCCGATTGCGGACAGCGGTATCTATCTGAAAGGCAACCCGCAAGTTCAGATCTGGGACTACACCGAAAAGGCCAAGTTCAAGATCGGTGCAAACTTTGGCAGCGGCGGGCTTTGGAACAACAGCGCCGGAGCACCAGGCAAAAACCCATCTGAATTAGCAGACAAGCCGTTCGGCGAATGGAACAAATTCAAAATCCGTCAGATCGGTGCTCGCACCACCGTTTGGTTAAACGAAAAGAAGGTTGTCGATAACGCCACGATGGAGAATTTCTGGGATCGAAAAAATCCGTTGTTCGCGTCAGGACCAATCGAACTGCAAACACACGGCGGCGAAATCCGCTGGCGGAACATCTACATCCGCGAACTAACCGCCGACCAATCCAACGAAATACTTTCCGAGGCCGGAAACGATGGCTTCCAATCGTTGTTTAATGGAAAAGACCTTGGCAATTGGCAAGGTGCGGTCGACAACTACGAAGTCGTTGATGGATCGATACGTTGCAAAAAAGGCAAAGGCGGTATGCTGCTTGCCAACGAAGAGTACAGTGATTTTGTTGTTCGTTTGGAAATCAAACTTCCCCCTGGCGGCAACAATGGACTGGCGATTCGGTCACCAGGAACAGGGGACCCCGCTTACAGTGCGATGTGCGAATTGCAAGTATTGGATTCAGAGCACGAGAAGTACGCAAAGTTGGACGTACGCCAATATCACGGCAGCGCCTATGGAATGACGGCGGCCAAAAGAGGTTACCTTCGCGACACAGGCCAGTGGAACTTTCAAGAAGTGACTGTGAAAGGTAGCACGATCAAAGTTGAACTAAATGGTAACGTCATCTTGGATACAGACCTGTCGAAAGTCACCGAGTACATGGCGAACCGCAAGCACCCGGGAAAGCTTCGAGCAGAAGGCTACTTTGGGTTTGCTGGGCACGGTGATCCTGTCGAATTCCGTAATATCAGTATCAAACCTCTGAAATAGCCATTGAATTTGCTGGCGTCATGTCAGAAGCGATCAACCCGTACCGACCGCCGTCAGGCTCTTTTGATGATGCTGACGACGATTCAATCAACGAATTCAGGCTGCATCTAACGAGTCGCGATCTGAATTACGGGCAATCGCATCACGTGATCCATTGTCGGCCCCGTCTTGTCCTGGCGGTTTCGCTAATCGCGATCGTGTTCTGTCTGTTCGTGGCTGTCTCGGCGACAAGGCATTTCAGTGGCGGTTTCGCGTTGGTCATCATGCTTTTATCGACCGGTGTATCGACGCTCGCGTACTTAGCGGCGACCGCGCAACCAAAGCGACTGACGGCGGTACGCATGAACGAATGCGGTTTTGATCCTGGAGAAACGGTTGGCATCCAAGTCGATGACGACGAGTTGATTGCCTCAGTCGGTGAAAACGTCTTTCACTGGAAACGTGATGACATCAAGTGCTACAAGACCAATCGCGGTTTGATGGTCGTGCCGGAACGGTACGTCTATTTTCTTTTACCGGCTCGTGGTCAATACAATCAACCAACTTACAAAGCAATCAAGACGTTGTTTTTGGGAGCAAGAAAATAGGCTGCGGAACTTCGCTTAAGCCATCGGAGGGCCGCTTTTTACGATTGGAATCACAGCGATTGGTTGCCTTTTCGGTCGGGCTACGTCGCTCGGAGACCGGCGGCTACTTAAACTACTCAATGTGGTAGCGGTGGCATTGGACGCAGGAATCGCCTGCTGCTTGAGTGGTATGGCATGCAGCACAGGCGGCACGCTTCATGGGCAAGAATTCGTGAGGGTTGCCTTTGTGGGGATTCGTCTTTTTGGAGAATGCTGCAAGCGAAATTGGATTCTGCGAATCGTCTTCGTTCACTCGGTGGCAATGAACACAATTCATGAGACCGGCCACGTTTAGGTGGGGGCCGTGTGCGAATTTTGTAAATTGACTTCTGTCGCCAACCAACTGATTACCGGTCCAACTTGGGTTGGTTCGCGTGGCTGCGGTGTGACACGAGATGCATGCGGCAACACTCTGTGTCGCCAATAGTCGCTGCCGAACCGGATCGCTCGCGGGCAGCTCTCGTACCATTTCGATGGCAGCGCGAAGAACAGGATCCGAATGACCGCTCGCCCGGTATCCGATCGACATTTTTAGATCGTCACGATACCAGCCACCGCCCGGCAACATCTCGGTGGGGTTGAATCGTTTGGCTGCGGCTTTGGATGATGGTTCCGGGGTGATCGCCAGCGGATCAGACTCCAAAGACAGGGGATCTTGAGCCAGCGGATCATCCAAAAGTGGATCACTCAAAAGCGGATCCTCCAGAAGGGGATCATTTAAAAGTGGATCTTGCAAAAGCGAATCTTTACCCAATGGTTCTTCATCAAGAAGACCGTCATTGGTCAAGTCGTCGGCCATAAAGTCGCTGGACTGAGGCGGCAATAGCATTGATTCTTGGTCTTTAAGCAGTTCGCTACCTCCCAATATTTCCTCATCCGTCAGAAGGTCTTCGGGCGCTGGTGGCTTTTCGGTTTTTGGTAGCTTCTTTCTTGGTGGCAACCCCAACGGATCTCTTTCGGGCGTAACCTGCAAGAGCGACCCTGGATCTTTGAAAACGGGAGGTTTCTTCGTTGGCGCCTGCGGCTTGTTGATTGTTTTCGGCCCTGGCAACTTGGGTAGCGTGATTTGGCCACCGAGCAATTCTTCGTCGCTCGCGCTGTCCAAGTTTTTAATGATCTTGCTGGTTTGCGGACGCTTTTGTGCAATCCTGGGACCGACTAGCCAATCGTCGTCGTCCTCATCCAACGGTAGCAAGATCGAATGCATTTCTGCGTGATCGTCCGACTCTTCTTTGCGTTGCTGCTTGATTTGTTCAGCGAAATCAACAAGCCGGATAACTCCTGAATCAGCAAGGTTCGTTTGTTTTGACAGCGGTAAGTTTTTGGAACCGAACCAGCTCTGATAGGTTTCATAAATCAATTGCGGCGGTAGATTGCGAATGATTGCCAAAAGCGATTTAGGCGAAACGCCTGCTTTGGCCGCGCGGCGCAGAAAGGCAGGGTGGCCTTCGATCGCTAGCTCTTCCAATAATTTTCGATGTCCTTTCGCGACTGGGACAATGCTGTCCACCGCTGGGCTAAGTGGTGACAGTCGACCATAGTTTCGATCTGGCACATCGCGAAGCGCAGTCGTTGCAGCGGCATCGCTCCGCATCAATAGCTCGGTCAACGGCGTCACCGATCCATCCATCATGCCAACTGCAGCAGCTGGCCAGCCACCAGCGGCGACCGCAGACTTTTCAGGTAACAGTGGTAACGTGACCAGTTCGATACCCTTGGAAGCTTGATTTTTGAGCGCTTCGTCGTGACACGACTTGCATCCGACTTCGTAGCTAACCGATCGCGACAATTCTTTGTTACCAGTCACCTTGTGACAAGCCGTACACTTGAATTCGCGGGTCAAACCGTTTTGTATTGTCTGTGGAAAATGCTTGGTCATGTGCGATTGATGATCAAACGCGATGTCTCCGCCGCGACCATACGGCCACTGGTTCCATTCCGGATGCGACGTTGCAAATTTGCCGAATCGATCGGAGTGACAAGTTTGACATTGAGCGTCCGAGACCGCCAGCAAGTCAGCTTCGGAGCCACGGTGTTCGCGGTGGCAAGCAGAGCATTCAACATTTTCTTGGTCGATCGCTGGACCTGGAAGGCGATCATGCCACGAATTGCTGGATGCGCTTGCGCTGGTTAGTTGTATCCGTGATCGGATTTTTTCGCGGATGCGTGCTGGTAAATTGTGTGCCAGTTTGGCGACGTCTGGTCTGATTGTTTTATGGTGGCAATCCAAACATCGATCCGTTTGGCTAATGTCTCGGTGTCCTTCGCCTCCCGAATCGAACCAAGCGTTGGGCGAAATGGATGCTGATCGATGACATGCCGTACAGCGTTCCGACGTCAGTGTACTGGCAAGAATTTGTTTGTGCGGATTGGACAATTGCCCCGGTTTAAAAACAGTCGGCGCAGCGCTGGGGATAAACGTGACGAGTGCAGCCAATGCCGCGCATCCTACCAGGCCAAATGCGGCAATTCGCCGACGGCCGTGCCATGTTCGTTTCGGTTGACAAGCGTCAGCCAGCGGGCATTTGCCATTGCGGCTGGGACCATTGGGGCAGCAGTCATTCGAATCGCCACATTTCCATGAATCACCGGGGCGATCATAGGGTGGCGGATCAGGTAAGTTCAGTTCGTCGCGTCGCATTTGCGAGTAGCAGTGGTGTTAAGAGGATCTGGCGAGACGATGCTTTTTCAAAGAACGACAAATTTGCAAGACAACTAAATGGTGAAACGAAACGCTAACACCCCGTGGACGATGGCCGCGGCAGTCAATACAACGGAAAAAACGGCGTGGACGACTACCCATAATCGCAATCGCAGTTGCAACGCATACTGGTAGTCCAAGTCGTCACGCTTGCGAACGAGCGCCGCAAAACGACCAGCGGTGCTGCGACTGTCGTGCTCCAAGTACCGATTGAGGTCTTTCAGGTTGCCCAACAGGCGACGTCGCCGACTGCCCGTTGGCACGAGCACGTAAACCAGCGATGGGCGTTGCGTAAAAAACGGCAACAGCGTTTCATAATAGAACTTGCCCAGCACTTTGCCGGCCGGAGTCTCGGCGTTTTCAGAAAGCAATTTTTCTGCAGCTTCTGAGATTTGATTTCGATGCCATTGCACTCGGTCAAATCGATGTTGGCCTTCGATCGCAGTCAACCGTTTCGGCAAGGTGCGTGAAGCATAGACGCCATAAAATCCGCTGACCGCGACGACCCAAAAGAACAACGAGAGAGCGAATTCGAACTTGCCACCACCCACAAGTGTGGGCACGTGCATGATAAAAACGCCGGTCGCGAAAATACCCGTGTAGATGTGAATTTGCGTCCAAGTTGCGACGCTTCCCAACGGCAACATTGGCAGACGCCGTCGCATTCCCAACAACATCAACAACAACAGAGCACCCAGCGCAGAAAAACCAGTCAAGTGCGACGCGTGCCCCAGGCGTGTTTCTTCGACCCAACTAGCGATCCAAACAATCAGCAGCGCAAAGGCGGTCGCAACCAATGAGATGTAGCGTCGGGTTTTGAAGTTTATTTTTCTCATGCTCTATCTAGCTCCGTCGCTCCAACCACTCATCCAACGGCTTGGATTCGGTTAAATCGATGCGTACCAGCGCGTCGTGCGGACATGCCGATGCACACGCAGGCCCGCTTGGCAGACTGCTGCACATGTCACACTTGGTGGCTTTGCTGATCGGTTTACCAGTGTTCGAATCACAATAGGCGCGACCTTGTGGGTCGAAAATCTCTGCCATTCGTATGTTGTCATACGGACACGCCGATGCGCAAGTTCCACAGCCAACACAAATCGATTCGTGAATGCTTACAACACCCGATTCGATGTTTCGCGAGATAGATCCGGTCGGGCAACCGATCATGCAAACGGGATCGACACAATGCATGCACGCTTGCACAAACTGCAAACGTTCGTGCGAGACGCCTTGGCGAACAAATTTGGGGTTTCCGTCGTGAACACTGGCGCAGGCTTTGACACAGTCGTCACAACGTGTGCAGCGGTGCAAATCAATCAGCATCGCTTGCTGAGCGTTGTTCATTCGATTCTGAACAATAAACTCAAGCAACCCAGTTGATTCAAACTGGGTCCCATCATCCACTTCGATATCCTGAGCACTGTTGGCGGTCAGTGAGCCTTTGCGACGATCAGACCGTCGTTTCTCTTTACGAACATTGTCCTTGTCGGATTCATCAGACCTGACGGATTCCGGAAGTTCGCTACGCCGAATGTGCGGCAAAATTTCTATGGCAAACGTCTCGGTCGGAATCGCAAGCACATCCAAAACACCGACGGCACGCAGCGAATGACGAAGTGTTTTGGGAGGGATGCCTTCGGGACGCATTGCGTTGAAAACGATTTCGTCCAGGCCAAATACGTGGCCCTTTCCCATGTAGGCGGTTGTGCGATGTGCCGCGCCGTGTGATTCGCTAACACGTCCGAAACCGCTGCGCACGATCAACAACTCCGTCGGCATTCTGCCTTCGTTGGCAACCAGGGGTTCTGATTCGATCTGTTGTGCGACGGGCAGTGTACGCGTCTTTTTGTAGTCAGTGTTCCATTCCATTCGTCCATAGGAAAGAACCTGTGTCGCCTCAACCACGCGAGCCAAGTTGGCTTCGGGGACGTGGCGTAACAGAGGTGTTTCGCGAAGATGAACCGGCAACCAGTGTTTTCGATAGTGGGACTCCAAAGTGTCTGCGAATACTTTGTCGCGACGAAGTACCCGCAGGCCTTGCCATCGGATCTCCAACAAAGTCGCTTCACTTGAACTGATGACCGTTGCGGTTCGCGGCGAACGATACATCGCGGCGACTTCGCCAAACAATTCACCCGGCCCCAACGTGACCGTTTCATTTTCGCGAAGGACGACATCAAAGTCTTGCAGGAACACTGCCTGTCGATCGTCGACTTGTCTGATCGTATTGCTACCAACCAAATTGGCTGAAATGTCCTGCGGCCGTCTTGATTCAGGGGTAGTTGAACGCGTTAAGTACCTGCGAACGGATTCCGCCCAAGAGAGTTTTTTGGCAGGCGTTCGGCCAAGTTGCTGCGGGGCCAAAGCGTCGACCACAACATCGACGCTGCCAGCGATCACCAAAAACGCACTGTTGCCATAGTCGCCTTCGCGGACGATGATTTCGCCCGGTTCTGCTCTGTGCATGCGACAGTCATAGCGCAGGATTCCATCCAGCGGAATTGACCGCGGAAATGATTTCGGATCCAAAGTCGCAAACGGGGCTCGCGAACGTAGCCAGGCTACGTCCGTGTCCGTCATCGCTTTGTCCATCGGTTCGTCCCAGCGCGTGGGACGACGCACGGCGATTGCTTGTGTACCTTCCATGTATAGGGGTGGTACTCAGCAAAGGTTGCCTTGGTCAAGACTGTTTTTGCATGCATGCGGAGGGGCAATTCGTGCATTCGGTCGCTCGCAAAAACCACGCTTCAACCGAAACGGTTTGATGACATTGTCCAAACCGCCAAATTTAGGGGATTGGCGGAGTTCACTGAACGGTTTTGGCTAACGGTAAAAAAGCAAGCATTGGTTTGTTGGGGCATCGTAAAATCTTTTGATGACGATACATTTTGCCGCTGATTGAGAGGCTTTGATGAACCCATGGAAATGATACGTGGCCAACTGGTACGACTACCCGCAATATTACGACATGATCTTTCGAGACGAGACGGCGGACGAAGTCTCGTTTTTTGAAGAAGCGTTCACAGAGTTTGCGACCAAAGACGTGAAACGCGTCTTGGAACCAGGCTGCGGTAGCGGCCGATTGGTCGTCGCGATGGCAAAGAAAGGCTACGACGTCACCGGTTTGGATTTAAACCAACCGATGCTGGACTACTTAAACAAGCGATTGATGCGTTCAAAGCTCAGTGCGGAAGTCGTCAATGGAGACATGACGGACATGCAATTGACGGGCAAGTACGACGCGGCATTCTGCACTTTCAATACGTTTCGACATCTGCTGACGGAAAGGGATGCTCTTTGTCACTTGCGCAACGTCGCGAAATATTTGAAAGTCGGCGGCATCTATATTTTGGGTTTTCACATCTTGCCGATGGATGTTGACGAAGATTCGACGGAGATTTTCAAGGCCAAAGCAGGCGGAACGGCCGTGTCGTTGACGTTGAAAGTCATTGATTTCAATCGCAGAAAACGGCAGGAGATCTTGCGAGCGTCGATGAAAGTGACAAAGCGTGACGGGAGCATCAAACGAATACGTACTGATTTTCCACTGCGGCTGTACACCCATCGCCAAGTGAAATCGATGCTGGAGAAAGTAGAAGACGTGCTTGAGATCGCCAGCATCTTTGACTTTGACTATGACATTGGTGTCGACCGTGACCTGGATGTTGAC
>CAZZDZ010000143.1:0-13992 GCA_964652675.1 uncultured Pirellulaceae bacterium
TCGTCGACTGAAATTGCCCCCACAAACTCGCCGAACTCATTGACAACGATTGCGACACTCAAATCTTCTTCGTGCAGTTGATCCCAAACTTGTGACACCATCGCCGCCCATGGCACATAAATCACAGGTTCACTGGCGCTGGCCAAGTCATCCATTTGGCTGGGGCGCAACATGCCAACGCCAACCGTCGCAATGATGTTCTTTCCGTCGCCATCAGACACCATCAAGTATCCACCGCGTGGCGTTTGGTCCGCCAACACCACAGGATCGATTGGCTCGCTGCAAATCAACAGTTTGCTACGCGGACGCATCAATTCACTGGCGCGGATGTCGGCCATTTCCACCAATCCGTGCAAAGCGATTCGGTCACGTTGCTGCAACAGAGCATCGTCTGTGCCAAGTTCAATCGCTCGTTCAATGTCGTTCAGATCGATATCCGTTTCGGGTTCAAACGTTGGCCAAATCAACCGGCCGACCACTTTATTTGTCGTGCTCACCAGCGGCAATAAAGGACTGACAATGCCGACGGCAAAACTTAACGGACGGCTGATCATCACTGACAAACGCACGGGGACCACAACGGCGAAACTCTTCGGTAGCATTTCGCTAAAGAAAATGATCGTTAACAGGGTCATCGCGGTAAACGCGACCGCGCTGCTGCGTCCATAGCTAGGCTGGGCTTCTAAGCGTGAACCCAAAATCGCAGCGATCGCGAAATAGGTCATGTTGATCAGCAGATTCCAAAACAAAATCGCTGATAGCAGCCGATCGGGATCCTGCAAAAGTGAATCGGCAACTCGTCCACCGACTCCGCTGCGGGCAAGCCGCTTGCGTTTGGGACGCGTCAATGAAAAAAGAGCTGCTTCGCTGCCGCTAAAAAACGCGCTCAACAGAATAAGCACGCTCATTGCGAATAACCAAGGCCAAGCCTCCGTTAGCCAATTCAAGCAGGATCCCCCTCGCGGCTTCGATCTTTCTCCAGCGACACATCAAACTCACTAAGCGCCGGAATCATCATCGCTGCGGTCGTAAACGTGTAACCGACAAACAAAGCAAACACAACGAACAGGTGATCGCTTTGCAACAAAAACTGCGTGATCGCGTAGAACGTAATCATGGGCAAAAAGAATGACGCCGCAAAGATAGCCGACGACGGATTTCGCCAACCCAGCGAAGCAAACAGAGCGGCCCCGCCACCCAAAATCATCACCAAAAACGGCGCCAACTGCAACTGAAACGCCCCGCGGAAACTGACCATGATCGTCATGCAAATCGCAATCCCAACACACAGAAAGAACACCGTTCCTAGACTTGCCAATGTCGCAGTACGACCAGCCACATAGTTCAAACCAGAGTGGATGCCCAACATGGTGACAAATATGTACAACGTCAGCGCGCCAACGATCGCATAAATCGCGTTTTCAAACGTCATCACGCCACTGAATGCCAAATACAGAATCAGCACAATTGGCAAAATGATCATCTCTTTGGCGACATACAAAACTCCAAACAGCTTTCCAAACACAAACTCTTTGGGACTCAGGTCGGTCACCAATAGCAAGTCCAACGCCAACCCATCACGTTCCCCCGTCACAGCATTCACGGCCAATGCGTTGACCAACACCAAACTAATCACACCGATCGCGGCGACCGGCATGGTAACCGAAGGCAAGGCACGTCCGATTTGCCCGGCTCGTTCCATCGCAACGCCACTTTGTATTTGAAAATAGATCGCCGACGCGATCACCAAAAACAACATCGCAAACGCGATGCGAATCACGACCACTTTGCGACCATACGCCCACGTGCGAATTTCTCGCCACAGGATCGGGTTGTCCCAAACATGCCTCGGAGCACGAACCTTCCAGCTTTGCGGTTCCTCGGCTGTTTCTAGGTCCTCGGAGTTTTCTGCATCGGGTGCCTTCAGTCGGACTTCACGCGACGGATTCCAAACGCGGACACGCAACACACCAACAGCCAAGACAACCGCTGCAAAAACCAACGCCCCAACAACAAACCAGATGACGCCCATCGCCGTGGCACTATTCAAACTTGCCATCGGAGACGCTGCAGCCATCAGTGCGCGTGGTGGGCTGACGGCGCACAAGGCTGATTCGGATAACGGCAAGACATTCGCAGCGACTTCGCCCAGTCCAACCAATCCCAACAGCAACAGGACTGTCATTGCGATCGATTGAAATGTTTTCTCGCGCCACATACCGACAACGGTTCCTACTGCCCCGGCCAAAAACACGGTCGCAGCGGTAACGATGAACACACCGAAAACTTGCTGGGGTGAAACACCGCCCAAAAGTGGCAACGTCAAAAACAACGGCAAACCGCATAACAACATCGACATCGGAGTCAGCAGCGTCGCGGCCAACTTACCCCCGACGACTTCGAATCCGGTCAACCGAGTCAGCAGCAACAGCAACAGGGTTCGGCGATCTTTTTCCTGCGCAACGCTGCTTGCCGCACCGACTGCGGCAAGGCTACTGAGCACCAGTAATTGCAACGGCGCCAATAAACGAAACATCCAACCACCAAAGCGTGCGGAGTCCGACGCTGTGGCCAAGGACCGCGCGCCATCAAGGACCAAATAGCCTGTGCACAGCAGCAAAAACAGAGTCAGCACATACATCGCGCGCATTAAGTATGTCTTGGTGCGCTTGGGCACCACGATGGCTTCACGATTAAAAACCGGACCGAGCATATTTGGTTCTGAGAAGGAATTGATTGGGATGCAGAAAAGAGCGTCTTGGGCAGACAAATAGGTTAAGCAGACGACAGTGGTGTAACAACGTACCGTGCTTTTACTGGAAAAAACGGCACAACGGGCCTTCAAGCATCCAATTATGGGGCTGGAGAACAACCATTGGGGCCAGTTTGGCGATATCGAAACAGACACGTTGTAAGCTTGATTGCTTCAATACTCGCCCCTCTCTTTCTGGGTACCGGCCAGTTGCGAGGGCACCTTATGACGTCCATTTCACACCCCAATTTGCATTACTTCGCAATGAACTGGCAAGACAAAAAAACTGCTTTCGTTAGCTTTCTGAGTGACGAAGAAGGCGCCACCGCTGTTGAATATGCGGTCATGCTGGGCCTGATTTTGGCCGTCTGCATCGTCGCAATGGCGTTCCTGGGAACACAGAACCGCAACAGCTTTGAAGACTCAGCCAGTAGGATTTCTGGCGCTGTCAACTAATCGCAAAATCCTCGCAATCCGTCTGACCGAGACAATCGGATCACAATGGGCTGCCCGATCACCATCGGCCGAATTGGGGCCATCGTTCGTGCGACCGATCAGCGAAACATAAGCTACGGTTCAGCAATGAGCCCTAGTACGTCCCAACCAACTCGCCATTACAAATGGCCCAACCCATGATCACGCGACTCAACAAGAAAGCGATAACTGAATTCCTGCTGGAAGAAGACGGGACTACATCTGTTGAGTATGCCGTCATGCTTGCGTTGATCATCACCGTTTGCATTTCATCGGTTCAGTTTCTAACAAGCCAAACCGAACAGAGCTTTAACGATACTGGCGCAGCGATCTCAGGCGCTTTCAACTAGGCGACCCGTCTGAACAAATCACCATGGTTCGGATCCAAAGCGATCCCTTCGGCAATGCGTTCGGCCAGAGCCGAAATCGTCAGCAGCGGGTTCACCGCAATCGCCGACGGAATGATCGACCCGTCGGCAACGTAGAATCCCTCGTGCACGCTTGGTACGCCCAATCCAGAATCAATTCCGCCAAGATACCCATTGAATACGCGGCCAGCGTGATCGACAACTCCGTTCATCGGATCATCCGCCATCGCACAACCGCCCAACGGATGCACGGTGATAAAATTGTCGCCAAAGATCTTTAAGTACTTGTACTTGCCGCCGTGGCCTTTTGCGATTTGTGCGAATTCGTTGCGGATCATCTTGCGATAGGGACTGTCTTTGATTCCCGGCCATTTGATCTTCGCAAATCCATCCGAGCGTAGTGAAACTTTGCCACCCGCGCCATCGTGCCCCATGCCCAGCATGATCAATGTCTGATCCAGATCCATGTCCTGCATCAGCGCCCCCAACACGTTTGCATAAGCTCGCGAGACGCTACCGTCCTGGATCAAGACCCGTCTGTGCAGCGGACGATTTGGGTACGAAACATTCGTCTGAATCGTTGGGCCCACCGGGGCGCTACCACTGTGATACGCGCTTTTGCCGCCGGAGTTGATCAGATAGCGACTCTTGCGAACAAAACCTAGCGCGTCGCCGTTCATCGTCCACTTGTGACCGACTCTCCCGGACAACTCCATTCCGCAACCTCGGCTGCGTAGCAAGATTTCATTACTGCCAACGCTGCCAGCACCCAGAATCACGATACGGCTGGTCACACTGCCGCGTGTTGTACGATAGCCACCATCTTTCGACGTGGTGTAGTTGTTAAAGTGGACTCGATAGAATCCGTCTACTTTCTCGATTCGCATCACTTCAGTGTGCGTGTAGATCTCAGCTCCAAAACGTTTCGCCAAAGGCAAATAGTTCATCGCCAACGTGTTTTTGGCTCCCACATTGCAACCACTGCAGCAATCACCACATCCGATGCATCCCCTTTGACGCATCCCTTGCCGATTCAAAGCGGCACCGTTGTGTCCACCACGAACTCGAGTCACTGTCAGGTTCGCCCGTTCGAAATGGGCGCCGCACTTTGCCAAGTTGCGCGCGGCCAATCGCTGCGCCTTTGACTTGGGGCTCAAATCTGCTGGTTCTGGCGAGATGCCCAGTTCCCAACCGGCGCGATCATAATACGGATCCAAAACACTGCGATCACGCAGCGCCGTTGGCCAGTCCAATTGATTGAAACACTCACGGTCAGGTCGAATCGCAACGTTCGCATTGATCAACGATGAACCGCCCAGACCGTTCCCGGCCAGCACGTTGACTTCGTCGTTACGCATCAAATTCATCAAGCCGATCGGGTTTTCGATCGTATTTTTCTCACGACCAAAAAGCTGAAAGCGTGCTTCGCCGGTTAAGTCTTTGAACGTATCCCCAAACGTTCCTGGCACCCATTCGCGTCCACGTTCGACCACTGCCAATCGCGTGTGTGGTTGTTTGCACATCGACAAACGAGCTGCACAAATCGATGCGCCATAGCCGCTGCCAATGATCAAAACATCAAAATTCCAGGGCACCTGTCGCTGGGGCTGGCGCAACAGATTGCGTCCGTGACACGAAAGCGACCCACCAAATTGCCGCATGTTGGCGCGATAGTCCGCCATGGCCGCACGCTTGATGTCGCTCTGTTTTGTTTTTGCCCTGCCAGCAATCACAGGTAGCGAACGAATCGGTGCGAAATCAGCCTTAGCGGGTTTTGCTGCTGCGCCTGTCACCGCAGCGGCAACGCCAGCCTTCAAAAGATCGCGTCGCGTTTTCTTAGTCATCTTGCTCGCCATCCTTGGCCAAAACATTCAACGAAGCAGCAACGCACAAATCCAATCCGCTGCCGCTACCGACTGTATCGGCACAAACCCATGAACTTGATGGCGATAGTTACGCACAGAACGAACGATCAATCACCGGGGTTAGGTCTGGAACGATTGTGCGGATGCAAAAATTGCAAGCAAAGCATTCGGCCTACAGCCGCCTACAAACCCGTCAATGAGAGCAAATCGATTTCGTTTTCGCTCAATGCGTCGTCGCCGCTTTCGCCTGCTTCAAGCGATTCCTGGGTGACCGAATCGGGATCCCCATCAAACAGTTCGACAATCGCTTGATCATTCGACTCAAACGATTGCAACGGCAACGCGCCGACTAAATCTGCGTCAATGGTTTCGTCCACATCCAGACCACTCTGACCCTGCGCAAAAAAGGCAACAACCTGATCATTCGTCAGAAAATCGGATTGCTCTCCCGATGCCCCATCAAGTTGTGCCTCAAGCTGCGCCTCGACTGCCAACCGATTCACAACCAGAAGCGCATCCAACGCAGTCAGTTCATTATCACCGGTAACGTCCAAGAAATTACCGTCAAAATCTTCCAGTGATGTCACATCGGGTAGTGCAGTGCCAGCAAAATCCGACAACTGATTGATGATTAGCAATGCATCCAACGCCGATATCTCACCGCTTTGGTTCACATCGTAGATGTTTGCGACGTTCTGCCGTGGTGTTTCGCTGATAACCTGAACCGTCGTTTCGCCGCTGCGAACGACTTGTGCGAATTCGCCGTCCACAATGACGGGTGAATCACTCTGAACGCTACCTACAAAAGTAACCGATTGACCTTGGGCAACGCGAACCCGCAACGCATCATCTCCCCCAATGATCGCCGGCAAATTGGCAACATCGATCGTCCACTGTGTTTCCCCAGCACCATCAATCACCAACTCTTCGAAACCAGAGACCCGATTGTCTAAGAAATTCACCAGATCAATCGCTGGAGCATCCAACTGCACGATCAACCGATCATTACCATCGCCACCATCAAGTGAAGTGAAACGTGTCCCTTCAAGGATCACCGTATCATCGCCACCCGCAGTATCGACCTGAATCAGCCCTATCGCGCTACTGAGCGACTCCACGAAGATCGTTTGCGGTAGATCGTTCGTGATCAACTGCAATCCATCACCATGTTCCGCAGACTGCAAAACATCGCTACCGTCCACGACCAAGATCGATTGGTCGTCTTCGGTTAATCGTGCCGTAGTGGACTGATGATCTTGAACCGTAACGGCGACCGTTTGTTCATCGATGTTGGCGAAAAACGGATCGGAGTTGTCTGCATCGACTGTAAAACGCAGCAACACGGTTTCGTCGCTTTCGATAAACCAGTCAGGCAACGCCGTAACATCCACTGCCCTGGGCTGGTTCCACTGCTCGGGTGAAAACGTCAATTGCCCTGCCGAAACAGCAGCATCCAAACCGTCAATCGTCACGTTGACCGTAACATCCGACCCAGGTCGCCCACCTAAAGAAACCAATACTTGATCCACGCCTCCAGGTTCAACCACGATGGTCGAATCATCCGTTTCCTCCAAAATCAAACCGGCGAATTCATCGTCATTTAAAACAATATCCTGAACACCTGAACTGAAGCCTGCTGCGAACGCAGTGATCGACTCCGAGCGTTGCCCATCAACCAGTTCATTGTCGATGATGGTCCCCACCGCACTTACAGCCGAAGCCCCGGCGGGAATGGTTACCTGATCGGGAACCGAAATGCCTGCACTGCTATCAAGTGAGACAGTCAGCTCCTGCGAAACGTCTTCTGTGTTTCGGTGCACCACAAAGTCGATAATCAAATCCGACTCGTCGTAGACATCAAGAAACGAGTTCACTGATAACTGACTCAGATCCGTATTCTCAACCGTGATTTGGGCTGTGTCGGAAACGTGTGTCGAAGCCGAAACCTCAACGGACACCAACGCATCGGAATCAAAGATCCCATCCTCTACAGCATCGATTTGGAAAACCGCTGAATCGGCCCCAGCCGGAATCACGACCGACTCTGGAACCAACACTTCCGATGTGTCACTGGCAGCAATCTGAACTTCCAACGCTTCGCTCAAATCCGCATCGTTTCGCGTGACGGTTGCTTCAATAGGATTGGATTGATCCGAATTCAACAACACATGGTCGATTGCAAAATACGCGGGTGTATTGATTCCAAAGGCACCGACGTCGGATGAACTAACCGTAAAACGCAACTCCACTGCGTCAACCAATCCCGACACATCTACCTGTTGCCAATCGTCAACGATGAAATCCAACGAGTTATCGTCAAATCGAAAATCTGCCAAGAAAAAATCGATCACCCCAACAGAATCGCCCGCAAGATCGACGCCCTCGATATGCAACGCAAAGAAGTCTGGGTCGTCTCCCGTTTCCCCACCGAATTGCCTTGCAAACGCATCACCATCGCGGATCGACAATGCAGCAAAAGTAGCGTTGGTGACGAAAAGTGAATCGAATCCGTCGCCTGTTGTGTCAATCAACGTCGCAGGCGAGTCAGGCGAAAACGCATTGCCAACTGCATAGGTGGACGAACCTAACGCCCCCGATCCAGTGATCGCACTGTACTGGTTCTCAAAGCCTGGGGTTGTATTGTCAGTCACGTTGGACACCGACCAACCGGTCCAACTGCCAAACGTCGAATTAAAACTATTGTTGAAATCCACGCCATCGATCGAGAAACCGCCAGCTAAATCAGAACCGTTGTAAAAACCTTCTTCGGTCAACGAGACACCAAATTCTTCAAACGATACCGTCCGTGGTGCATCGTCTTCGGTGATCACAACGCGATCCAAATCCAGCGTCAACTCTGGCGGCGCCACGTCGTCGTTCACAACAGAAACGACATCTACACCGGTCGCAAATCCAACCGCGGTCGCTTCGATAGAGACATCACGATCAGCATCCACCTCAACGTTGTCTATTGCCGAAAATTCGACTTCGACCGAACGTGCTCCCACGGGAATCGTCACTGACGCTGGTAGATTCAATTGATCGGCATCCAAAGCGGCCAGTTCCACGTTCAATTCAACACTCGTATCGGCGACATTGCGGTGGACAACCAAAGTCCCTTCGCCGCTCGATTCCAAAATGCTTGGAGTCTGGACCGTCAGCGTCAATTCCGCCGAGTCCTCATCCGTCACGGTCAATTCAAGCGTCGAACCGACATGCCCTGCCGATTCCGCCGTAATCAAAACCGACGCATCTCCGTCCACCAAGAAATCTCGCACAACTTCAATCGGAACCTGCACCGATGTTTGTTCTGCAGGAATCTCCACCACGTTGGGCACCACGATCTCTGTCGTATCGTTGGATGAAAGAGAGACTTGCAAGGGAGCACTCAAGTCTTCTGAGTTTCGCGATACCGTGATGTTCTGCGGTGCGACCGGCGATGTAAGCGTCACATTGTCTGCCGCAAAATACGCTGGTGTGTTTATCCCAAAAGCCCCAACGTCGGATGACGTCAGCGAGAAATCAAGCGTTATTGCTTCGGCGATCGATGACAGATCAACCGTCGTCCATTCATCAACGATGAAGTCCAAACTGTTGTCTTCGAATCGATAGTCGGCCAAGAAGAATTCCACCACGCCGATACTGTCACCGGCTGCGTCGATGCCATCGATTGTCAGCAAAAAGAAATCGGGATCATCGCCGGAGTCGCCACCAAACTGCCTGGCAAACGCATCCCCCTGCAATATCGACAAAGCAGCGAAGGTCGTATTGGTAATCTCAATACTCGCAAACTCGCCAGCCGATGGGTCACGTGTAATTTGTGTCGGTGCAAAGACACCCGCAACGCCGTACGTATCACTCTGGTTGGCTCCGACACCCGTAAAAGCGCTGTACTGGTTAGTGAATCCAGGCGTGGTGGTATCGGTCGTGTTGGAGATAGACCAACCCGACCAACTTCCAAATTCCGGGTTAAAGTTGTTATTGAAAGTCAATGAGTTCGTTGAAAATCCACCACTCCCATCACTGCCATTGTTGAAAGACTCTGCAGCCAGAGAAGCGCCAAAATCCTCGAAGCCAATCGTTGGCGGGGCCAATGATTCCGACACGCTGGTAAAATCAGCGCTGACCAATACCGTCGGCTGGTCATCGTCGGTGACTTGGAAAGCCAAACTGTCGCCAACGTACTGCGCCGCATCTATCGAAAGGCTAACAGAGCGATCTGGGCCAGCAACATCGTCGTCGACCGCTTCGACAAGGAACGTGACCGACGACTGACCAGCGGGAATCTCAATCGGTGTGGTGAACGACAAACTGCTCGTGTCTGGTGTGCTGACTTGCAGCGCAAGCGCGGTGGACGTGTCTGCTGCATTGCGAGTCACTTCCACGCTAACGAAACCGCCTTCGACAACGCTCACTGGGTCGATGGCCGCTGTCAACGTCAACACATCATCGTCCTGAATCGTCAGCGACTGATTAGATGCGACAAAACCCTCCGCCGACGCTTCAATCACAATCGATCGATCTCCATCGACTAGATCGTTGTTAACAACATCCACCGGAAATTCAACGAATCTGCTGTTTGCGGGAATCACAACATTCGTCGGCAACACCGCCACATCGGAATCCACTGGCGCAATTGTGATGTTGATTGGCGATGTCAAATCGTCATTCGCACGACTGATCCGCACCGTGGTCGCATCGTCGCCATCCGCTTCGCTGACTTGGTTATCGGCGATATCGATCGGCAATACCGGTGACGAAAATCTCAGATCATCTACGGCAACATAAGTCGGTGTGTTGATTCCAAACGGGCCCACGTCGGACGACGTAAAAGAAAACTCCAGCGAACGAGCGGTCCCAATCGAACTCAAATCAACTTCCTGCCAATCATCGACAACAAAGTCCCTTGAATTATCGTCAAACCGATAGTCGGCAAGAAAGAAATCGACTGTTCCGATCGAGGCACCTGCGGAATCTCTTCCTTCAATCGTCAGCAAAAAGAAATCGGGATCATCGCCACTTTCACCACCAAATTGCCTCGCAAAGGAATCGCCGTTAAGAATCGATAGAGCCGTAAAAGTCGTATTGGTGAGCGCCAAAGATTCGAACAAACGAGTATCGTCTGCATCACGAGTGATCACCGACTCCGGAAACGCGAGGCCAAAAGTTGACGAACCCGAAGCACCGCCGCCCGCAAAGGAACTGAATTGGTTTTCAAACCCAGGCGTCGTCGTATCCGTTTCATTGGAGTAAGCCCAACCTTGCCAAGAGCCAAAATCTAGCGAAAACGTATTGTTAAACGACAGAGTCTCTGACGTAAAACTTCCAATCACAACTTGATCACCAAACTCGCCTGTCCCCGCAGTCCCGTTTGGATCGGGACCAAAGAAAGCAGACTGGGCCGCCAACGTCGCCCCCACGTCTTCAAACCCAACCACGTCGACGGATCGTTCTGCCTGATGAATCACACCGACCGCATCGACGTCCAACCCAGCGCTACCGAACGTTGGAAACGGATCGAAAATGGGATCGCCGTCGCCATCCAACGCTGATCCATCGCCGACCACATCGACCAGCCGAATATGGGTAACAGCGGAGACATCCAACAACGAACTGACCCCATCGAGTTCTTCCAAATCAAACGGAACCCCGAATCCTTGGCGAAACTTGCCCGCCAGATTGTTCACTTCGGTCGGATCGATGCTACCGAACGAATCGACAGCTGATGGCGTCAACGAATTGCTTTGAAATCGAAAGAAGTTCACACCATCGGACGAAACTTCGACAAAGCCGAGTTCCAAGAACGTGTCACTGAAACTGTTTTCAAAAACTGCGAAATCCGCGCCCAGGCCGTCGCGGATCGGCGCGTCGAAACCCAACGTAATCTCTCCGCCACGCCCCAACGAAACAGCGTCTACACTCGTTCCTTCCGCCGGACCCAACGCTCTTTCTGGTACTTGGAATTCTGGGTCCACGTTGGTTCCCGGCGTATAGTCGGCAACACTTGTCGCCCAAGCCACAATCGCCGAATCGTCCAGGCTGATCGCAGTCGAACCAATCTCACCTGCAGCCGGCGCATAGGGACCAGCCAACAAGTGACGCGTTTCTAATGATTCAATGGATAGACGCTGAAACAGGGATTGACGTTTACGATTCAAAGATTGCTTTTTCATGATGTTCGCTGCGGGAGCGTTCTAATTTCTTGTAGAGTTCTTTTGGTTGTGTTGTTATTCAACATTCAGGGAATCAAACGTCGTCATCTGTCGGGATCCGGCACAACTTCAGCGCCATTGCGAGTGCAGATTGCGGCAAGAATTTTCAGATCCATGCTTTCCGTCAAGAACGACACAGACCCATCCGCAAACAGACCATTCGCGCCCGTCGGGTGCCTGCTGCGAATGTCATTCTCAAACGCGGGTGCTGCATTGATCGGAAACGCTTGATCAAACAGATTCCATGCATTGATCCATTGCCCATCGCGAAAACCAGTGTCTTCGGCAACAGTCAACGTGCGAGACAATCCGTCGGTGATGTCGCGAAATCGAATGGCTTTGTCATGGATCATCACGCCGCGAGGCGGAAAGTTTCTTCCAATGATTCGTTCGCCAAAGATCCCGCCATAATCGGTCGGCCCAAAATTTTCCAAACCAACATTGCGCGGTTGACTTGGACACAAATAGCTCTCGATGGTTTTCGCCGCCACATCCGCGTTAACGGGATCATCATACGCAAAGCTAAAGTCGACCTGTTCGTAGGCCGCCGACTCTTCTAAGAACGGCAAAATCATGGCCGACCAAGCAAGCTGTTTTCCGCCTGGCGTTTCCGGTCGAACTTCAATTCCACCAGGTGGCAATTTCCGAAACGCCGAGTGGTAATTATGCAAAGCCAATCCGATTTGGGCCAAATGATTTTGGCACTGCATCCGTCTGGCCGATTCACGCACCGCCTGCACGGCAGGCAACAGCAAGCCAACCAAAATCCCAATGATCGCAATCACGACAAGCAATTCGACCAGCGTGAAAGCACGCCGCTGCAACACAGCCCCGGAACGCAGCAACCCATTCGAACGCAACAAGAAATTCAAGCGCATACGAACAACACCAAATGCCGAAATGGACAAATTCAAAAACCGTTACGAGCGATTCACTCACACACCGCCATCATGGCGATTCGGTTTGCGACACTGATCTCACCCTAGAAGATCCCGAAGTGTCCGTTGGCAGGTAGGTCTTCTGACTAACGATGTTTCCGCGACTCGCCTTCTCATTTGCAAACTTGCGTTAAACAAACAATGGCATCAGATTGAGTTTTGGATGACAAATCACTTGATTCGTCGCATCGAATACAGCGGCTGGGCCGTCCTGGACTTTCACCAGTGTTCCCTTTTTCCGCGGCTGAAAAGCTAGTTCGCAAGCGAACCGTCAACCGTGGCACCTATCAACGTTGGCTCAGACGATAAGGCTTGTCCCAAGGACTGTCAAACCAATTAAAAAAGGACCGAAAAATCAACCACTGATGATCCCCAATCAGGTCGACAGTGCAGCAATCGGCTCCCTACGCTAAAACCTGTCCAATCCCAACCGGCCCATCCCACTCTCCGTTTTCGCCTGTCATGCCGCCCACCAGTACGATCGTTATTCCCGCACGCTTGGCATCCACGCGTTTGAGCGAAAAATTGCTGCGCCGCGTCGGTGGCAAATCCGTTTTACAACACACCTATGACGCCGCCAGCAAATCCACGATTGTTCCCAACGGATCCATCGTCGTTGCCGTGGACGACCAGCGGATCGCCGACGAAGTCGATTCGTTTGGCGGCAAATGGGTGATGACCAGCCCAGACTGCCCCAGCGGCACCGACCGAATCGCCGAAGTCGCCCAGGCGATGCCAGAAGTAGACGTGTTCGTCAACGTGCAAGGCGACGAACCCGAGATCGACCCCGCTGCGATCGACGCAGTCGCTCAAGCTCTGATTGACTGCCCCAGCGCGGACATGTCGACGGTGGGCACCCCGATTCGCAACGAATCAATTTTACAAGACCCATCCAACGTCAAAATCGTCATGGCGGGCGATCCCAAAACGGGGCAGGGTAGGGCAGTGTACTTCAGTCGCAGCGTCGTCCCGCACAATCGCGATGGCAATACTCATGATGGCATCGACCCAAGCATCTTTTCCGCCGAGCCACCGATCTATTGGCATCATCTTGGGCTGTATGCCTACCGTCGCGAATTCCTGGAGTGGTTCGCCTCGCAACCGCCAAGCCTTTTAGAGACCACCGAACGACTGGAACAACTACGGGCCATCGAATCGGGCAAACACATCGCCGTCACCCAAGTCGACCACGCCGCCCCCGGCATCGACACCCAAGCAGACCTAGACGCTTTTGCTCAGCGAGTCGCGACGCGATAATTGCATTGAATGGGTACAAGAACTGGACAGGTCGACAGAAAGAAACTCTCTAACGCAAAGATGGCTAAAAGTAGCCGTCGATCTCCGAGCGACGTAGGCGCGACCGAACAAGCCTCCAATCAAATC
>CAZZDZ010000144.1:0-6002 GCA_964652675.1 uncultured Pirellulaceae bacterium
ATCACTTCGTCGCAACACGCAACATCTTGAGCGTCTTTTCATTCGAGTCGATCTCGAACTTAAAGTTACCCAGGTAGCTCATCCCCAAAAGTGGTTCCGCGCCGATGGCGGTTTCGTCCAAGACAGCCGCCGCGACATTTTCCGCTTCAAATTCGCCCACTCGGACACGTGGCAATGTGATGGCTTTTGCGCCGATCGATCGGCCATCCGCCATGACCAGTCGTAATTCGCGTGCGTCCAGCGGAACCTTGATCCCCAGGGCGACAGCCGTTTTCATTGGGATGCTGATCAAACTGGCTCCGCTATCAACCACCATTCGTGTCGTCGATGTGCCGACCACCACGTCGACGTACATCGAACCGTTCGGCTGAACATCCAACTTGATCGCTTCACTGAAAACTTCTTGTTCCACGCGTTCCAAGCGTACTTCCAGCGACTTCAAAATCACGGCGGCGGTAACATCAGCAGGCGTTTCAAAATTCGCGTGCATCACCTTTAACGCGATTTTTGCATCCTTACCTGTCAAGGATTCCGTGATCGCATCACGCGCCGCGTTGAAATCCTTACGAATCGCGATGATGGTTTCTGCGTACTTTGACTCCGCTTCGCTCAATTCTTGGCGGCGCTCAGCGACAGCCTCTTTCGCCTTGCCCTCTTGCTCTTCCAAAAGCTTGCTTTGGGCTCGCGCCGCGTTGATCAGCCCTATGATGCGATTGTTTGATGTCACGTCACCTGGGGGGACGCGCGCAAGTTGAACGTTTAACTCTGCGTCCTGCACCGTCAATTGCTTGATCGTGTTGCGGATATTGGCAGCAACATCGCTAGCCTTTTTCCATTCCTGATAAACCAATTTCAATTTACGGCGTTCGCGTGTCAAACTGGTTAACGCGCGTGATACGTCTACAGTATTTTTTGAAGTGATCGTTTTTCCACTTCGCTTGAGCCCAATATCCTCTAAAATCTTTTCGGCTTTCGCGACAACTTGCGGACTGAATTTTTTCGTTTGTGAGTCTTGTGCGGAGAGTGTTGCCAACGGGGAAATGCCGAACAGAGAGCCGGCCAACACGAAAATGCAGACTCGATTGAACGGAGTCAGCATCTTGCCAAAACGTTCTCTCACGCCTCGCATCGGTTTTCTGACAGTTACATCTAATCGAGGTGCAAACATGCGATTCCTATTTTTTTATCAGCAGCGACCAGTTAACACGTCGGCATGCGGTATTACGGACAATGAAACCAACATTGTAACAGAGACACCTGCCCGTAGAGCTAGACGATGCTTCGGAGCCATCGTTTCGCTCGTTTTCATCGTTTCAGCCGTTTCCAGTTCGGCAGAAACGCCGGTCACTTTGCTTCGCGGGCAAGTCCGCGAGTTGCTCCAAAAAGAAGCGTTATTGAAAGAATCCGACAACAAGGATCATGCTCTGACCGCATTGTGTGATTTGTACGTCGTGCTACGAAAAGACGAACGATACAGCAACAGCGATATGTTACAGCAAGACGCTGCCAAGATTCGCAGGCGGCTGATCAGCAGCGCAAAACAAAAAACAGCCAAGCTGAAACGCAGTGATGTTCCCCGGCCACAAGGGCTTTCGGGCAAAGTGGACGCCGCGATCAAAAAAGCGATTGATGATGCGGCGAACGATTCAGATGCTGATTCAAAAAGCGAATCGTCAACTTCGTTGGTGAGCCAAAAAACGAAACCGATTCGCAATGGCGCTGCCGGAGCTGGCGGTGCCGATGGAGGCTGGGAGTTGGTGGAGCTAATGCAGCGTGTTGTCGCGCCCGATTTCTGGGACGTCAATGGTGGCCCCGGTGTGATTCGGTATTTCGCGATGCGTCGGGTTTTGGTGGTTCGCGCCACCACTGACGTTCATGAACAGGTCCGTGACCTACTGAAATCCCTGCCGCGATAGAATCGACTGCGTTCTCGTTAGCGAGACTTAGCAAGATATTTGGGCGATGACCGGAGAACGCTCCACGTCATAATCACCAAATGTCTTGACGACCGTCACAGCGGCGACCATCTTAAATCCCAATGTTCAACACGTCATTTTCATTTCAAGTACTTAACAACCCGCGTTCAAAATGAAGAGTCGACTTAGTAATCGCCGCCGTGATCCAATGGCAATGGTCTGTTCCTCGTGTGGTTGCACATTCCTGCTTGATGAAACCCCGAGCCCACCGTTTTGTAGCGAAAGGTGTCAGATGATTGACTTAGGGCGTTGGCTGAACGAAGAGATCGGTGTTCCGACCGAAGGTGGCGCAGGCGAAGCTCCGATCGAACGATCTAAATCGGAATCTGAAAACGACCCGGACAACCAGTAGAGGGCCGCATCTAGCAAACTGCGCCAGTCACGCAAGTTGACTCTTCGCTAGTCGCAGCGTCAGCAATTCAGTCTATTTGAACACGAAATGTTCAAAAGGACGCTTGTCAATCTGGTGACACTTGCAAGAATTCCGACCAGAGGGCCACGAACCAAGAATCTTCCAAGATGGAATGGTTCTACACCTCAAAAAGATTAGGAATACAAATGAGTTTCATCAGTGACTTCAAAGAGTTTGCTTTTAAAGGAAATTTGATAGACATGGCAGTCGGTTTGGTGATGGGAACGGCTGTTGCCGCCATGGTCAAATCGTTTATCGACCATGTCGTGATGCCAGTCGTCGCTTCGGTAGTAAAGGTCGGTGATATGTCGGGATGGACAATCCCGATTGGTGGCGAGATCGAAAAGGTGGTTGACGGAAAAACAGAGATGGTTCAGGCCGCCATTGGCATTGGATCGTTCGTTCAAGAAGTTATCAACTTTACCATTTTGGCGTTTGTGATTTTTATCGCGCTCAAAATCGCGGCGAAGTGGATGAAGGCAGCCGAGGACGACGCACCACCGTCAGACGAAATTGTCTTGTTGACAGAAATTCGCGACTCGCTGAAAAAGTAGTTCTTCGATTTAACTTTAGTAAAATTCACGAACAGCTTTGTGATCGCTTCGAAGCGTTGACAAAGCTGTTTTTTTGCGTAGAGACAACCGTAAGCAGAAGGGAATTTTGCAAATGGGAATGGTTCGCGAATTCAGAGAGTTTGCATCCAACGGCAGCATGGTCGATATGGCGATCGGCATCATGCTGGGAGGCGCCTTTGGGACAGCCATCAAATCGCTCGTTGACAATGTGTTGATGCCACCGATTGGCTACCTATTGGGCGGGATCGATTTTTCGATGCTCGCGTTTGAACTACCCGTCGAAGGCGACGATCCCGTTCTGATTAAATACGGCGCCTTCATCAACTCGCTAATCGCTTTGTTTATCCTGGCCATTGTTCTGTTTGTTTTGGTCAAAATCGTCAATCGATCACGGCGAAAAAGTGATGACCCATCAGGCATGAAGCTCTGCGATGAATGCAAAATGGAAATCCCCGCTGCGGCTACGCGATGCGGACACTGCACATCAAAAATCGCAATGTGATCGGCGAAGCCGTTGTCATCGTTGACTCGCACCCCGGTTTTGGCCGCAAAAGTTGGCTTTTATTGGGCCTCTGGACGGTTCCAGCCCTCCAGAGTCTTTACTTTCAGTTCACCTACCGCAAAAATGGGCGGTATAGAGATTGTCCAAGCCTTTCCTGAAACAATGCGGGGAAGGTTTCTTTTTTTGATCCAGCTAACTGCGAACCGCTAATCGGCGATTCGATTTGAAGCTGTTTTTAAGTTCATTGACGACGTGGGAGAGTAGGCGCCATGAAAGATGCGGTACCCATGACAAGAGCAGGCTACAACAAAATCAAGGCCGAGATTTCTCGACTTGAGAACGAAGAAATGCCTGCCATCACGGAAAAGCTAGCCGCAGCTCGCGAAGAAGGCGACTTGAAAGAGAACGCTGAATATCACGCGCAGCGTGAAAACCAAGGCAAGCTGCAAGCGAAAATCGGGTTGCTCAAAGGCAAGATTGCCCGTGCAAGTATCGTCGATGTTTCGCAACTGCCTAAGGACGAAGTGGTCTTCAGTTGCACCGTCACGGTCGAAGACATGGCGTATGGTGACGAAGAAGAATTCACGCTCGTTGGCGCGGGAGAAGAGGACTACAACGAGGGAAAGATTCTGGTCACCAGCCCGTTCGGCCAAGGGCTGATCGGCAAGAAGGTTGGAGAGATCGCCGAAGTAGAAGTGCCAGCCGGCATCAACAAGTTCAAAATCTTGAAGATCGAATTCCGCGACGAAGAGTAGTCCGGCCATCCGGCACAGCCAAGGCACAGACGATGGAATCGACGCAAACCAGTTCCGATGACAAAGAACAGAATCCGAATCTAGATCAAGATTCGGAACTGACGTCGGAGGAGACTCCTGGCTGGATGCCAGCCATCATGGCTGGCACCCTCATCTTGGGAATGATCGGTTTTATCTCCTGTGGCGTAACAACGTGGTTGTTGTTCAAAAAGCGCACCGAGTTTGCGATTCGAACGCTGGAACAAACCTACATTCCCAGTGTGGAGCAAAGCCTGCTGGCACCCGAAGAAAAGAAGGCCACGCTGAAGCATCTGCGGGATTTTACCGCCGACCTGAAACGCGGTAACTATGAGGACTGGCAAGCTGGTGGTGTGATGACGCGTTTAATTCGTTCACCTGTTTTTCAATGGGGCGATTTGTCGGCGATAGAAGCTTTCGTCAAAAGCCAGCCAGACGCATTCGAGCCGGGTGCGTTGACCCACCTTTCACGTTTGCGACAGGCAGCCGATATCGACAAAGCGGTTGCGATCGATTTCGACTATGCGTTGGAGTCCGTGTTGGTTTACGACGATTCGATTCGACGCCAGAGTTTGAAGGAGCCGTTGGACGTTGAATCCGTCGCCCAGGTCGTATCACGTTGCAAAGAGGTCGCTGATCGATTTGGGATCAACGGAACGATCAACGATGACGTTTGGATCGACAAAATTCTAAAGCGACAAATCGATGCCGGAATCGAAAAGGGTTCGATTTAGTGAGCGTTGATCGCGCGGTTGCGGCTAGCTACTGCAAATCTGCGTTGAATTGAATCGACTGCGTTGGCAAGATCGCGTCGGATACGATTTTGATTTGGCTCAGATCTCTGTTTGACACCATGGGGATATTGCACTCCAGATTTTCACCGGGCAGCAAACCTTTCAGTGATGAATTCGATATCTTGTCGCCTGCTGCAAAAAAAGCGTCTCGATAAATCGGGGCGACGCCTTCGTTGGTTACTTTTAATTTCAGTTGCTTTGCGACGACGTGGGCCGACGTGACGCGGAATCGATATCCTGTCGCCAAACCGGCGGCTTTGATTTCATCCATTGTTCGGTATTGAGGTTGATCGTTTCCAATCATGTAGCTGATATGAAACTGCTTTGCCGCAACAGCGAACGGAACTTTGTTTGGCCCCGTTTTGGCCAACGCTTTCTTTTGATCGCTACGTTTGTAGTAACTGAACTCGCCTCCACCAGGGGATCGTTTCCAGCGATCGGATTTGAGCGTTTTCCAATTCACCGCGTTCTCTTTTGAGTGTTGTTTACACAGAAAGGAATCGTCAAACACACCAAAGTTCAACGCCAATAGTTGATCGTTGTCTTCCAAAGGCGAGTAGTCGTAATCGGCCGCGTCAACGCTGATCGACCACGGCAAGTTTTTGAAAACCTGGTCAAGATGTTCTAGGAATCGTGCCTGATACTTCTTTGACGGAAACGTCTTGCCCATTTTTTTCGGGCCATCATAAATGTGGTATTCCGCCCACAACCCAAATCCCGTTTGTAGAAAAGCGATCCTTGGATCACTGTCATAGCGTTTCGCGAACCGTGAGTAAAACTCAAGTGTAAAATCCTGCAGCGCAGGACTGCTCCAATCACAAAAATGAGTCGTTTCGTTTTCGCTTTTGCCAACCGTTTCGTTGTATGAAGAATCGGTGCGAATGAAATCTGGCACCGTCGTCACTTTTCCCGGGTAGACGAACCGAAAGCGCAAGACGGCTTGATGGTTGCGGCCTGCGATTTCATCTAG
>CAZZDZ010000144.1:6102-13765 GCA_964652675.1 uncultured Pirellulaceae bacterium
CGTCCATTTCTTGCCGCAACCGCCTACGCTGCGATCGCGTGCCTATTTGCTGGCCCTGTGTTTGCGCAAAGCAAGAGCCGGACGACATCCGGCACTCAAACCAAGAGTGGCAGTGGTACTCGAAATGTCGCCACAACATCCGGCGATAAAGGCATTGCAGTCGTCGAATTGTTTACTTCGCAGGGTTGCAGCAGTTGCCCATCCGCTGACGTCGTTCTGCGTCAAATTGAAAGCGATGCTAGATCCGCAAACAAGTCGGTGTTTGTTCTTTCGTTTCACGTTGATTACTGGAATCGTCTTGGCTGGACGGATCCGTACAGCAGCGAAGTTTACTCCAAACGGCAGCGTTCATACGCGTCGGCTGTCGGCAGCACTCGCGTTTACACGCCACAAATGATTGTCAATGGAACCAGCGAATTCAATGGTTCCAACAGAAGCAAAGCCAATGTCGCGATTTCGTCTTCGCTGAAGACCGCTGCGACCGTTGACGTCAAATTAACCGCTGCACAAACCTCTGCAAACCAAAAAACCACGGTTACCTACAGCCTGAAAGGCGGCAGTGCGGCTGGTCAAATTTTGAATGTCGCTGTCGTCGCAACGCCAAAAGCCAATCGTGTCCCACGAGGTGAAAACTCTGGCCGTAGCCTTTCGCACGTTAATGTTGTTCGAGCATTCACGCGAACAAAAATCACGGACGCATCCGGAACCGTGACGCTGGAACTACCTGCTGGCTTTGAAGCCGCCAACGGAACGGTGATTGCCTATGTGCAAAATCCACGCAATCTTCAAATCACCGGTGCAAGCTCTCGTCCGCTAGGTGCCTCGTAGTAATAGCCGGCGAGGCAATTCACGCTGCTTTTGAGTATTGCGACCGTTATGGTAAGTCCCGTAAAGTGAGCAGTCTGGCATCCTGCCAAAGATTTCTCGCATCAGGACAGATTGATGGCTCGTTTTCAGATTCTGGCGTTTGATGGAGGCGGCATTCGCGGAGCCTTTGGGCTGGGGTTCTTGCAAGAACTAGAGTCGCAGCACAAGGTGCGTGTTCGCGACAGTTTCGACTTGATCGCTGGCACTTCAACGGGAGCCATCACCGCGCTGGGTTTAGGCATTGGACTCGACGGGCAGCAACTGGTTGAATTCTACGAAAAGTATGGCCGCAAGATTTTCACGCCACGTCCTGCCTACAAGCCAAAGCAGACGTGGTTCAAGCCGCTCTATCCGTTGCTAAAGCGACTGGTGAAAAAGAAGTCGGGCGACGACATCGACCATTTTTTTACCCCGCGATATTGTTCGCATACGCTCTACGATTCGCTCTACTCTGGTTTTAAAGATCAATTGATGGAGGAGATCGTCGGGCCACGTGTCATCGTACCGACGATCAACTTGACAGCGGGATCGCCATACATTTTTGGTACGCCGCACATGCCCATGCATCTGCCTGATGCCAAAGTTCCGATCATGGATGTGCTAATGGCTACAACCGCAGCACCAACCTACTTTGCTCATCATGTGATGCCCGATGGTTGTGCGCATGCCGATGGCGGATTGTGGGCAGGTAGCCCGGGACTGCTGGGGCTAGCCGAAGCACTTCGGTTGAGACAATTGTGTGTTGGCGATAACTGCGCCCCGCCGTTTAGTACCAATGAGATCTTTATGCTGACCATTGGAACGGGCGCCACTCGGTTTTCCCTGCGTCCGCCTGATCAAGATGCTGGGTCGCTTTACTGGGCACAGCACATTGCCGATGTCATGATGTCGTCACAAGTCCAAGGGCTTGCCGTGCCATTGAAATTTTTGTTGTCCAACCGCGTCAGGTCGATCAATTTCACGTTGCCCGATGCAGGTTGGAAACTGGATGCGGTCGAACACATGGAGGCGATGTTCGAAGAAGGCCGAAAGGCCGCGCGGAATCATGGGAAAGAACTCGCCGAGATGTTTTTACCGCACAAGGCAGAGCCCTACGAACCGGCGCAGTCCGGCAAAAGGCTCGGAATGAGCGACATCAACCTGCTGGGCCATCCGTAAGGAATGCCGATTTTGGCGGTAGGATCGCCATGGTCTGCCAGTATGATCGCCTCGGAAACCACCGCGATTGACGGTAAGGCATCCTTTGCGGTGCGGATTGTCTCGCAACGATGATCGTGAAAAACTGGCGAACTTTTCTCCTATTCGATGTTTCTAGGTTCGTGTAACCTTTTGGGCGAGATGGAACCTTCGGAGCTGACACAACTCCGAGACAACGCGGCCTTGTTGGCCGATAACAGATTGCGCGGGCTACTCTGCGACAATCGGTGAAGGTTCCCAAAGCGACAGGTCTTCCCCATCGTTCTCCTAGGTCTGCGATAGGCAGATGGCTCTGCTGGATACCTTTTTTAGGTGAGCCCAGCAAAGTACACGAGAACTTGCAGTGTGTATGAAGCGGCGTCGCTCTTTGTGTTTAGATGAATTTGATGCGTACGCCCCACTTTTAAAGCGCCCTACTGGCGCCTCATGATGCACTCGCACGATTTTGGTTGCGCTTCTTTTGCGCGACCAAAGACTACCTACGGATACCAAGATGTCGGATTTGAAATCACAAGATGCCCCCACTAACGATGCTGCGCCAGAAAACAAAGGCGTTGCAGCGGACCCCAACTTGGCTGCCGATCTATTGGCAGACGCTTCCAGTTGGGTCGTTGATTGTGCGACCATCGATCCATCTGCCCTGGATCTTAATTCACTGTTGGCAGGAACACCCCAAGTCGCGGGCGAACCAGGATTGGTCGCGGTTGCCGAAGTCGACGAAGCGATAGAAACGCCAGAGGCGCCTGTTGAAACAGCAGTTGTTGAAACTCCCGAGCCAGTTGTTGAAACTCCAGCTCCAGTTACAACCCCAGCGGTTGAGACGCCGCAGGTTGCAGCACCAGTTGCCGAAACTCCAGAGCCGGTTGTTGAAACTTCGGCTGTTGAGACACCTGAGCCAGTTACAACGCCAGCGATTGAGACACCACAGGTTACAGCACCAACTGCCGAAACCTCAGAACCCGTTGTAACACCGCCCGTTTCAAAAGACCTGTCTGAAAATGCAGCTGTCGTTGAAACACAGCCAACTGCTGAACCAGAGCCAGTTGCTGAACCAGAACCGGCAAAGCCGAAGGGACCCAAGTTCGCCGATCTTTCGCTCAACCCCAGTGTATTGCAAGCCGTAACCGATTCTGGCTACGAAACACCAACGCCAATCCAAGCCGAGATCATTCCATTTATGATGGAAGGCCGCGATATCTTGGCGCAATCGCAAACGGGTACCGGCAAGACAGCTGCATTTGCACTTCCGATCCTGTCTCGCGTCGATACAAAACGTAAATCACCGCAAGTTTTGGTGCTGGCACCGACTCGGGAACTTGCCATCCAAGTTGCCGATTCGTTTTCGACATACGCATCGCACATGCCAAAGTTCAAAGCCGTGGCGATCTACGGTGGGCAAGATTACGAACCACAATTGCGAGCACTTCGTCGCGGTGTTCAAGTCGTGGTGGGAACGCCCGGTCGCGTGATCGACCACATCCGAAAAGGCACACTGGACCTGAGTTGCATCGAATGCTTGGTGTTGGACGAAGCCGATGAAATGCTAAACATGGGCTTCAAAGAAGACGTCGAGTTCGTTTTGCAGCAGACACCAGAGGAACGCCAAGTTGCTTTGTTCTCGGCAACGTTGCCACAAGCGATTCGCAAGATCTCCGAGCAATATCTGGACGATCCAGCCAAGATCACGATCAAAAAGAAGACGATGACTGCTGATTCGATTCGGCAGCGAGCGTTGTTTGTTTCGCCACGCGACAAAGTGGCTGTGCTCAAGCGTATTCTGGAAGCCGAAGAAACCGATGGCGTGATCGTGTTCACAAAAACCAAAGACGCGACCATCACGGTTGCCGAACAACTGGTTCGCGAAGGGGTCTCGGCGATCGCTCTGAACGGCGACATGCCTCAAAAAGTTCGCGAGCGAACCATTGATCAACTCAAGTCGGGCAAGCTGGATGTGTTGGTTGCGACTGACGTTGCCGCGCGCGGTTTGGACGTCAATCGCATTAGCCACGTTTTCAACTATGACACGCCGCACGATACCGAATCGTACGTCCACCGTATCGGCCGAACCGGTCGCGCGGGACGTAAAGGTGAAGCGATCATCTTTTTGACAAACGGTCAACGCAACAAGTTGCGTCAAATCGAACGACTGACCAAACAAAAAATCGAAGTCGTAGAGCCACCATCCGCCGATGAAATCAACGCGTTTCGTGTTGTTCGTTTCAAAGAGCGACTGACCCAAGTGATCGGTGCACGCGATTTGACCATGTTCAAAGACCTGATCGGCGAGTATGCCGAAGAATCCGGTAAACCGATCGAACTGATTGCCGCTGCACTGGCGCACATTGGTCAGAACGGACGACCGTTCTTGATGAAAGACCTACCAAAGGCCAAGCGTCGCGAGCGAAATGATCGCCGTGACAGAGATCGCGGTGATCGTGATTACGGCAGGTCTTCGTACGAAGGGAATCGTGAAAAACAATTCGGTGCTCGTGATCGCCAACTCGGACCGCCCGAAGAAGGCATGCAGCGTTATCGCATCGAAGTCGGGCGTCGTGATGGAGTCAAGCCCGGCAACATCGTAGGTGCGGTAGCCAACGAAGCAGGCATTGATGGCGAGTTCATCGGTCCGATCAAAATCTACGATTCGTTCGCGACCGTCGATCTACCCGAAGGCATGCCAGGTGACATCTACCAGTCGCTAAGCAAGACTTGGGTGTCGGGAAAGCAATTGCAAATCAGTGTCGATACCGGCGGTGGCAAACGCAGCAGTTTCCGTTCCGACAAAGGCTTTGGCGGCAAAGGCAAGGGCAAGCCAGGTAAGCGAGGCGGTCGACCTCACGGCAAGAAAAAGTTCAAGGCGAAATCGTCTGTCGGACGAGGACCTGGCCCTGGTGCAAAACGCCGCAAGCCAAAGACCAAGTGATGGCGGCCAACAAAGCCAGTGATTTTTCGACCTGTTAGATGACCAGGACGAGGTTCGAAATCTCACACTGATGTTCCCCAAAACGCCGAGCCATCTTTTGCAGATGCGCTGATGAACGCGAGAACAGGTGTAAATCGGCGCGTTGGGGGCTTGGGTCAGCCTGTCACCTTCGATGGCTTTTAGCCAATACCAATACTTATTCTTGCCAGCGGGAAACCAGCCCCGCATCTAATGATCGCGCGCCCACGATCCACTATCGAAAAAAACACTTGACTCAAGAGAATTCATTCTCTATCGTTTGGAGAACGAATTCTCTAGATAGAAAAGGTGGATCGATGGCGCGACCTGTGACCCCGCATCTTACGGAAGTGGAACTGCAAATCTTGCAGGTTCTATGGGACTCCGGACCTAGTACGGTCCGCGAAGTCCACCAAGCTCTAGAAGAGATTAAAGAGACCAATTACGCGACAACGGTCAAAATGTTGCGTGTCATGCACGAAAAAGGATTGGTCAAACGCAATGAAGACGTGAAGCCGATGGTTTATCGTGCTGCAATCACACGCGAACGGGCTCAAAAACGAGGTCTCAGCGATCTGATCACAAGGCTGTACAACGGGTCAGCCGCGACGCTGATGATGCATGCACTTGCGGACAAAAAAACGTCACCCGAAGAGGTCGCAGAGATTCGCGCTTGGCTGGATGAAATCGAAGGGAGAAAATCATGATCGATTTGATCGTTGAACGAGTCGGTTGGACGCTTTTGCATTCGGTGTGGCAATTCGCAGTGATTGCTGTCTGTGTTTTGATCGTGAATTCCGCGGCGGGTCTGTTCACCGCGACGCAGCAAGCTAGGTTTCGATACGCGACCGGGTGTCTGGCCATGGTCGCAATGGTGGTGGTGTCTGCGGCCACGTTTTTCTTTCAACCATCACCCGATTTGATCGTAGCGACTGACAGAGTCAACATTGATGGACTCAACAGCACACCGGAAATCCAACTGGAAAGAGCGATTGCGGTCGTTGCGCCACAGTTTGACCAAACGTCCAGTGAAAGCGAAATCGTCACCGCTGCGCCCGCTGCAGCGCCGACTATGGTGGCGACCGAGACAATGTGGCAACGTGTTGAACGCTCTTGCCACGGACGAATCCATTTACTGGTGACGTTGTGGGGCTTGGGAGCAGTTCTTTTCAGCTTACGACCACTCTCTAGCTGCTGGGAAATGCGACGTCTGCGTCAGGTCGGGCATCAACCTGTCTCTCAAGACGTTGACCAACATGCGGTGCGAATTGCGAAGCAGTTGGGGATCATGCGAAAGGTCACAGTGCGGATCTCGTCTCGCGTTAACGTGCCGATCGCATTTGGAATCTTGAAGCCGATCGTGTTGTTGCCGGTTTACGTCTTGTCCGAACTAACGCCTGAACAAGTCGATTTGATTTTGGCTCATGAGCTTGCCCACATTCGCCGCCGGGACTTTTTGGCCAATGCACTACAGACAATGATCGAATCCGTGTTCTTCTATCACCCCGTGACTTGGTGGATCTCGCGGGCCGTGCGAATCGAGCGCGAACATTGCTGCGACGACTTGGCGATGACAACGCACGGTGGCGATCGAATCGAATACGCTCGTACGTTACTTGCGATTGACGAACAACGCGCCTGCAGTCCCGTGCTAGCGATGGCGGCAAGTGGAAAGTCAGTACGAGGAAGCAGCTTGCGAAATCGTATCCACCGAATCATCGGTCATTCACATCGGTCGTCTGCGGCCAGTTGGCTCGCGGTGCTGGGGCTTTTCATTCTCGGCCTCTTGGTGGTCGCTACTTGGTTAAGCGCAAACCAGGCGGTCGCGGCGGAAGGCGATGATCCCAAAAAAACAGAATCAATGACTGCGATCAACATTCGAGTGGTCGACCAAGAGGGGAAAGCCTATGCGACCACCATTCATCAAGCACAAGATGTTCACTCCGAAGAAATCTCCCGCTTGAAACAATGGAGCCCTAAGCGAAATGAAGAATCGATCAAGCTTAAGGGGCTGGCAACCGGAAAGCAGACGTTGATCGCCGATGCACTTGGAGGTCGTCCGACGATTTTCACGGTTGAAGTGCCCGATTCACCGTCAGACCAAGTTCATACGATTGTGTTGGATGAGGGTACGAATCTGAAATACGGATTGCCGCGAGATCCGCTGGAATGCCGGATGCAAGTCGTTGAAAAGCCTGTGGAAAATCCAGGTGACAAAATCGATTCGACTTTGGCATTGGAATTTACCAATGCGACGGACCATCCAATTCGCTTGCCGATGTTCACAATGACAACGCTTCAGCAGCGGCTGTTTATTCCACGCACGCTACACGGCGGCGTGATCGAAATCAAAGCACACACGACGAAAAGGTTGACGCTTTCTTGGCGTGAAATCTTGCAGAACTGCGTTTGGACTGGACGCAACGAACGAATCAGTGAACCTTGGCCCCCCAATGACCCGCCGAAAGGACAAGCGTACTTTCGATTCAACGTTGGCGCGATGGGTTTGTTGCCAGTTGCGCTGCCTACACCAGAGTCGATGTTGGTAGAGCCAGAGACTGATGCAGACGCTGAGGAAGATACAGGGGCAGATACAGGAGCAGGTACGGGAGCAGGTACGGGAGCAGGTACGGGGCCTGCGAACAACACGAACAAAGA
>CAZZDZ010000145.1:0-13560 GCA_964652675.1 uncultured Pirellulaceae bacterium
GTGCTGCCCAAGGGTAACCCGCCGGCAATCCTTGCACGGAACCCTCGAAAGCGCCGGCAAGATGATAGAAGTTCTGCGCGGCGGTCCAGTTTCCAGTTGTCCAATGGTTGGCCGAATCGATACGCGTTGTGTGGGCAATCAATTCCGTCAGATCAGCGAACCGTAATTTCACCGTCGTTCCCGATTTAAAAAATGGGCGTGCCGTTTTGAAAACGGGCGAGCTATGTTGTATTGCCGTTGATTGCTGTGACAGGGTAACGACCCTGCCCCGCAAAAGTACTGGGTCGTCCCAGATGGGTAAGCTACGCCTGTTACAAGATCTTTGCCAGCCAAAGTCGCGGGCCGCCGGTCCGTCTGAATCGCTCAGTGCGACTCTTAGGGCCTTTACCGTCGGTCGACTGCGACGAAATAGCACCTCAGCGGGCGAATCAAACGATGTAAAAATAGGAATTCCTGGTGACATCGCTGTTCTGGGGACTCGTTCAATATTCCCCCTAACAAAACGCAGTAACGAGATTAGACTTATCGGCATGAACGAGTCTTTATTGCCCCTCCAAACGCAACCACATCCGCCTCAAAACGGTCCACAGCAACCTGCCTGGGGCGGTTGTATCGTACCACTTGGCGCTTCCGATCAAGGGACACCACTTTTCTGTATCCATCCGTCGGGAGGCGACATTGGAATCTACAGAAAACTCGTGCGACGAATGCGGTTGAAAAATCCGATCATTGGGATTCAATCGCGCCTAAAAGTTGGCGCTCAAGAAGAGTTCGCTTCGGTCGAATTGATGGCCGAGTATTACGAACAACTAATCGTCCGACATCAACCCAAAGGCCCCATCACGCTATTGGGTTTTTCGTTCGGCGGATTCGTTGCATCGGCAATCTCAAGTTTGTTGGTTAACAAAGGACGTGAAGTTTCGTTCTTAGGTCTCATTGATAGTGACCTGAGATGGATCGAAGACGATACGGCTACGCACAAAGAACTGACGCTGCGATTGGTTCAGCTATCCAATCGATTCCAAGAAATCGGAATGTTCAACACCGTTCCGGAAGCACGATTGGAGAAAGACGTCGAAGACATCGCCGAGCGGAGTCTTGGGCCGAGTCGGTTTTCGTCCGATGACATGCTGGAGTTTCTTCACTCACGTGGCTACACCGATAGCCAAAGTCCACACGCCGCGACCATCTGCCGGTTCACCTCCGAGTTTTTAACTCACTGCAACATGGTCCGGAAGTATCGCGTCGGGACCGTCGAAGTACCGATGAAATTTTGGTGGCCTAGCGATCCGGAAACTGACATCGTGGAGCGACGCGAAGCGTGGCAAGCGCATGCAACGCATAAGATCGCCGAGTCCTTTATTCCAGGAACTCACTTTTCGATCATGCGAATGCCATCGGTTCATCAGTTGGCCGATATGGTCCGACAAGAACTAGGTTCGTAGGACACACTGCTGGCCTTACCTCGGCCACCATGCAATTCAGCTAGGATTCAGATCGTCATGGTAGATGTGAACGAACTGACGCCCTTTGAATGGTCGATGATCCATGGCGCGCAGAAGGGCTTGATGACCTTCTACGTTTATCTGGATTTCCAAGGCCAGCTGAAACCAACCGCTCTGCAAGCTGCCATTAAAACAGCCGCAAGCCGACACCCCTTTCTTCAAGCCAACGTCGCGGCCGCACCACCACCGCAACAAACTTCGCGATGGGCGCCGGCAACGGATCCGCAGCCGTTCATCAGCATCGCTGAATCCGACGTTCCGTTTGACTATCCCGGCAGCGAATCGATCGACTTGACCAGCGAACTTGGCGTGCGTGTTTGGGTCAGGCATGGTAGCGACCCGAATGACACGAATGATTCACGGGTCAAAATGCGATTCCAATTTCATCACGCCTGCTGTGACGGATTGGGGGCGTTCCAAATGATCGAAGACGTCCTGTGCTGTTACCATCAAAATGTGGTGGGAAAAGACGCTTCGACAGAGCTTCGGCCAATCGACAACCAAGCCCTTGCCTACCGAACGGCGGTGCCCGATAAGCGACTGCCAATCTATAAACGCATCGCGCGGTCCACCGTGATCTTGCCGATTCGAATTTCCAAACTGTTTGCCCAAACCGCAGACTTTATCTCATCTTCAGAAGTTACCAGCGACAGCGTCAAAACGGATTCTTTGCCCAACCTACCAACTCACGTTTTCAGTCGCGGGTTCACGCAGTCACTGGTATCCAAAGCACTCGATGGTGGTGCGACGTTGAACGATCTGCTGGTCCGTGATTTGTTTCTGACGATTCGCGACTGGAATCAATCGCAAAATGCCAAACCCAGTCGCAACATTCGCCTGATGATTCCATTTTCGCTGCGTACGGACAAACACGTTCAAATGCCTGCCGCGAACTGCGTGTCGATGGTCTACATGGCTGCCCCAACGAAACTCCTACAGAACCCCCAGCAGTTATTAACCAGCGTCACACGTCAGCGACATTTTATTCGCGCATGGCAAATCGAGCATTCGTGGAACCAGACGGCCGGATTAATTGCGTCATCACCCTGGATTGCCAAATTGGCGCGTCGAAGAGCCCAGCGCCGGATTACAACAAGCGTCCTGACAAATCTTGGCCGTGTATTTGCGAAAAGCGGTTTGCCTGAAGTGCAAGGTAAGGTCAAATGTGGAGAACTGTTGCTTGAGTCGACCGTGCTCGTGCCTCCGGCGACCGCGACAGCAACGTTAACTTTTGGGTGCAACACCTACGCAGATGAATTGGGAATCTCGCTAAATTTTGACCGACAACATTTTCCACAGGCCGATGCACAGCGATTGCTTGAATTTTATGTCGATCGACTGCGCGCAACGCAATCGGTTCAGTAAGCAGAGCGACAGATGATCATGGATGGCAAATCTCGGTTCACTCGTCTGGACATGCTCAATTTTTCGTTCTTGTGCTTTTGCTTGGGCATCTGTCTGCTTGGATTGTCGAACCTCAAGACAGACACCGAAGACGTACTGCAATGGCTTCCCGATAGTTCAGCCGAACGCCAAGAATACGACCGTTTCGAGCAGCAATTTGGATCCGACGATTTTCTGATTGTCACGTGGGATCAATGTACGGTCGACGATCCTCGACTGGCCGATTTTGCGCGGTCCGTCGACATTCAAGACAACCAGCAGTTGATCCAGTCCGTCGTCAATGGTTCCGATATCCACGAACGGCTATCGGAAGATCTGGGTTTGTCCAAAGCTCAAGTCGAAAGCCGATTCCGCGGTCTGTTTTATGCCCTGGATGATCCGAATCAAACACTCGTGATCGTTGAATTGACCAAGAAGGGATCGGCAACGCGCCGCGTCGCGCTGGAAATGATCGATAGGGCGATCAACAACGTGGCAGGCCTGGAGCTTGATGATGTGATTTTTGGTGGCTACCCGTATTTGGGTATCAACATCGACAATCAAATTCGCAACTCGATCGTGACGTTACTACTGCCGTCTTTTTTGATGGCCACGTTTGTGCTGTGGTATTGCCTGCGCAGCCTGACTTTGACGACGATTGTTTTTTCTACCGCCGTCGCAGCATCCGCGTGCAGTGTCGCGATCGTTCCTCTTTTTGGGGTTAAGTTTGGCGGTCTGATGGCGATCATTCCGGCCTTGGTTTTTGTCTTGGTCACGTCCGGCAGCATCCACCTGATTCGCTACAGTCTTAGCGCGATCGGCGACTTGGAACAACTGATTTCGATCGGTTGGAAACCTTGTACGATCTCCGCGGTGACAACCGCCATCGGAATGCTCTCGCTGGTGCGCAGCAGCTTTCCGGCCATTCGCAACTTTGGCTTTTTCTGTGCGACGGGCACCGGGTTCGCTCTGCTATTTCAACTGTTGGTGATCCCTTGGCTGTTGTCGCAATTCGGTGAACGCGGTCAACGAAAGCTGGCGGCCCGATCGCTTAACAGTCGAACTTGGCCGTTGGTTGGGTATTGGGTTGAACGGCAACGTACGCTGATTTCGTTTGTCGGAATTTCATTGATGATCGGTGCGGCATTCGGTTTGCCTGCGCTGATCGCGCGAGTCGACGTGGATATGTTGTTCGATCCCGATTCCAAAATCATCACTTCGTTATCGCGGTTGGAATCGCGGATGGGGCCGATTGATCAATCCGAATTCTTGATCACATTCGATGACGTAGGTGAAAAAGGATTTGGTCAACGCGCAGGTTTGGTTCGGCAGATTCAGGGCGCGATTCAGTCTTTGTCGACGGTGCAGACCACGCACTCGTTGCAGAATTATCTACCGAAAGCTCCGGGTGGATCTGGCCTGGGTGCTTCTGCACGGCGGGCGGTTTTCAGAAAGAAACTGACGGAAAAACGCGACAAACTGGCCGAAGGCCGCTATCTGAGTATCGATGGAAACGTCGAATCTTGGCGAATCAGCATGCGATATCCGTTCACGCAAGAGAGCAATGTGAACCAGCAAAAAGCGTCCGTTGTCCAAGCCGTCGAAAAGGTGCTCGCCAAAGCGAACACTGGGAACAAGGGTGTATCCACCCCCACATTGACGTACACAGGCAAGAACCACCTCTTTCACAGCGCTCAGACGATTTTGCTTGAAGACCTGTTTCGTAATTTTCTGCTGGCATTTGTCATTATCACGCCCGTTTTGATTGTGGTTCTCCGATCGCTTTCACTTGGCTTGATTGCGATGGTGCCGAACCTTTTTCCGATTATCATCCTGTTTGGAGCACTTGGTTGGCTACAATTTCCGGTAGATCTGGCGATCGCGATGACCGCCTGCGTCGCGTTGGGGATTGCGGTTGATGATACCACTCACTTTTTGATGCGGTTTCGAGATCATGGAGGCAACCTTTCCAATGTATCCTTGCCGATTCAAAGGACGCTACCGGAATGCGGAGCCGCCATGTTGCACACGACCGCGATCGGCGCGGCCGGAGAATTGGCGTTTGCATTAAGCGATATGTTGGTGATCCGAAACTTTGCCTGGGCGATCACTGCGATGCTGGTCATCGCGTTGGTGGCCGATATGATTTTGTTACCCGCAGTCCTTTCGCTGTTTGCAGGAAAACCGTTTCCCAGCAAAGCGGTTTCACCCAACGAAGCGTTGGCGTCCAGCGAAGCGCTGTCGCCCAGCGGTGAAGCGGAACGGGCAACTTGATCAAGAATTAGATTTTTGCAAAACACGTTTACTTACGACCAACCGCATAATGGTTAGCACTTCAGCCACAGTCGCCCCCAATTCAAACGACGCAAACGCAGGTAGCCCGGATGATCTTTCCGAACTGCGCGACAAGCAATTGACGCAACAAATCACGCAGATGCGAAAGCTGGACAACTGGACCAACTGGCGTTATCTGGCAACCGAGTATTTGTATTTGGGTTTGGTTCTTGGGCTTGGGTTCGCAGTCAGCACGTGTTGGGCGCAGTCGTTGATTTCGACATGGCTGTTCATCCCCGCCGCGATACTCATCTCGGTTCTGGTTGGGATTGGTCAACATCGACTGGTGATGTTGGGGCACGAGGCCAGCCATTTTGCGCTTTTCAAGAGCAAGCCTTTGAATGAACTGGCTAGCGATTGGCTTTGCTTTTTTCCGATTTGGATTACGACGTACAACTATCGCTTACAGCACTTGGCCCATCACCAGCACACCAACGATCCCGAACTTGATCCCGACTATGCGTATATGTCTGTGTGCGGACATCAGTACCGACCGCCAATGGAACGGGGCGATTTCATTCGCAGATGCTTGATCGGTCCGGCGCTGGCTATCCCCAATCAACTTCGGTTTTTGGTGATTCGGTTGCGACTGGCTTTGCTGACCGGAGTGATGGCGAAGTTTCGACGCCCTGGATCGTGGGTCGCCAGCGCGATCTTTTTGGGATACCTGATTGTGTTTTTGTCAGGCCTCGGGTTTGTTTATTTCACTGACCGCCCGCAAATGGTTTGGCCGTGGGCAGGCATCGTCACGGTAGTAACCTTGGTCGTGCTGCATTTTGTGCCGCGAAATTCGTTGATCGAAGGTTCCTTGAAATCGTATTTGAATCCAAGGTGGGCAACTTTTGGGCGTCTGACCTACATCACATTGCTGTTCAGTGGTTTGGTGCATTTGCGGCTGACGACCGGCTTGCCATTTGTGATGGCATATTACTTGCTTTGGGTGTTTCCGCTGGCGACAACGTTTTCGTTTCTGATGGTGCTGCGAGAAGATATCCAGCATAGCCATACGTTGCCTGGTCGCTTTCGAAACACACGAGACGCCGAAGTACCTTGGGTAATGAAGTGGGCCGTTTTTCCATACGGAATGGATTTGCACTTAGCCCACCATCTGTATTCGATGGTACCGCACTACCGCCTATCGGAATTGAATCAGCTGCTGCAAACCACAACGGTCTATCGTGAACAACGTGAAGTGTTTGGCGAAGAACTGACCGCGTAAAGCAAAGCTGCGCAGTCTTTTACTTGCCTTCTCTGGCCCACTGTTTGTAGATTTCGCTATTCTTTCGATACTGTTCTCGAGACGCTTTGTTCTTCGTCGATTTCATCTGGTCTTCCGTCTCCAGCACATAGACCTCCGGCGTTTCGGGGCCTTGATCGCCGGTCTCTTCGATCCACTTCGTTAAGGCACGTCGATGTGTGACCAATGCGTCTGCGTGTTTGGAATCGTTGGCCAAGTTCGTTGTTTGCCATCGATCGCTGCCATACAAATAAAGTTCTTCGGCAGGACGTGTCGGCGAAAACAGCAACTGTTTGGTTAGCGGGCTCAACTTTCCAGCCGCGTGCAGTTCGCGCAATCGAACCAGGATCAGCTTGGCATCTTTGTAGTTGCTTGGCATCAGCAGTGGACGCTGTGGATAAAAGTTCTTGATGTACAGATACTTGTCGCTTCGCACGCTACGAATGCGATCGGCCGCTTCGCCACAACGATCTCGAGCCGCGAAGACGTATTTCTTTTTCTGGTAGCTGTTTGAAAGGATGTCGTCTCCTTCCATTTTCGCAGGTACATCTATGCCGGCGAACGCCAACGACATGGCCGCAATATCAATGTGTTCGATTAAATCGGTTCGTGTCTGGCCCGCATCGATTCCCGGGCCGCGAATAACCAGAGGAATATGAGTCCCTTCGTCGTACAGAAACTGTTTGCCGCGTGCGTGGCTGATACCGTGATCGGTGAAGAAGACAACCAACGTGTTTTTTAGTAAACCCTCTTGCTCAAGTCGCTGCATGACTTTGCCGACGTGGTGATCCGTCAATTTGACGTTATCCAAGTACGTGGCCCAATCACGCAGCAGGACGCCGTCGCGCGGATAGTAGGGTGGCAACTGGACATCTTCGGGCGCCGTCGGTCCACCGAACTGGGCCATGCGTTTTTCAGTTTCGGCGTATTTGGCGGCCGAAGAACCACGAATCTTGCCACCGTGCAATTGAACTTGCATAAAGAACGGTTGGTCTTTGTCGCGGCCCGCCCAATCGTGACTGTCGTAGATCGATTTGTCCCAGTCAAAGTTGTAGTCGGTCTTGCCAAGTTTATCTGTTTTGGTTGCCGTGCCACTGGCACTGATTCCTGGCAATCCGCTTCCCATGCAAGTGAAATAGCCAGCGTCTTGAAAGATCGCGGGCACGGGCCGTACGCCATCGGGCAGCAAAATCCGATGTTCTCCGCGGCCGCTACGATGATGGTGGGCGCCGATCGTCGTTTGATACATCCCGGTGATCATCGCAGAACGAAAGGTAGAACAAACCGGGGAGGTCGCGTAGGCGCGAGTAAACCGTATGCCTTGTCGGGCTAGTTGATCCACATGCGGCGTATCGATGGTGGTTTCGCCGTAGCACGAAAAATTCGCTGACATATCGTCAACAACAAACCACAAAATATTTGGGCGCCGCTGCGTTTCCGATTCGGCTGCAACCGCGACCAACGACGAAAAGATGGACGCCATGAAGCACCCAAGCATTACAAATACTCTATGTGGCATATCGTGTACCCAATCTATCTTGCGCCGACTCATGTCGCTACTTTGGCTTCGTTGCGATTTGTGGAACGCTTTCACTTTGCGTTGGAGATTCAGCGGCGTCGTCTGAGATCGGTTTTGCGCTGATCAGCCAAGTCATGGAGCTGCCATCTACATAGGCGTGCATCAATCCCGACTCGCCGTGGGACAACGTAAGCACTTCGGAGCCAAATTCGATTTGATCGCCCGATGCCTCATCGACAAAGAAATCGACTCGCAACTGAGTTGTTTTTGATTTCTGGTCATGTCTTCCCAACGTTGTGTACGGCTGATGGAAAACAGACCAGGGCGTCCGGACGCCAGGCCTCATCGTAATGCTACGCGTCGCATACTCCATCCCATTTTGCTTCGGAATGAACTTTTGCAGCTCTGCCGTTTCGTCAGCGCTTAGCACTTTTTTGGAAAGCAGATTTTGCATTCTAGCAAGGTCAGATTCGTCATGCTCCTTGCCCAACTTGGGCGGCGATTCGACGTAAAGCAATCGGTAAGTCATTTCGATAGACGGTTCCTGCTGCTGACCGAGCGAACGCAGTAGGCTCTCGATTTCGTCGTGACCTTTTTGGGTATGGCGAACGATCAGGCTGAGCGAAGGAACATACGCCTTGATCGCAGCCGGTTCGCTTGAACACATTGATTGGACGATTGATCCAAGTTCATCAAGCGCCTCGATCGTTTCTGGATATTCGGATTGCCATCGCTCAAGCGTGGTTTTCCCAAACGGCATCGATCGGATGGCTGTCGTGCTAACAAGATTTCCGACCGGGTAGACCTTCACGACATCGGCAGGTTCAGCGGCTCTTTTAATCGCTTTCGCAGATACAACCGCTTTGGCAGTGGCAGTTTTCTTTGTAGTGGCGGTAGCTTTCGCAGGGGGAACGATTTTCGCTGTCGCGCTCTTAACGGGATTAGTCACCACGATCTGCTGAGGAACCACGGTCGGAACCGGATTGGCGACTTGGATTCCGTTCTGAAATACAGGGGTTTGTGCAAATGCAGTTGAAATGGCCACCAATGTGGTGGCAATCAAACCAGCCGCTGTGATCGCTGTTGATCTGAATATCGTTGAATAGAGCATGGGTTCCTTCCCTGCGGGTGGCTTCGGCTTCAGAGCAATGACTGTATTGAAGAGTACCAAGTCACGATCGAGATCAGCAACACAGAAACGCGACGCGTAAATTTTGAAGTTGCGCTTTTGGGGTAGGCCGGACCGAGCAAGCGCTGCAACTGACGGAACTTCGGACGCAAGTAGAAACGTCGTTGATAGCCTGATGTCTGCGACACAATGGAGGCGTTTGCGCTGTTCCGGCACGTATCGCGTCCTCGGTCCGGCCTACAATCAATCTTGACTCGGTCCCTCGCTCACGCGTCGGGTTACCAAAAATTCACAGACTGGCAGCGCCAGCAAGTGAATCTCCTGTATACGCCCAGGATTCACTTGCTGGCGCAGCGTGTTGGTATTCGAATTTGAAAGCTAATGGTGTCACTTGCCGATGATAATTGGCTACGGCGAACTTGGTCTTCAGGGCAATTCCGCTGCAGAAATTGTTAGGGTTCTGACAGTCGATCAGTTTAGGAGGCCTGAAATGAGTGGGGGTTCCCTCTACGGGTACACCAATGCCCTGTTTGTGTTGTAGTGTTTTTCGGCGACACGAATCGTCGACTCTTGACTAATCCTCAACCGGAACCGGGCATTCTGATGAACCTTGTGACGAACCTCCCACATCCAGAAGCCGCCTTGAAGGCGATCACGGAAATCCTGAAGCAAGTTGAACTGCCAAAGGAGAACGACAAGCGAATTTCGGTTCGAAAACAGGTGATGAAACCGATTGTCGTTCAACCATGCGACAATGAACTAAATCCGATTGGCAAAGCGATTGAAGGGCTCAGTCGCGATGTCAGTGTTTCAGGCATCGGGTTCCTGGTCACCGAACCGATCCGCACCCCATGCGTCAGCATTCAGTTCGTCCAATCCCTAAAGAACGATCCTGCACACAATGATGCTAGCCAGATAGACATGACAGCATCAGACGAGGGGCAAAGTGACACGATCTACGCTGAAGTCGTTCACCAAAGCCAACGCGGCCCTGTCCACGTAGTTGGTTCAAAGATCATGGTGAACTGGGAAGGTTAGTCCGGTTATGACGCTGGCTGCCAGTTTTAATCAAACGCATTTCATAGTTCGTTGAACTTGCGTTGCCCCCTGCGACACCAGTGATCACGTCTACAGTAAAACTTTGACGCTAACTCCGCTGGTACAAGTTATAGCGCATGGACTTGTTGAATCAAAAGTACGACATGCTGACTCGCCGACATAGTTTTTGCGGCGAAGTTCCGACGTTAGTACCCATAGACGTCCAATAACTGGACTTCGTCAATGTGGTCAAGGATGACTGCAATCTTAAACGAAAAGATCTCGCATGTTCAAAGCCAGGAAGGCGCAGGAACGAGCAACAGGACGTATGTTGCTTGCTGCCATTATTTCGTTCGGGTCCATCGCAGTTGCTGACGAACCTTTCAGGGTTCCCGATGACACGATTGTGGATTCACATCCTCTCTCCTCACAAGAGCAGAGTGATTACTTTCGTGCGAATCCTGGGTCATCAGAAGGCCTTCATTCTAGATTCGACAGATCCAACCAACACTTTACAAATTCAGGCGTGCCAACACCCGCCGATACGCATGCAGCGAACGAAGCTGCGGCGAGCGATGGCAATGCTCATTTCGACGTGTCGCGAGTTCTTGATGCGTTGGAAAACTCAAGCGAACTTCAACCCTTAGAAGCTGCCGAGCTGGAATACCCCTGGTGGCGCGAACATGCTGAGCGCCAATTGGATGCGTCGCTTCGCAGTGTCCCCGCTGGCGTCAACAAACTGATTCAACTGACGCTAGAAAATTCTGCGCAAGTTCGCGTCTACGCCAAGACGCCGCAAATCCGCGAAACCGCCGTGACTCAAGCCGCAGCGGCATTCGACTGGACGCACTTCTTGGACGCCACTTGGTCTGATATCAACGACCCCGTTGGCAGTTCATTGACCGTTGGTGGAACCGGTGACCGCTTCATAGACCGCAATATCAACGGTGCCACCGGTTTTCGTCGACGGTTACTTGGCGGTGGAACGTTCGACATCAGTCAGCGACTTGGGCATCAAAACACCAACTCGCAGTTCTTTATCCCAAACAACCAAGGCACCGCTCGTCTGACACTTGGATACACTCAGCCGCTACTGCGGGGACGTGGCAAAGTCTACAACACCAGTTTGTATGTGCTCGCACAGATCGATGTCAATCGAGCAACCGACGAGTACAAACGGCAGTTGCAACAGCATTTGTTAGAAGTCGCTCGCGGGTATTGGTCCTTGTATCTTGAACGTGCCAAACTTGCTCAGAGAGTCAAGTTGTATTTGCGAACGCAATTCTACGTCGATCAACTTACCAACCGTCAAGCCATCGACGCGCAGCGATCCCAATTGGTTCAGGCCACAGCGGCTTTGGAGTCTCGCAGAAGCGATTTGATCCGTGCCCGCGCGGCCGTCCAAAACGCGGAGACACGTTTGCGTGCGTTAATCAATTCTCCGGAGCTGGATTCGCAAAGCGAAATTTTGCCGCTGGAGCATCCGACTTTGGACCGTATCGCTCCTGTTTTAGACCAGCATTTTGCGATCGCATTGAAGAATCGCCCAGAAGTACGCGCAGCGGTCAAGGAGATCCGATCGTCAAGCATTCGACTGGACATGGCCAAGCACGAAATTTTGCCCGTGCTGAACTTGGTAACCAACACCTATGTCTCCGGGCTTCAAGGCAGGTCACGTGTTGGTGACGCTTTTTTGGATCAGTTCCGCGACGGCGGTCCCAGCTACAGCGTTGGATTTGAATGGGAAATGCCAGTGGGACGTCGGGCCGCGTCAGCAAATGTACGACGTCGTCACTTAGAAAAAATACAGTTGACCGAACGCTATCGCTCAACGCTGGAATTGGTGAAAGCCGAAGTCGAAGTGGCTGTTCGCGAAGTCGAAACATCTTACCGAGAACTTTCCGCGAAAAATCGTTCACGAAAAGCTGCTGAAACCGAAGTGGAAACGCTGGAAGTTCGTTGGAAATCTTTAGGCGGTCGTGACAACAACGCAACCTTGATGCTCGAATCACTGCTGCAAGCTCAAGCGCGAGTCACGCAAGCGGAAGAGGAATTGGCACAAGCTCAGCTAACATACAGTTTGTCATTGATCAATTTGCGTCACTCCAACGGGACTCTTTTGCAATTGGATCACTTCGAGAATCCGGCAGTTGAAACGGCATCTCCAGCTGATTTCTTAGCCCCGTCATCCCAAGATTCGATGCAGCTCGAAAGCACCATCATCGAACACAACCTGCCAAGTAGTGTCTTGGAGCGGTCCGACGCGTTTTTGTCGCATCCAAAAACACAGTGATCCAATGCTGAAAAAGCCACCGCGGAAGTCGTCAAGACTTTCGGTGTTATGTGGTTTGCCGAACGTCTTGACGACTTCTGCTAGGCGTTTTACGACACGCTGGTCTTTGAGAAACGCAATTTAGTAGCGGATTCCCAGCCCCTTAGAGCCAAGTTCCACGCCGCAGTTCGTACTAAAAACGGCTAAATGTGAATCTGATGTGAAGTTTTGTCGACTACAGGGGGTATGCACACATAGCAACCTGTACATGTGGTAATATCGGTCCTGAAACACTTCTAGATTTCAGGCGCAGGTATGACTTTCAAACCACAACTTTTCGTCTTACTCCTTCTCGTTTCCCTCACCAGTGCAAACGTTCAGGGGGCGACCGTCACTTTCGACTTCCTCGGAACGGCTGGCGCCGACCTTGATGGAACGTCGATGGGAACGACATCGGTAACGGTTGACGGAATCACCCTGAATCTAACGGCGATCTCTCAGGTCGATGGGTTCACCGCTGACGAGTTTAATCAGACTGCATCTGGCGGAGGTAACTTTGGAATCAATGCGCCTGGTAGCGCAGATTCGACAGATGCCTTGGACGGAGCCGAGGGAATCGAGTCTATTTTGTTTTCGGTAACTTCGTCTGTTCCGCTGTCAAGTCTGACGCTAGACACGTTTGATTTTGATCGCATCACGAATGCTGGCGGGGATGCAGGTCAATTGTCCTTTGCAGGTGGTGGCAGCACGATTAGCTTCACGAATGCGACTGTCGCAACCGGCGATGTTTTGACGGTCAACGAATCGATTACAACAGGGCAGACGTTCACATTGGCATTCGTTGCTGGCAATGGATTCGGTTTGGAATCTCTGACTTTCACCGCGACCGCGGTTGCCGTCCCTGAGCCATCATCGTTGGGCTTTCTGCTGTTGGCGGCTACGGGTTTGTTTGTACGCCGACGTTAGAACTAAGTTCTTGAATTTAAGCCTGACGCAACATTAGCTAGTAAACGTACGACAATCCAAAGTGAATTCCTTGGATGTAGAACGTGTCAAATCGGAAATCGGCCGACGGCGCTATCTGACCCGTTTGCGGCACAGCTAGGTTGGATGCCAAGTCTTCGTCGATCGCACCAGAAACCT